>PGYH01000070.1 GCA_002839575.1 Methanomicrobiales archaeon HGW-Methanomicrobiales-6
TCGAGGAGGAGGGCCGGACACCGCAGATCATCATCACCGAGATCCCCTTCCAGGTGAACAAGGCGCGCCTGATCGAGCACATCGCCGGCCTCGTCCGCGAGAAAAAGATCGAGGGGATCGGCGATATACGCGACGAGTCCGACCGCGACGGTATGCGGATCGTGGTCGAACTCAAGAGGGGAGCCGCACCCCAGGTGATACTGAACTTCCTCTATAAGCACACGGCGCTCGAGTCGTCCTTCGGCATCATCAACCTCGCAATCGTCGACCGCCAGCCCCGGACCCTGAACCTCAAGGAGATCATCCACGAGTTCCTCAAGCACCGGGTGGACGTGGTCCGGCGGAGGACCGAGTTCGATCTCACGAAGAACGAGGAGCGGATGCACATCCTCCGCGGCCTCCTCGTCGCGCTCGACAACATCGACGCGGTCATTGCGACCATCCGGGGTTCCGGGACAACCGATGAGGCGCAGAAGGCCCTGGTGGTGAAGTTTGCGCTCGACGAGGTGCAGGCGGATGCCATCTTGAAGATGCAACTCCGGAGGCTTGCGGCACTCGAACACCAGAAGATCCTGGACGAGCGCGATGCAATTGCGGCGGAGATCGAGCGGTTGTCCGCGATCCTGGCGAGCGAGGCGAGCATTCTCGCCGAGATCAGGAAAGAACTCGTCGATATCGGTGCGCGCTTCGGCGACGAACGGAGAACCCGGATTGCGCAGGCAGCCGAGGCGTTCGACAGGGAGGACCTCATCGAGGATAAACCGATGCTGGTCTCGCTCACCTCCTCGAACTACGTAAAACGGATCGACCTCGACACCTACCGGAACCAGCGGCGCGGAGGGCGCGGCATCATCGGCATGGCGATGAAAGACAACGACGGCGTCGAGAGGGTCTTCGTCGCGAACATGCACGATAACCTCCTCTGCTTCACCGACAGGGGGAGAATGTACTGGTTGAAGGTCTACGACCTTCCTGAGGGGCAGCGGACGGGCAAAGGCAAGGCCCTCGTCAATCTCCTGAACCTTGCCGGCGAAGAACGGGTGACCGCGGTGATCCCGGTCCGGGAGTTCCGGCCCGACCGCTTCCTCTTCTTTGCGACCAGGAGCGGAACGGTCGCGAAGATGGCGCTCGACGAGTTCTCGCGGCCCCGGCAGACCGGGATCAATGCCATCAACCTCCGCGACGGTGATGCGCTGGTGGACGTGAAGGCGACCGACGGCGACCAGGAGCTGATCCTGACGACGAAGTTCGGGCAGAGCCTCCGGTTCCACGAGGAGGCCGTCCGCCCGGTTCACCGGAACGCCATGGGCGTGCGGGGGATCAAACTCCGCCACGGCGACGCGCTGCAGGCCGTATCAGTGGTCGAGGAGGAACATCTCCTCACCATCACGGAACGGGGCTATGGTAAGCGGACGGAGTTCGACGAGTTCCGCGGCCACGGCAGGGGCACGCTCGGGGTGCGAAACATCGTCGTCGACGCCCGGGCGGGCAACGTCGTCGGGTCGATGGCGGTCTCCGGCGACGACGAGATCATCGTGATGAGCGCGTCCGGCATCGTGATCCGGACGAAGGTTTCCGAGATCTCGATCCAGAAGCGCGGCACCCGCGGTGTTCGGGTCATGAGGCTCGACGACGGCGACAGGGTTATCGGGTTCACGATCCTGGATTCCGAGGAGCCCGGGGAAGAGGCGTGACGCGTCTTTCCGGCCTGAAAATACCAAAGAACGTTCTTTTTTTCTATCTGGCGAAGGCCGGTAAACGGCGGCTGCAGTGGGTTGAAGGGCACGGTCTCGGACCGTTTCCCGGCCAAAAACAGGTAAACATTCGGTCCTGTTGCAACCCTGTTCCGATCTTCATCCTTTCCCTGGTGAGGCTGGTGCCGGGCCCGGCTGTCCCCAGGATCAACCTTTTTCCTCGAACATGTCCCCATGCAGTGGACCGTGGGAGAATCGCCATTGGGGGAGGGGCTGACGGGGAGGGGGTGTCCCCCTCCCCTGTCTCTCCGCGTTGTAATGGATCTCTGTAACCCCCACCACCCGCGCTTCGCGCTCCTCCCGCCCCCAGGGGGGCGGGCAGTGTGTGGCGATAGGCGATGCCCCTACAGGACATCGCTGGAGAAGACCGAAGGTCTTGGACTTGCGATGGACGGAATGCGACCGGCCGCTAGGGCGGGAGCATGAGCACCGAAGATGCGAACATCCGGAGCACAAGCACCGCAGGTGCGCAGTAGGATGCTCCTCAGGGAGCGTCCTTCGAGCATTGTCAGATGCGCAGCCCGGTGGAAAGCCGTGCCCCTGAGTACCCCTGATTGCGGCCATCTAGAGCAAACGGGGGGTTCAACAAGGCCTTTTTTTCCGCCCGGGTTAAGGCCAATAGACGGAAACTGCAGCGGGTGAAGGGCACGGGCTCAGGCCATCCTCCTGAAGTTGTCACGAAACGCTATTACCAGGAGGAGGACACCCCTTCCCGGGCCCTCCCCCGAGTGACGATGTCCAATAGAAAGCCGTTTCACCCTCCTTGCTCTGAATGTGGCTCAGATGGTAGATACCCGGGAAGTAAGGGCTCCGATCAGGATGTATCGAAGGTTCGGAGATTTTTTGGGACGAACTCCCCGGCCAAAAAAGTTAGAATTCCGGCTTCCTGAAGTACCTGAGCGCTTCGGGCCGGTGCCGTTCAAGCTCCGTGAAGAAGTGCTCTGCAAGTTGCGGATCGGAGTCATTGATCGCCTGCTGCAGGGTGTGCATCAGCCATCCATGGATCTCCTGGCCGCGGTCAAGCGTGTTCATCACGGCGACGACCGCCTCGTCCACATCCTGTCTGTTGTTCCATCGATAGGGCATCACCACCATCTCCGGAGAGGAAATACCCGTCTCGCCCATAAAGCGTTTTTGGCGATCCCACGCAGGACGGCCGCTCCGCACCGGGAAACGTCCCCGTAACGTGCCGGATCTCGGCACCCCGCACCACCGTCGTTCTCCGCGGGTTTTATCCGGCCGGAGGACAACAGGACGTGCGGACGAGGTGTCTGTGATGTTTCGTACGACAATCAGGATAGATACGCACGGGGAGGGGGAGATCGTCAACCTCACACCCCAAATAACGCAGGCGGTCACCGAGAGCGGTGTTCGGGAAGGGCTCGCAACCGTCTTCGTCGCGGGCTCGACCGCCGCCGTCACCACCATTGAGTACGAGCCCGGCGTGCTCTCCGATCTCTCCCGGGCGCTCTCGGTCATCGCCCCGGCCGATATCCCCTACGCCCACGACGCGGCATGGGGCGACGGTAACGGGCGGTCCCATGTCAGGGCGGCGATCGTCGGCCCGTCGCTCTCCGTCCCGGTCATCAGCGGTGCGCTCGCGTGCGGGACGTGGCAGCAGATCGTCCTCTTAGAGCTCGACGTGCGGTCGAGCCGTAAGCGGACGGTCTACGTCACCGTCGTGGAGTGAAACGCGAGGAAGGAGACGCACGGCGGCGATACTGCAGGCAGAGCGATAGGGTCGCCTGACTGGCAACCCGAGAATACGTATCGCTCTGCCCTGGTCTTCGCCGGAATTGTTCAGGAAGAATGAGTGATTTAATCGAGCGGTACCGTTTCGAGTTGAGATACCAGTTCCCAGATGCGGGTCCGTGCGTGGACCGGCATGTTCGGGTCGTTGCTGATCTCATCGATCATGGATATTGCGGTTGCGGCGCGGAGGCCGATACTCCGAGACTCGTCCTGGAGAACCGTTTTGGTCGCGTCTGCGACGCGTCGGATATTGCGTGGAATGGTAGAATCCTCGCTGATATTCTGCAGCATCTGAATGCAGATCCGTATTGTTTCGTCTGGACTTGCCATTAGAATTACCCCTCTATTATTAATGGCATCCAGACATATATAAGTTCATTAAGGGAGTTCGACGAAATGACAGCAGATCAGGCTGACGAAGTCATGGCCGAGTATCTCCTGAAGGGAGGGAAGATGCTCGCCAAATCCTGTAAGGTCTGCGGGTACCCCCTGTTTGAGTACAAGGGAAAGACACAGTGTGTGATCTGTCCGCTTGCTGCGCCAGAAGAACCTCTTCCCGAACCGGAGCCGCCTGCACCGGCACCAGAATCCAGGCGGTCCCCGGCACCGGCGGCGGCCGCACGAGGGGAGCCGCAGGGTGAGGCTGCCGTGGAGATCGAACGGACGATCGTCCACCTCTGCGAACGGATCAGGGAAGAACAGAGGCCCGAAGAGTGCCTGACCCTGATGAAGGCGGTCGAGCGGGGCGCCAGAGCCCTCGCGAGACTGGGTCAGCGGTAAGGTCTGCGGGCGAGATCCCATATTGCACGGGCGGTCTTTTCCCCGATCCCGTGCACCGCCGCCAGCTCCTCCGGTTCGGCATCGACGATCGCTTTGAGCGACCCGAAGTGTTCGAGGAGGAGACGGGCGCTTTTTAGGCCGACATTCGGGAACGCAGCGAGCGCGTACTCCTGCTCTTCACGAACCGAGTGGTACGACTTCTTCGGGTGCACCTTCCGCTCCCCCCGCTCGCTCCCCTCCCGCTGCGCAAGGACGTAGAGCGTCTCGGCGGTATCGTCCGCGTCCCGCGTGCGGATGAGCGCGACGCCCATATCGACCGTGATGGCCGCAAGCGTGCCCCTGATTGCGTTCGGGTGGATGTTTCGAACCGCATAGAGGTCGTCCTCCCCTTCGATGATCAGGACAGGACGCGGCACCGCGTCGGCCATGGCTCGAATCTGCCCGAAGAGGTCACGCTCGACGAGGGTGTTCATGAAGTCCTGCACGGTCTTCCTCTCCACGAGGATACGGTCGCCGATGGCGTAGTCGCCGAACTCAAGGCGTTCGAGGGTGATCGACGCCCCGAGTTCATGCAGGCGCCCGGCGACCCGTGACGACGTCTCCCGGTCGTCGACGGTGATCGCCGGCCCCGCGGGGGCAAACGCGAGGAAATCCGTCTGTCCGGTGGCGGGCGGAACGGCCAGGGCGGGAGGGGGTGCGGGCGTGGTGCTCATGCTCCTGATCCCCGTCACCATCGCCCGCTCCCGGTTCTGGCTCACATACCGGAATGTCTCATCAGACGTGCCTTTCGTCACCAGCACGACGATCGTGCCGCTGCCGCTTCTTCCTGTCCGCCCCTTCCGCTGGATGCTCCGGATCTCCGAGGGGACAGCCTCGTAAAAGATCACCATGTCCGTCGAGGGGACGTCGAGCCCTTCCTCGCCCACCGAGGTCGCGACCAGGCACCTGAACTCGCCCTCCCGAAACCGGGCGAGGCTCGCGATCTGCTCCTTCTGCGAGAGCCCCCGCTCCGCGTCCCGCGACGCCTGGCCGACGAACCGCTCGCAGGCGATGCCGGCAGCGGTGAGCGTATCCACGAGCGTCTGGACGGTGTCGCGGTAGGTGGCAAAGACGATGATCCGGCTCTCGGGGTGGGCCGCAAGCTGCGCCCGGACAAGTTCGCGGACGATCGAAGCCTTGGGGTGCAGTTCCTCCGTCCAGCCGGAAGCGGCCTCGACGAGGCTTATGTAGGCGGGATCGGCGACGAGGCGCTTGCTCGCCTTGCTCCCCGCGCTCGAGGCTCCCTCCGCACCGAGCCGGGCGAGGTAGAGTTTGAGCGCCTCGCTTCCCTGCGTCTCAACGAGCGAGATGGCATGGCGGAGTTTCATGCACTCGGCGTGCAGGGACGCCGCGATGAACGCCGATGGGTCGCGCGTCCGTATACGCTGTTGGATCTGGGCGTTTAAGGCGTTGAGCGCCTTCATCGAGAGTTTGTCGGGCTTCGGGACGCGGAAGTTGAGTTTCGCGAGCCGGGCAAGACGCGACTCCACGAGCCCCCTGAGGACGACGAGCGCCGCCTGGAGTTCCTCGGGCAGGTAGACGTCGACGTACTGGATGTCGCGCTCGTGGATGTAGGGCAGGACGTCCTCGTCGGTCTCCACCCGTGTCTCGACCGCCTCGATGTGCAGGTTGTCGCAGACCTCCTGCACCTTCGCCGGGTCCCCTCCGGGCGAGGCGGTCATCGCGAGCAGCAGGGGATCTTTTGCCGCGGTACAGTAGTGCCCGGCAAGGAAGACGTAGGCGTAGTTCCCCACCGCCCGGTGGCACTCGTCCACGACCAGCAGCACGACGTCGGCGAGGCTGTACCTCCCCGCAAGGCAGTCGTTCTTGATCACCTGCGGGGTGGCAAAACAGACCCGGCACGCCTCCCAGGCCCGGGCCCGCTCCTCCGGGGGGGTGTCCCCGGTGAACATGGCAAAATCGGACTCATCCGGCTCGGAGCCGTTCCGGAATAGCAGGAACTGTTTGAAGAAACGGAGGTGCTGCTCGACCAGGGGTTTCGTGGGCGCAAGCACGAGCACCCTCCCCGGGTGGGAGTGGAGGCGGGACGCCGCGACAATGAGCGCGACGGCCGTCTTCCCGAGGCCCGTCGGGAGGACGACCATCGTGTTCGCGTCAAGCGCCCGGAGCGCGATCGAGAGTTGATACCGCCGTTCCTCGATGCTCTCTGGCCGGATCAGCGGGTGGGAGATGTAATTCATGCCCTGAGTTCACGGAACGTGGTGGCGCCGGAGATGAGTGCGGAGAGGACCTGGGGCAGCCGCTCGATCGGTATGCGGACCTGCTCCATGCTGTCGCGGTCTCTCACGGTCACGGTGTTGTCCTCGAGCGTATCGTAGTCGACGGTGACGGCAAAGGGCGTCCCGATCTCGTCCTGTCTCCGGTAACGCCTGCCGATGGCGCCGGAGTCGTCGTACTGGGCGAGGATGCGGCACTGCGTGAGCCGCTCCGTGATCGTCTGCGCGATGGTATCGAGGCCGTCCCGGCTCATCAACGGGAAGACGGCGGCCTGGACCGGTGCGACCGCCGGCGGGAGCCGGAGCACCTTCCGGATCTCGCCTTCGACCTCTTCCTCGGCGTAACTGTGCTCCAGCGCAACGTAGATCATCCGGTCGATGCCGTATGACGGTTCGATGACGTGGGGCATCACCTCTTCGCCGCGGACTTCCACCTCCTCTTCCCGAACCTGGTAGAGGTCAGCGGAGATGAAAACCTCCTCGCCGTCGACGGTGACCCGCGCGCCGTCCTCTCCGGGGTCAGAATTTGCCAGCGCATCCGCGACCGCCTTCGCCTTGCCGCGGTACCGGGGGCCGAGCACGCCCATGTCGGCCACAATCCGCCGCTTTACGACCCTTTTGGGCTCGTCGTAGGGTATGAAGACCGTCATCGAGGTGCCGGAATGCCCGGCGTGCGAGCGCAGGTCATAGTTGGTGCGGTCGGCGATGCCGACGATCTCCACCCACCCGAACCGGCCGGAGTAGACCTCAGCGTCCCAGCAGTCGGCCGCATAATGTGCCCGCTCATCGATCAGGTGCTGGCGGACCCGGAGTTTTGCCGGGTCCACGCCGATAGCGGTCAGGATCCGGTGCGTCAGCGCGATGTAGTAGGCGACGTACTCGTTTGCGATCAGCCCCTCGTCCACGGCGGCGCGCATCGTGATTGCGGCCGGTTCCCGGCCGTCGAGCTGCCGCGCGATGGTGAGGAGGGGCGCTGTGTAGTCCGCGTAGCGATGGAAGGCAGGGTGATCCTTCCGGTCGGGGTGGACGAAGATCTCAGCCTCCGCCTGGGAGAACTCGCGCAGCCGGATCATGCCCTGGCGGGGGGAGATCTCGTTTCGGTAGGATTTCCCGATCTGGACCGCGCCGAAGGGGAGCTTGTCGCGGTAGAAGCGCAGGAGCCGGGCGAAGTCGGTGAAGATGCCCTGGGCGGTCTCAGGGCGCAGGTAGCCCTTCCGCTGCGACCCGGGCCCGATTGTCGTCTGAAACATCAGGTTGAACGCAAAGACGCCCGCTTCGCCCAGAGGTTCCTTGCACGACGGGCAGGGGAGTTCGTAGAGCGCCGCCTGGAGCGCCTCCGCCGGGAGTGTGCCCGCGTTCTCGATGCCGTTCTCCTCCGCGATGTGATCGGCGCGGAGATACTCACCGCAGTGCGGGCACTGCACCATCTTGTCGGCGAACTCTTTCACATGGCCGGATGCGACGAAGATCGCTTCGTTTCCGACGGTGGGGCATTCGATCTCGTAGTAGCCTTCCTGAAAGACGTAGAACGAACGCCAGAGGTTCTCGACGTTCCGCTTCATCATCGCTCCGAGCGGGCCGTAGTCGATGAACCCGGCGATCGACCCGTATATCTCGGATGAGGGCCAGACGAAACCCCGTCTTCTGGCTACTTCCATGACTTTTTCGTAAATATCGCTCGTCTCGGCCATAGTCTTGCAGTACACTTGAGCGCCGGTGCTAATAAAGAATGGTCCTCACCTCGCGCGAGATCACAATTCGTCGAAAAAGGAGCCGGGTGAGGAGGTATTTTTTCCACCGAGGATGAGATTCCGGAAGATATGGTTACATCCGCGAAAATGATCTTTCTGTTTCGACGGATTATATGGTAAGCTTTAAATGTTAGCGGTTGTAATGTAGGGAACGTTACGCCCCGGTTGGGAGAAAAAGTATATATCGAAGGTCAGCATGGGTGACCCTCAGAACCAGACGGTGGAATACAGAACAGAGAGAGACGGACATGGCAGAAGATACCCGCAAGCAGCAACTACTGGAGCTGTTCACGACCATCACGAACAAGAAGACGATCGTTGAGCCGATGAGGAAGGTTCACGGTACACTTCGGGATCGCGACGCTGTTGAGCGCGAGATCGCCCTGATCATGCGTGAGATCCTCGATCAGGGGTATTTCAAGACCAAACTCGCTCCGCGGCAGCTCGCAAAACTCGTGGTCGCATACTACGACGGCAAGAACGATACCGAGATCGCGAGGGCGCTCGGCGACGAGAAGCTGAGCAAGACCGTGGCACGTGCCCGGGTTCGCCTCAAGCTCTTCAGGGAACTCGATTTCAAGATGCCGTTTGACCAGGAGGCGATGTCGGAGCTTCTTGATTCGGGGAAGACCATGAAGGAGATCAGCGAGGAACTCGATATAAGCCCCTCGACCCTTCGTGAGTACCGCCACGTGATCGAGCAGCAGAGAGACACCACGCTCGATCCGTACCTGGAACGGATCAGGGATGTCATGGAAGACCGCGATCTCTCCGAACTGATGACGCGCGGCGTCGTGAACGACGGCCTTAGCGAAGCGATCGACATC
This sequence comes from Methanomicrobiales archaeon HGW-Methanomicrobiales-6, assembly GCA_002839575.1. Taxonomy (GTDB): domain Archaea; phylum Halobacteriota; class Methanomicrobia; order Methanomicrobiales; family Methanoculleaceae; genus Methanoculleus; species Methanoculleus nereidis. The sequence goes on from PGYH01000070.1 coordinate 9,141, forward strand.
ACCGAAGCGATCGACATGGGGGAGTTCTGAACCCCTGCCCATCCACTATAATCCCACTGAACATTTTTTAGTATCCGAGCCGATCTCTTCTCCATGAGGTTGACCTGGCTTGGCCACGCGTGTTTCTCGCTTGCTGGATCGCAGACGATCCTCGTCGATCCCTTCATCCCGGAGGGTACGCTCCCCGCTGAACCGGATATCGTTGCCGTGACGCATGCCCACGCCGACCACCTGGGCATTGCTGCGGAACTCTCGAAGAAGACGGTCGCCATCAACGAGGTGGCGAAGTATCTAAGGACAAAGGGCGTTCCTGCGGAAGCAATGAACATCGGCGGCACCATCACCGTCGACGGTGTCCGGTTCACGATGACGCCCGCGCTCCACTCGTCATGGCTGGAGGACGAGGGACCGGGCTTCTACGGCGGTGTCGCCGCTGGATTCGTCATCACGATGGATGGTATCAGCATCTACCACGCCGGCGATACGGCGCTCTTCTCCGACATGCAGCTCATCCGGGACCTCTACCGGCCGGATGTGGCGCTCCTCCCCATCGGCGGGTGCTTCACGATGGGGCCCGACGAGGCGATGATCGCGGCCCGGTACATCGGCGCGCCGCTGGTGATCCCGATGCACTACGACACCTTCCCCGCCATCCGGCAGAACGTGGAGAACTTCAAGCAGGCCGTCGAGCGGACGACGTCGATCCGGGTCGCGGTGCTCGCACCGGGAGAGAGCATCGAGGTCGGCCCGGAGGGGGCCGGGGAATAAAGGGGGCCCCACACCCCGTTTTGCGGTTGCAGAGGGCGTATGGGTGATTTTTCTGGGTGGCGCATTTGACCGATGATTGAGGGAGATCAACTCATACCTTCGGTGCAAGGAAGGGAGCTTGAGCACGGAAGTGCAAGGTGCGCAGTCCCCACAGTTCACTACATCGGGCTTTATCTCGGCTCTACAGGGCCAGGAATCGTAGACAGCGACAGCACAAGGTGCAAGAGTTCAAGAACACATGTATCTTAACTAACAGAATCGTGGAAAATAAGAGCCGGCGCCTCTGCCAGCACTGAAAACCTTCTTTCACTCTTTCCGTGCCGGAACCCCGATCTTGAACCCGACGCCCTCGAAGGAGGCGACCAGCCGGTCGCCCGAGTAGACGTCTACCGAGAATACCGACGTCCTTTCCGTCTCCGAAACCCTGCGGGCGACCGCCTCGAGCGTGTCCGCCGCCGGCACGGAGAAGTAGCGGATATGGGCCGAGATCGCTATCTGATCGACCCCGTCCATGTTCGCGGCGATCCCGAAAGCGTGGTCGGCGATGGCGAAGATCGCGCCCCCGTGGGTCGTGCCGTGCGCGTTCTTCACGCCACTGGTCGACATCGCCACCCGGACGCAGCCGTCCTCGATCCCCGTGACCTCCATCCCGAGCAGGCGTGCGAACTCGCAGGTGTCGGACCGGTGCACCGCCACGGCATAGTTTTCCGGGATGGATACGGCCTTCTTCATGACACTACTTGTACTCCCGCTGCGTGTAGGTGGCGCCGCCGGCCTCGCCGCCGCGAAGAACGATGTAGAACCATTCCCAGAGCGACTTGAGCGTCCCGAACTGCTGGTAGCGCCGCATCGAGAACCCGACTTTCAGGCCGGTATCGAGGTAGACCTTCCCGAGTTTGCGCATCCGCTGCGCGATCTCGAGATCGTCCCCGGCGTCGATGCAGCGGTACATCCCCGCCCGGAGAAACGCCTCCCGGTCGAACGCCGTGTTGCACCCGAGCGTGAAGTAGATCGTCCGGGTGTAGTAGCCGAGACGCGCGAACGTGTTTGCGCCGAGAAGAGAGAGCCGGTTCCTGAACGAGTCCTCGATCGGGTAGACCGTGCCGTAGAGCTGCACGATATCCCGCTCCGTGAAGTCCCGCCCGATCCGCTCCACCCAGTCCCGGGGGAGGATGCAGTCGGCGTCGGTCGTCGCGATGATATCGCCTTTCGCGGCCATCGCCCCGTCGTTTCGTGCCCCGCCGACCCGTTTGCTCGTCTGGATAAAGACCTGATCCGCAAGGGGTTCGGCCAGTTCCCGGGTCTTATCCTTTGAGTTTCCGTCGACGACGATGATCTCGTAGGTCTCCCTCGGCACCGTCTGGTCGGCGAGAGACGCAAGACAGCGCTCGATGTTCTGCTCTTCGTTGTAGGTCGGAACGACGACGGAGATCATCCTTCGATCAACTCCCGGTATAGTTGTTGATGCCGTTTTGCTATAAGCGTGATGTCGTATTCCTCCGTCGAGGCACGGGCACGGGAGGCGCAGCGATGCAGGGCCGCTTCGTCATTCAGAACCTCCCGCGCCTCATCGATCTCGGAGAAGAAGAGGACCGAGTCCCCGAAGATCTCCCGGAACTCGTAGATATCGCCGAGAGCGCCTCGACGATCACGAGGCCGAACGTCTCGGCGTGGGAAGGCATGAAGAAGACGTCCGCCCCGCTGTATGCCCGGGAGATATCGTCGATGACCCCGGTGAAGATGACGTTCTCGTGGCACTGGGTCTTGAGCATCTGGATCTTCGCGTAGTCCTTCGAGAACGTCCCGTACGGGAACCCGCCCACCCAGATCCAGGTCATATCGGGGTGCTGGTCCGCGAGTTTGAAGAAGTCGTAGATGCCCTTCCGGGGTGTCTGCTGGCCGACGGAGAGCACCACCCTCCGGCCGGGGTCGATCCCGTACTCGTCACGGAATGATTTGCGCTTCTTCCCATCGCGCTTGAAGTATTCACGGTCGATGCCGTTCGGGATGAGGGTCATCGGGATGTCGGGGACGAGCTGTTTGGTCTCCCGGTGGCAGGGTTCCGATATCGTGATGATATGGTCGAACTGGCGGTAGATCTTCGGGGATACCGTGTTTATTCTCTTTGAGAAGGCGACGTTCCCCTCGTTCAGGCGGGGTGTCGAGTGGGCGGTCAGGACTTTTGCGCCCTCGGTGAACTTCAGGTGATACATCGCCCACGGCCCGAAGGTATGGTAGTGGGTCAGGTCGAAATCGTTATGATACCGGTTGCGGGCGACCTCCATACCGGGGAGCAGGGCGAGGTGGTTGTAGAGCGTCCTCGCCGCCGTCGCGCACCCGATGTAGCGCAGGAAGCGGAAGTCCTCGACGAATATGTTGACCTTCATTCGTTTCCCCTCACGAAGTCGATCGCGCTCCTGATGCAGCCATCCATATTGAGGTACTCGAACTCTGCGAACCGCCCGACAAGGTCGATGCCCCGCTCCCGGCAGAACTCCCGGACGATTGCGATGTTTCGGAGGTACCCGGTATCGTAGACGACGTACGCGAACTCCTCCCGCGCGACGCCGGTGTAAACGATCCGCTCCCGGGAGGGGATGAGCCCGGCGGCGATGAGCGACGCGACGGTATGCTCGATCACCTCGGCGTCCGTCATCCGCGAAACCGCATCACCCTCGTTGTAGGTGATCTCGGCGAGAATCGAGGAGTGGCCCGGGGGAGCGACCTCGCTGCTGTAGTTTGAGGGGAACGATATCCGGTTGAAGAGGCCGGTCTTCTCGTCGGGGACGTAGAGCCACGAGATATCGGGAACGTCGCCGGATAGCCCGATGAAGACCGAGCAGAGCGAGTTGTAGCGGAGGGCGTCGCAGGCTGCCCGCACCTCTGCCGGGACGTCCGATAGACAGGGGAGCAGGTTCTGGAGCGGAATGGTCGAGATCACCCGATCGGCGCGGACGGTCTCGCGGCCGTCGCTCACCACAAAACCCCCACCATCCTCGCGGACGGAGGCGACGGAAAAGCCGGTCCTGACGGCGGGGAGGACCGGTTCCGCGATCGCCCTGACCAGCGCCTCGATTCCGCCGGTCACCGGGTAGGAGAAGACAGCCTGGTGGACGTAGCCCTCGGTCTCGATGCCGATGGCCGACCGGATGATATCCTCGACCGGCGGGCGGGGGATGCGCCCCTCCACCCAGTGGTGCGACATCCGGTCGGCCGGGTAGTTCCAGATCTTTTCGTTATAGGGGAGCATGTAGCATTCGGCGATGCCCCGGCCGAAGGTGTAGGTGATCCACCCGGCAAAGTTTTCCGGCGGCGGGATCTCCCCCTTCTCGACGGCGATGAGGTTTTTGACGAACTCGTTGATGCAGAAGAAGCGGTCTTCGTCGGGCAACTGGTAAAGACCGTTCTCGAAGGGGTATTTGACGTAGCGGCCTTTATAGAGGATCTTCGTGTTCCGCTTCCGCCGGTCGGCGTTCTCACCGAGAACCGAGAGCATGAAGGAGAGGACTTCCTCGTCGCGGGAGAAGATGATGTGGGAACCCCCGAGATCGAACGTGAAATCCTTCTGTGTCTGCGAGCGGCAGAGCCCCCCGATCTTCTCGTTCCGTTCAAGAACGGTTACGTCGTCGCCCTGTTCGTGGAGCAGGCGGGCCAGCGTTATCCCGGTAAGGCCGCCACCCAGTACCGCCGATTTCACGTTCGTACTGTTTATGCCGAAACCATATATGGTTGACCATCCGTTTCCCGCGGTTGCCGCATATCGGTGAGGAAATCAGGAGAAATCAAGCCTGGAGAGCGCGGGGTGCAGGGTTCTCCCATGCTGTCCGGGAGGCCTACGAACTCGCGAGTGCCCCGACGAACTCCCAAACGTCCTTCGCGTAGAGTTCGGGCTCTTCCCAGGCCGCGAAATGCCCGCCGTGGGGGAGTTCGGTGAAGTGCTTCAGGTGCACTCTCCGCTCCGCCCACTCACGCGGCAGCGGGGCGTCGCGGGGAGGGCGGGCGACGGCCGCCGGGACCGGGGTGCGCCGCCAGGGACCAGAGGGTGCGTGGGCGTCGAGGTAGTACCGGCGGACGGACGAGCCGATCGTCTGCGTAACCCAGTAGATCATGATGTTCGTGAGCAGGTCGTCCCGGGACAGACGCTTCTCGACCTCCTCGCCGGTCGTGCCCGAGGCCATGAAACTCATGATCCAGGCGGCGAGGCCCGCGGGCGAGTCGGCCAGCCCGTAGGCGAGGCTCTGGGGTTTGGTCGACTGGATGATGTTGAAGGCGCCTTCGCTCATCCACCACTGTTGAATGTAGTTCGCGAATTCGATCTCGGGCTCTGTAAGGGTCGAAAAATCCGTCGTAGGGTCCGGGTAGCCGACGTCGGTCAGGTGGATCCCGATTAGCACCTCTGTATGCCGTTCCGCGAGTGATTGAGCGATCAGTGTCCCGGCATCGCCGCCGGCCGCGACGAATCTCTCATAGCCCAGTTCTTCCGTCACCAGTCCGGCGAAGAGATCGGCGGTATCGTCGGTGGTCATGGCCTTCCGGTCGGAGAACCCCTGTCCGGGGATGGACGGGACGACCACGTCGAAGGAGCTGGTCAGGAGCGGGATGACGCGGTGATACCGGTAAAACGAGTCGGGCCAGCCGTGGAGGAGGAGGAGCGGCACCGGGTCCGGTCCCTTCCCGCGCTCGTGGACGAAGTGGATTCCCGTCCCGTTGATCTCAGTCCTGAAGTGGGCAAACCGGTTCAATTCCGCTTCGCGGGCCCGCCAGTCGTAGGAGTGCTCCCAGTAGTCGACAAGGTCTTTCATGTACGCGAGGTTCGTGCCGTACTCCCAGCCGGCGCCGTCATCGGGCCAGCGAGTGCGGGCGAGGCGTAGGCGCAGGTCGTCGAGGGTTGTCTCCGGAACGGCGATGGTGAAGGGTTGCATGCCCGGGGTGGATGGCCGCCATCCGGTTATACGTTTCGCGCGGGAGGCTACTTCAAGAGACCGCGGGATTCTATCGTCTTTTCCTCCTCTCTGCGAGAACCCTGCTCGTTTCTATCGCCTTCTGCAGGGGCTGGATCATATAGGTGGGCATATTCTTCACCACCTCCCGCCTGACGGAGGGGATGCACATCATGAGAGAGGTCGCCCGGGTGCCGATCCTCTGCAGGTAGTTCCGGGTGGGGAAGTCGTAGAGCCCGTGCTGCCGGTAATACCGGTCGTCCGCCTTGAAGGTCGCCCGCATCCCTCCCCAGATCTCGTCCCGGAAGATCTTATGGCCGCCGACGGCCGGGAAGGTGGCCGGTGCGATATACCCCCGGTCCGCGAGCCTCACGGAACGTTCGGCGAGAGTGTGCAGGGCGGCATCGATCTCGCCCGGGTCCGGCTCGTTGGTCACAATCCCCACAAGGTTGGCTTTTTCCGTCATCACCAGGCTCGTGAGAACCTCCCGGAGGGTTGCGAGATGGCCGAGCGGGCCTTCCACGAGGTATGCCACCTGTTTTCCCTTAAACGCCGGCACATGGCCGCTAAAGAAACTCCGGTCGAAGAACTGTTTCCAGGCGGCCGAGAAGAAGCGGTCGCGGACGGTCCCGGCCATGACCAGAATATCCGCGGCAACGACATACCGCTTCCAGAATGCCATAAATCCGTCTTCGTAGATGCAGGTGTTCTCAAAGGCGCACCGGCAGCACCCCAGGCAGCCACCGTTCATCATGGCGTCCCGGATGTGGGCAACCTGGACGGAACCTGCGTAGCACGCTGCGAGGTGCCGGACCATCGCCTCAAGGTCGGAGCCGGATTCCGCGTCGTGCAGGATGACCACCCGTTTACCGCGGGTGTCCACCGCGGCCGGCGGGATCGTCGGGGTGTAGTGAGGAGAGATTGCAGGTAGTGGGGAAAACTCCCGGAGAATCGGTCGTTCTTCTGCAATCGCTTCCAGGAAATCGGAGACGAAGAGGACAAGCTGCTCCTGGAACGCCTCCTTCTCGAGATCCTGCATGTGGGCCGAGCAAGAACCGGTGTACCGCATGCCGAGGTCGTCGCAGACCCCGTGCAGGTAGGCGTGGGCGGTGTGGTCGAAGTAGTGGATGGAGGTGGTGAGGCAGGCGGCGTGCTTCCCAAAAAACGTCTCCCCCGCGTTCCGTTCGCCGACCAGTTCGATGAACCGCTTGAGCTGCGCCGGGATCAGCATGACGTAGACCGGGGTTGCCCAGAGCACGCCGTCGGACTCCTTCACCGCGGCGAGCACCCCGCTCCACACCTCTTCCTGCCGCTCAAGCGTCCTGATATCCCGCCCTGCATGCACCACGGAGAAGGTGTGCTCCAAAAATGCCTCCTCGAGGAACCGGACGTACTGCAGGGTGACGCTCTTCTCGCCCTTGGGGCTCCCGGAAATGACACAGATCTGCATGGTCCCGTCCTGTACATACGGATCTGAACCAGGCGGATAGATATACCTTGCGAACGAGCGGAGCGATCTCCGGCGGCCTATCCTTACCTGCGTGCCGGAGGTTTGGGCAACCGGGAAATGGAGGGGTTACGCTCACTTTCCCCTCCACGCGTACCCAACGACACCCTCCGGGCAGGCGTCCACGCACTCGCCGCAGAGGATGCACTCCGTCTGCTCCATCCGCCCCTCCCGGACCATGCCGCGAACGTCAAGGCTCATCGGGCAGGTCTCCGAGCATCTCCCGCAGTCCACACAGCGCTCCGGAGCGGCCGCGAGGTGGAGCGCCGGCCACCCGACGGCGTTCCTGATCTTCCGGCCGAGGATCAGCATGACCGCAATCGGGCAGAAGGTGTGGCAGAACCCCCGCCTTCCGGCGAGGAGGGCGAAGACGGTGATGAAGGCGATCTGGGCATAGAGAAGGGTGTATGCGCCCGACCGGTCGACCGAGATCCCGTTGCCGGTCTGGTAGAACGGGTCGAAGACCCAGAGGCCCCCGGCGGAGTAGACGGCGAGGGCGAGGGAGCCGAAGATCCCGAGGAAGATAGGGTATTTGAGAAGGTTCAGCCACCCGGCCTTCACCGGTCTTCCGTTCACCCGGGCGTAGATCTCCTGCAGGCCGCCCGCGGGGCAGAGGTAGCCGCACCAGAGCCTCCCGAAGAAGAGCGAACCGACGAAGAGCAGCGCGAAGACGAAGAGGCCGCCGGTAGCGATCCCCTGCGACGCACCTTCGGTGATGAGCGGGCAGGAGATGTAGGCGAAGGTCACCGGCATCAGCACGAACGAGAAGATGAGGAGTGCTATCCGTATTTTCTGGCGCAGTGCCGATTGGATCTTCGGTTCGTATGTCATGGCTCAAACCTCGCCCGTGCGGGCTCACTCCCCCCGCTGGCTCACCATATCCGCAACCGTGAGATCCGGGTGCCGGTAGCGTCCCCGGCCCTCAGTCCCGAGCATCACGTGGAGCTGGATCGCCTCGGTCGGGCAGAAGTGGAGGCAGGCGCAGCAGATCTCGCACTTCCGGCCCCACGCCGGGCGGCCGTCGACGAGGGTGAGGTTGCCCGCCGGGCAGATGGCCGCGCAGGTGCCGCAGCCGGTGCAGGCGTCCGATACGGAGAAGAGTTCGCCTGCATCGTGAGCGCTCTTTGCGAGCGATCCGTAGCTCAGGGCTTTCACGAGCCCGGAGAGGGGTGCGAACCCCGGGGAGACCAGCCGGCCGCTCCCGATCGCCTCCGCGATATCGCCGAGCCGTTTGTCCGCCTTGCTGAGGGTCTTACCGCACCTCTCTGCCGGCACCGACCGCATGAGCGGCGGGAAGTTGCCGGGCATGCTGACAGCAAACGCGGCGTCGAGTTTTCGGTTCTGCTGTTTGATGAATATCCCGTTCAGCTGGTGGAGTGCCGAAACCCCCATCCCGCCCATCGTAACGACCGCGAAGGCGTACCTCGCCTTCGAGAGGTCGAGCCTCTCCGCGAAGTTGGCGACCATGACCGGCACCCCGCAGTCGTAGACCGGGCAGACGATCCCGACCCGGTCGGCGGCCGGGGAGATAATCCCCGGGGTATCCGCGAGCGATGCGATCGGGACGAGTTCGGTCTCCCCGAGGGCCCCGGCGATCTTCCTTGCAGCGGCAAGCGAGTTGCCGGTCCCGGTGAAGTAGTAGATGGTGGTCTTCATGGCCGGCGCTCCAGTTCGGCGATGCCGACCGACGGGTGCCGGTAGCGCTGCCTTCCTTCAGTAGCCTTTCCGGCCTGAATCGCCTCGACCGGGCAGAGGTGGATGCACCCGCAGCAGAGTTCGCACCGGTGGTTCCAGACCGGTCGTCCATCAACCATATCGATGTTCTCCGCCGGGCAGACAGCTGCGCAGATGCCGCACGATGTACATTTTTCCGTCACCGTGAACCTGCGGTCGTCCCCGTGGACCCGGGAGCGGAACCGGGGGTACATGACGGCCTTGATGAGGCGTGTCAGAGGCGCGTACGGGAGTTTCAGCCTCTCCCCCTGCTGGATTCGCCCTGCGATCCTCTCAAGGTCCGCGTCCGCCGCGGCAAGCAGCCGGTCCCGCTTCTCCCCTGCCGGCGACCCGTACATCAAGATGTAGTTGCCCGGCATGCTGACCGCGAACCCTGCATCGAGCCCCCTTCCGGCCCGCTTCCCGAGGATTCCGTCGAGCTGCCGGAGAGCCGCGGAGCCTCCGCCTCCCCCGTGCGTGACGATCGAGAAGACGTAGCCTGCCGGGGCAGGATCGAGCCGCTCCGCAAACGCCGCCACCATCGCCGGGAGCCCGGAGAAGTAGACCGGGCAGACGATCCCGATCCGTTCGGCGTCGGGGGTGATTGCACCCGCGGTGTTCCGGAACGCCGCTATCGGGACGAGCTCGGTATCCCCGAGGGTTTCGGCGACCTTCTTTGCACCGGCAAGGGAGTTGCCGGTGCCGGTAAAATAGTAGATGATCGTCTTCATGGCAACCTCAAACGATCCGGTTTGATCCAGCCGGCATGCCGGCCGTCCCCGGACCGATCCCGCTGTCCACCGGTTGTGTCAGCAGTCTTAGTGTTCGCTCATATAGATATGGACTTTGCGAAGACGAGCGGGCGGGCGAACCGGGGCTATTGGCGCGGCGCGCCATCACAGCGACGCGGTCTCATGCAGAGGCGTGAAAAAAATGCCGGGAGCGCTCCGCCATCACTGCTGGCGGGGCGAGTCGTGATCGACGAGCCAGGTCTCTCCCGGGGTACCCGCCCCCGGGGCGCTACGGGGCGACTGGATGAACCAGCCGGTCCGGGTGCCGTCGAGCGTGGTGGAGGCGCTCCGGGCCGTCACGAGGCTGACGACGACCATGGCGAGCGCCGAGAGTATGAGCGCATAGAGGCTGAAGTGCACGGGAAGCGATCCTACGAACTTTGAGTAGTATCCAAAGATCCCGGCCGCGGCGAGGCCGGTTGCCATGCTCGCGATCGCTCCCTCCCCGGTGGCGCCGCGCCAGTAGAGCCCGGCAAGCAGCGGGACCGCGAACGTCGCAAGCATCACCCCGATACCCATCCAGATCAGCCAGGCGAGCATCTCCGGCGGGTTGATGGCAAGGAGAAGCGTCCCGCCGGCCCCGAGGACGACCGCGACCTTCGAGACCAGGAGCACCTCGTTATCTGTCGCCGAGGGCCGGAGGATATTCTTGTAGACGTCCCACGCGAACGAGGTGCCGACGGTGAGCATGAGCCGGTCGGTCGTGGACATCACCGCCGCAAGGACGATCACCGCAAAGAACGCCCAGAACGCCACGTTCGGCATTGCGTATTCGACCCCGACGATGAAGGAGTAGTCCTGCGCGTTCACGGCGTTCGGGAGGACGAGCGTCCCCTCCTCAACAAGCGAGCGGACGGCAAATCCCGTGAACTTCACCAGGAACATCACGACCGCATAGATCGAGAACGCGACGAGCGGCGCCCACTTGAAGAAACGGGCCTCTTTTGCGGCGAGGACGTTGTTGATGACGTGCGGCGCACAGGCAAGCCCGACCATCAGGAGGATCCCGAACGAGACCAGGAACTCCGGCGTCGCGTAGGCGTATGATGCGTAGGCCGGGCTCGGGAACCAGGGTTCGACGAAGTTCG
>PGYH01000071.1 GCA_002839575.1 Methanomicrobiales archaeon HGW-Methanomicrobiales-6
GGGTACGGGCCGCAGGGAGTTCAGGGGCGCACCCCACCTGCTGGAAAAAAGGGTGCCGGAGCCCCTCACTGGATACGTATATACGCGCTTCCGGTCGCCCCGGCAGTTACAGTCCGGGTAATCTTTGCCGAGGCGTCCTCGGTATCCGGTGCATAACCACGGACCCAGATGATGTATTCGCCGGGCGGGAGGCCCCGCACGTCAAGCGTGGATTCTCCACTCGTTGTCTCGTTTGTGGCGGAGAGCGTGTCGAATTTCACCCAGGTGTACTCGTTGTCGTTGGAGTAGAAGACATCCTCCGTCACGCCGTACAGCCCGGTGTAGTTGAGGTCCCAGGTGACCGGGAAAAACTCATCGACCGGCTCTGTGCCGGTGAAATTCAGGTTGGTGATCTCGAGCACCGCAAAGTCCATCCCGGTGTTGTTCAGGGGAAGGGCCGTGATGAAGGTGTCGGGGAGTTCCAGTGAATCGGTGCCGTTGTTGAACGAGATCGTCGAACCGGGGCCGAAGATGTTGATGTTCCCTTCCGTCTTCACCGCAAGCCTGAAGGTCGTCTCCCAGGTCTGGCCGAGGCGCACGGTGCCGATGTTGAAGGGGAGGTGCGGGTTCTCCGCAGTCCAGTTCGCCGTGTCGTCGCGGGTATGGCGAGGGATGATCACGTAGGGCGGCGTTTCGTTGTCGACCCAGCTCTCGATGGTGGTCGATACATTCTCTTCGGGGACATAGTCGAACACATTGGTTCCGGTGGTGAGATTGCCGTTCACCTCGACGTTCTCGAAGACGACTTCCAGTTCGGTATCGACCCCGGCTTCGGTCTTGAGTTCGCCGGCAATCGTGGTGTAGACGTTCCGAAGTTCGGCCTCGTTTCCGGCCCAGACATAGTTACCACCGGTCGCCTCCGACAGGACGGCAAGGTCGCGCTCGACATTGGAATCCAGTTCCGAAGCGAACCCGATGCTGTAGATCTTCACTTTCTCGGTCTCCTCACCGCTGTTGGCGTACATCGACATATTCTGGTTGGTGGACTGGCCGTTATCGCAGGTCCAGCTGTCAGGCTCATAATAATTGACCCACGTGTTGGTTAGGGAATCATACCAACTTCCTTTTCTCAGTTCCCTCTGAACGTTCGCATCACCCTTCGGATCCGGGAGGTCGTGGTACCACTCGTATTTCTCACTTGAGAAACTGTAGCTGCTTCCGCTCCAGTAGTATCCGGACAGAGGCGCCCCGTACGAATCGTATCCACCATCGGCGAGGTAACGGTTGTTGTCGGCGTAGCCGATGCCTTTCGCGAGCGGTGAGCCATGGTAGTTCCAGTTGCCATCGCCCATGAGGATAACCGCCTTGACCGCATTTGGCCGTCCGTTTTCCTTGAGATACTCGATCGCGGTGTAGTATGCCAGTCGCATATTCGTCCCACCGTTCGCTGACAGACTGTTGATCGCTTCCTCTATCTCACCCGGGTCGTTGGTCAGCTCTTGGTCAAGCGTCGCATCGAACGCGAACGAGACCAGTGCCACCCGGTCGCGGGTAGTGTTCATCTTATCGACGAAGTCGTTCGCTGCGGCCTGTGCCGCCTTCATCCGCGTCGGGCTCACGTCCGTCCCCGTCATACTCCCCGACCGGTCGATCACCAGCACCACATCGATCGGGTCCGGCTGGAGCGCCCAACCGTCGCCCTTCAACCGGATCGTGACGTCGACCGTATCGTTCACCGCCACCGTCTCGGGGGAGACCTCCGTCTCCACCGAGAGGTAGGGGTAGTTCTTCCAGGTAAGCTCGATATCCCGGCTGACATTACCCCACTTCGCCCGGACAATCGCCTTCCCGGTCGCGGTCTCGCTCCAGCCCGACTCCCCTTCGCGGGCGAAAGACCCGGGGCTGAACTCGACCAGAGCATAACCGTTGTCGTTAGTGATGGCAGACGTCTTATTCAAGCCCTCGCCAATACATGGCCCCTCGGTCTGGTTGTACCCATCGAAATTAACCGAGAGTATCTCAAACCACACCGTCTCATCCCCGACCGGGTTCCCCCTGATATCCATCACCTTGGCCCGAATCTGCGATACGGAATCACCTTTGACATCCCGGCTCGGCATCGACTGCGGGCTTGCGGAGAGGAGCATATTCGTCGGATCGGTGCTGGTGAACTCTATCTGAGTTGAGTTGCTCACGTTCGCGTTCGCGGCCGCCGTCGCGGTGATGATGGCCATGCCGACGGAGTCCTCGGGCCCGTAGGTGATCATCACCTGTCCGTGGGCGTTGGTGTTGAGGAGACGGCTCTCCTGCTCATCAGGCTGGCTCAACCGTTTCAGTGTGGCGTTCACCCAGAGACCCTGCCCGGCGGAAGGATTCCCGAATTCGTCCAGCAATGTGTAAGTGAACGAAACCTTCGTCTTCCCGTCGGCCGGAACCGAACCGCTGTCCGGAGCGACCGCCTGCGTGATATCGGCCGGCAATCCCCCCAAACCGGTGATGGAGATACTACGGCTCCCGGAGAAACCGATCAGTGCAGGCTGGATCCAGACAAGATTCTCCCCGGCCACCGTATCAACCCGGAGCGTTGCGATGGCGTCCCCGGCAGTATTCACTGGCATCTCGATTTCGTCCGGCTTTGTGGCTCCGATGAATGTCGCGTTCTCGGTGGGCGAACCCACCATGAAGAACACTTCCTCGGGATCGCTACCCTCGGCGCTCTCCCGCCTGCCGTCCACCAGGTTCCCGTACCTGTCCGCCACCTGGACGACGATCTCCGTCGTCTCCCCGGCGGTCACCTCCGGCTCGTACAAGATGTTTGCAATCCGGTACGGCTTCTCGTGGTCGATCTGCTGCTCCACGCTGTCGGTCAAGGGCTTATCCAGTTCCTCGTGCGATACCGTTGCCGTTATCGTCGCCGTCCCGCTCCGCGTCCCGGGCTTAAAAACTGCCGTCGCCGTTCCGTCGTCGCCTGTGACCACGTGCGTGCGTGAAATGCTCCCGTAGGCACTGTCAACCTCAAGATCGACGGCGGCACCGGAGACCGGGTCGTTGCTGTTCGTGACATTTACCGTGATGGTTGCGGTCTCCCCACTCCCCGCCGTCAGCCACGGCGTATCGGAGGTAAGGGTAATATCATCAGGTATTAGCGCGCCGGCCGGGGCTGCCAGCAGAAGCAGTCCCATCGCTAGGCACGCATATGTCCACCTATCCATACTCCACCGTATGTCTTCCTGACACGCAATCACATATAAAGGTTTTCAGTGAGAAGAACAACTCTGAGGGGTCCGTTTTCTGATTGGAGAATAATATCCACGTAAAATAAACAGACATTCGGCAGAGAGGATACCCTGACGAAAGAAAGATATTCCATGACCTCGATCTGAAAAATATCTTTTCTCGCCGGAGCGAATCACACCGCCCGGCCCCTGGAAAATTGTGTTCCCGGGGTCCAGACCCAAAAAAGCAATTCCGGGAAGCCTAAAGGCTGTCCCGGCCGCGAGACTTACCCTTATTCTGCCCGGCACGCCTGCGCCGCACGACCATGACCCCTGCGAGGAGGGCCGCGGCGACAACCCCGACGCCGGCAACGAGCAGCCAGAGGTTGGACTCCCGCTCCATGACGAGCGGGACGGTGAACTCGGTTGTGCCGAGCGGGATATCGGCGTCGACCGAGATGTTCCGGTAGCCGTCACAGGCAGCGGTGACCGCATACACCTTGTTTGTAACGAGCGCCGTGTTGAAGCATCCCTGGCTGTCCGTCACCCCGACGACCTGGCCGTCGATGACGATGACTGCATTGCCCACCGTGTTCTGAACAGGGTCTTTTGCGCGGATGGTCACGCTTGCCCGTTCGTAACCAAGCTTGGCGACGATATCCTCACCCTGACCAGAGATCTGGCGCGTTTCGCTCCAGTCCTGGTAGCCGGGTGCCCGCACCAAAATCTTGTAGGTGCCCGCATGGATTTCGGAGAGCATGAACCGGCCGTACTGGCTGGTCTTGCCCTTGAGCGTCCCGTTGAGGTAGACCTCCGCTGCCTCGACCGGTTTCGTCGTCTCGTCGAAGGCTGTTATCGAAACCGGGTATGCTGACTTCGAGAGGGCCACCGTGAGGAGGACGTCGTCCTCCTCAAGGTAGCGGCTTTCCTGGTAGGGCTGGTAGTCCGGCGCCGTAACCCTGAACGAATACCGATTCGCCCGCTCCAGGTGAAGCGGCAGCCTGCCGTCGGCGTCGGTCACCCCGGCGCGCACATTGTCGATGTACACCTCAGCGTCTTTGAGGGGAGCGGATGTCCCGGCGTCCCGGACCTGGATCGCCAGAAGATCGTTAGAGAAAAGCCAGTACTGAACGATCCTTTCGCTGTTCTCCATCTGCACAGTCTTAGAGAGGTCGTAATAACCAGACGCGCGGATCTCGACGTTGTATGACTCTCCCGCCTTCACCGGGAAGTTCACGCTCCCGCTGCTGCCGGTGACCTCCGAATCGGAGTAGTCCGCACCCTCGACGCGCACCACGGCACCGACAACCGGTTTCAGGGTTCCTGCGTCGTACAGTTCGAATGTGAGGGTTTCGTCCTCCCGAACCATATCAACCTGAACGCGAGTTTCATCGTAGTCGACGTAGTCTACCCAGGTCCGGTAGCCGTTCCGAACGACTTTCAGGTTCAAATCCCTCTTTCCGGAATGGACGTAGGAATAGGTGCCATCTGATGCTGTTCTCCCCATGTAGTCGCCGTCGACGTATATGGAAGCATCGGCGAGCGCATCATCGGTCTGCTTGTCGGTCACGCTGATGCGAAGAGTGACCGCCTGCGCCGCGCAACAGAGGAGAACGCAGGAGACAAGAAGAGCTATAATGAGGCGACGTTTCTTCATGCTGGAGTGTACTGCGGTCAAAAATTTGAGTGCTTCGGTTTACACCCACCGTTCGTGGGGGATACGTTCAAGTACCATACCTTCCACAAGCACCGGCATCAGCGTCCGGCCGACCTCGATCGCACGCTCGAGCCGCCATTCCCGGTCGGCGTAGATGGTGAAGATGGGATCGCCCTTCCTGACCCGGGTCCCCTTCTTTGCGTGGACGAGCAGGCCCGCGCCATGGTCATAGGGTGAACCGGCGAGCCGGGCGAGCGTAACGAGCGCGCTGTTGTTCAGTTCGATGACGTAACCGTCCTGCGGCGCATTTACATCGAACCCGTACTCTCCCGGAACGATATCCTCAGCTTTTACGTTCGGATCGCCGCCCTGGATCTCGATGATCTGCCGCATTTTCTCGAGCGCCTTACCGCTCTGGAGGATGTCGGCGGCCACCTGGGCACCCTGCCCCGGTCCGGCCTTCCCGGCCATCTCAAGCGCGATCCCCGCGAGGGAGAGGCTTTTCTGGATCAGGGAGTTCGGTTCGGTCGCTCCTTCGAGGACGGCGAGCGCCTCGTGCACCTCGAGGTTCGGGCCGATGGTATGGCCGACGAGCGATTCGCCGTAACTCAACGCGCACTCGACCCGCATGCCGAGCCGTTCCCCAAGATCGATGAACTCCCGGGCGAGTTTGCGTCCCTCTTGAGGCGTCGCGATCTTGGTGTTCTGGCCGACCGGGATGTCGATGACCACGAGGTCGGCGCCGACGGCGAACTTCTTCGCCATGACGCTCGCGATCATCTGGCCCCGGGCGTCGATCCGAAGCGGGTACTCGTAGGTGATGATCTTGTCGTCGGCGGGGGCGATGTTCGTGGCCCCGCCCCAG
This sequence comes from Methanomicrobiales archaeon HGW-Methanomicrobiales-6, assembly GCA_002839575.1. GTDB lineage: Archaea > Halobacteriota > Methanomicrobia > Methanomicrobiales > Methanoculleaceae > Methanoculleus > Methanoculleus nereidis. Next base: position 5,717 of record PGYH01000071.1, read on the forward strand.
ACAATGGCACCGCCGACCTTCTGGGTCATCTGCTGCACCTCGATCGCCGGGAACGAAACGGGCGCGAGGACTTCCATGAGGTCGGCGGTCCCGCCGGCGCCGGTGATGGCGCGGGAACTGGTCTTCGGGATCATGAGGCCGCTGGCGGCGATGATGGGCGCGATCAGGAGGGTGATCTTGTTCCCGGGCACGCCCCCGATGGAGTGTTTGTCGACGATGGGGTGCCGGGTGAAGTGGAGTTGTTCCCCGGTCTCGACCGTTGCTCTCGTCAGGTACTCCACCTCGTCCATGTCGAGGCCGTTGATGTAGGACGCGGTGACGTAAGCGGTGATCTCGCCAGGCGAGAGGACGTCGTCGACGATATCCCTGACGATATCCGCAGTCTCGTCCTTGGTGAACCGGCCGCCGTCCATCTTCTTCTTGATGTGCGAGAGGGACGCAGGCCGCTCGGCGCCGCGGACCTCGACGGAGGTCCCTTCATCGACGGCAAGCGTGGCGTTCACCGGTTGGTAGACGCCGATGGCGCCCGATTCGATGAGCGACCCCGTGGTGCCGACGTGCGCCTGGGCGGTCTTTCCGGTCGCTTCGTCGACGATCTGGACGCGGTCGCCGTCGCGGACCCGCATGTTCTGTGCGTCGGTGCAGTGGAGAAGGACCCCCCGATTTGCGATGTCGAGCAGTTTCACGGTCAGTTTCATGTGCGTAATCCCATCCTGGTTGAGATTGAGGTGTTGTACTACTTAAGGACGGCTGATCGGGAGGGTGCCGGAGTTGGGAGACCCGGGGATGGTAGAGCCGGCCGTCACTCACAACGCCGTGGCTTCCCGGCAGCGAAACGAATATCCTGCAGTGGGGCCACTACTGAATGGAGGCATGGTGTGGGAAGACTCCGGGGGATCAAAGGTCACGAGGCGGTGCGGGCCTTTGTGCGGGCAGGCGGCGTGATGCGGCAAGGAAAAGGCGATCACGTCAACATTAAAATGCCATCCGGAGCGATTATAACTCTGCCCTGGTCAAAGGAGTTAAAGATCGGGCTTCTTACGGCGGCAATAAAGAAAGCCGGTTTAACAGAGGAAGAGTTTCTTGCATTACTTTAAGTGAGGGGCTAAAAATGGAGTTTACCGTTGTGATCCAGAAGGCTGAAGAAGGAGGGTTCTGGGCAGAAGTTCCGGCGCTTCCCGGGTGCTACTCCCAGGGAGAGACAGTCGAGGAGACATTGGAGAACATCAGGGAAGCGATCGAAGGGCACATGGAAGCATTGCGGCAGGAGGGGCAGGCGGTTCCCCCAGAGGAAGACCTGATCATCGGCAGGGTCCGGGTCTCCGAAGGCGTGGCGTAAGTGGGTGATGAGAGGCCTTCAGCCTGCATTCTCTGTAAAAACAGTGCAGTGGCTCATGGAGGTGACAATCTGTGGAAGTAAAGACGCTCAATGAGATCAGGATCCGGGGGTTCGAAGTGCTGGTGAAGAATCTCGGGCCTGCAGATGCGATACGGTTTATCTTGTGGGGTTGAAGGGGCGGAGCGAGAAGACCCCGGTCTTTAGGCCGGGGATGGAAGCGGAGCCCCTTCGTCATATTCCCGATGAATTACTCGAATATATATTATTATAAGAATACGTAATACTTGTATGCTTCAAGCCTACAAGTATCGGATGTATCCCAATGGGGGGCAGATTGCCACTCTCCTGCAGCACATCCATGCCTGTCGGTTTGTGTATAACCATTCTCTGGAACAAAAGCTCCGGGCATACGAACAGGAAGGTCGGAAACTCTCCTGTTCCGACCTGAACACCCGCCTTCCCGCCCTCAAGGAAGAGCATCCGTGGCTCAAAGAAGTTAACTCTCAATCACTCCAGAGTGCCAACAAGAACCTCGACAATGCCTTCACCCGGTTCTTCCGCGAGAAGAAAGGTTTTCCCCGGTTCAAGTCGAAGAAGAACCCGGTACAGTCCTTTCAGGTACCCCAGTATTACACCGTGGACTTCGATCAGGGGTGGATCAAACTCCCAAAGATCGGTGAGGTCAAGACAACTCTCCACCGGACATTCACCGGGAAGCTGAAGTATGCAACAGTCTCGGTGACGTCGACCGGGAAATGGTTCATCAGTATCCTCGTCGATGATGGGGCAGCAACGCCCGATCCCGCACCGTTTGCTCTGGATACGACGCTCGGGATCGATGTTGGGTTGACGGACTTTGCCACCCTCTCGACCGGGGAGAAGGTTGAGAACCCCCGGTTCCTGAAAAACTCCCTCCAGCGCCTGAAGGTATTGCAGCAGCGAGTATCCCGGAAGGTAAAAGGATCGAAGAATCGGCAGAAGGCAATCCTGAGACTTGCCCGGTGCCATGAGAAGGTCGCTAACCAGCGCAACGATTTCCTGCACAACCTCTCTTTTCGCGTTGTGAGCGAGAACCAAGCCATTGCAGTCGAATCGTTGAATGTCGCTGGAATGCAGAAGAACTACAAATTGGCACGGAGTATCAGCGACGTGTCGTGGAGCACGTTCTTCGCGATGCTGGAGTACAAGTGCCAGAAGTACGGCAAGACTCTCCTGAAGATCGGACGATTTGATCCATCATCGAAGATATGCAGCACCTGTGGGTACCTCAAGCGGGATCTCATCCTTGCAGACAGAGAATGGGTGTGTCCTGACTGCGGCACTCACCACGACCGCGACATCAACGCGGCGATCAATATCAAAAAATTCGCTCTGCAAGATCAGAATCTTGTTGGAGTATCAGGTGTGGAACGCACCGTCGAGCCTGTGGACTCGCTCCCGTTGGGGAGGAGAATGAAGCAGGAAGCCCCGCCCAAGAGGAGCGGGGTAGTTCACCCAGAGTTATTCCCATGGTCGCGGGGATTACACCAGAGAGCGCAAAACCTGGCTTGAGAAGGATCTCGATACGGTTGCTGCAGGAATCCTGGAGCGCCGGAAGAAGGAAACCCGCGCCTGAGGCTGCACCCGTTCCCGGGTGTCCAGACAGGCAGATCTGTTTTTCCCGCGCTGTTTTTCGCCGCCGCCGGCTCCGACGAGTCGGTCGGTGCCGTCTTCAATCAACACTCCCCGGATCACCGGGAATACCGAGATCATCGGTGGCGTGATCGTTCGGTCAAGCCCCATGAAATAGTTAGGTCTCTCTTCAGTGCTTTTCGGGGTGAAGTCCCGGGGGATTCAAAAGAGCCTCAGGTGCAGGACACAAAGCCAGACATCCTGTCCCATATCCGAAATAATGCTCAGTAGAACAGACTGAAAGAAAAAATAGGGTTAGTTAGGGTTTAGTCGCGACGCAGGACCAGGAAGGCAACCGCACCAAGGCCGGCAAGAGCAAGGAGTGCTCCGAATCCGGGGGACTGGGTCGGGGTTGCTGTAGTGGTCGTGGTCGTGGTGGTCTCAGTCTCGGTCGGGGTCTCGGTCACTTCGCCCGTGGGCTGCGTGGTCGGCTGGCCCTCGATCACGTTGAAGACTGCGGTCGCGACCGTGCCGGTGTCGATGGACTCAACCGTGATGATGTACTGGTCGACATTGAAGCTGGTTCCGTCGACCTCGAAAGACCACGTGTTCATGCCGTCACCCTGCTGGATGATTGCAGAGCCACCGGCGCCGGAGAAGGTGGAACCCTCAGTCTTCTGGCCCGGCTGGAACGCAGCGGAGGTGACCTCAACGTTCAGCGTTTCGCCGACAGCAAGGTTGGTGGTGCCGGTGATCGTGAACGTGCTGCCTGCAGCCTTGTCACCGATCGGGTCGATGAAGAGCTGGGGCTCGTCGACGACGAACGTGAGCTTCACGTAGGTGTCAGGGATGTTCGGGGAGTCAAGGGCATTGATCAGCGCAGCCGCCGCGGCGGGTGCCTGCAGGCCGGTGAGCTGCACCATGTTAATGCCAGATCCGCTAATCCGTCCAGCGGGGGTCCAGGTGATTGACCCCGCGTTACCAGTAGTAACACCCATCGGGTGCTGGACGACAACGAAGTACTGGCCTGCAGCGAGATCGGTGGTGTCGATGTCTTCTTCGAAGGTGCCGTCAGACTCAACAGAGGGTGAAAGCACATCCAGTCCACCGCCCAGGCTACCATAGTAGTTCTTACCGAAGACCCAGATGAACACATTGTCGGGGTTGCCCTGTGCGGTTCCGGAGAGCGTCAGGTCGTCTCCCCTTGCGACGGTGGCACCGCTCGTGGTCGCGCTGATGAACCCGGATCTGAGCGATACAGAGACCGTGTCATACTTGGCGTCGGAGAGTTTGTCCTTGTTTACGTTCTTCGAGACGGCGTAGATCGTGTAACTGCCGGCATCGATGTTACGGGTGGTGTCGGCGGTGTTCCACTTGAACGACCAGGTGTCGTCAGCTTCGACGTCTACCTGGTAGGGTGTCGTGTCTGTTACGTTCTTTGGATTGACACCATCTCTGTCGAGGTTCGGACCGGTCATGAAGATGTAAACATCGTTGTTGTCAGTGTTGGTACCGGAGAGAGTAATCTCCTCACCAATGTAGTAGGTACCGGTGCCGGATGCCGTGACGGTGACCGCACCTGCCTCAACCTTCACCTTGACTTCGTCGGACTTGTCGCCCGGCGCAAGTTCTTTGACCTCGATGGTGTAGGTCTTCGCATCAGTCGACGCATTGGTGTTGAACTCGATAGTCCGGGTTCCACCAGCAGTCGTATTAATGATCGCGCCGTTACCATCAGCGTTTATACTACCGGCCAGCACACCGATCTGCCCGGGTACAATCGTCGGGGTGTAATAACCAGCGCCCACGGAGGTCGTGACGTTCAGGAGATACCCCTTGCTCGACTCGCCGGTGACCGTCACGGTGAACGCGTTGTTGCGGATGACGGTGTCCTTGTTGGCAGTGACGGCAAGCGACCCGGTGGTGACCTCAAAGGTCACGGAGTTGGTGCTGTAGCCCTTGTCGTAAAGCGCACTGCCGGACTTCCAAACACCCTGAGCGGTGTAGGTACCTGTCGTAGCGTTGCTCAGCGCGACGAGTCCAGTGTCCGCCTTCTGGGTGCCGCTAAGGTCCACATTGAGGGGCACGCCCTCGAACGTCGTCACCGTACCGCCGGCGGGTGTGGTAACCCGAATCTCTACATCAGCGTCTCCCGACGGAAGAGTTCCAACATTGTGCTGGATCTCGAACCGGATGCTCTGGCCCCGGGTTACAGCTTTCCCGTCCACAGAAGTGGTTCCAGTTCCCTGCAGAACATCAAGGCCCACTGAGGGAGTCTCAACGAGAACGGTTCCAGCGGCTGCAGTCGGATCTGTGAAGGGGGCGCCGGTGAAAGCATACCAGGCTCCGGTCGAAGATCCAACTGCCGCTGAAGTCAGATCAAAATCCGAGACGTCAGCTACCGCGATGGTCTTGCCGACAGTCGCGCTGTTCGCACTTGAGACACTGCTGTACCAGACCAGAGTCCCGGAACCAGATGCAGGACTGCCAAACAGAGCATCTACATCGAGGTCGTCCTCGCCTACATAGATTGTATCGCCATTGCTAACACTCCGTGCCGCAGCCGGTGCAACGACCAGCGCAGCCGCGAGGATCATGGCGACAATCATCAGTTTTGTCATACTCTTCATACTATACCTCCATTGTGATGACATGAGGGAATGTGAACGCGAGGTACTCGACAGACGTCGAATACGGGTTCACCACGCTCTATACTCCGAA
>PGYH01000072.1 GCA_002839575.1 Methanomicrobiales archaeon HGW-Methanomicrobiales-6
GCCTCGGGTTCGCCCTCTTCCCGGCGGTCATCGCGGTCTTTGCCCTTCTCGGGTCGCTCACCCTCCCGCTCTTTGCAGACGTATTTCCCTACGACGTGGTCGCGCTCTTTGCGCACGCCCTCTTCCTGCTCATGGGCGTGATGGTGGGATCGTTCGGCCTCATGGGCCGCGAGTTCATGAACCGGCGGTTCGGACAGGCCAGCCTGATTGCCTACGCTTCCCGGAGCCTCCCGGTCTCCGAGCGGCGGATATTCGGCGCGTTTCTCGTGAAGGATACCGTCTACTACATCCTGCTCTACGTCCTCCCCTTCGCGGCCGGGTTTGCCGCGGCGACGCCGTTCATCGGCCTCGATCCGGGTCTGGCAGTCCTCGCGTTCGTCTCGCTCGCGCTCGCCTTCCTCCTCGGCCTCTCCGCCGTCTGCTTCCTCTCGACCCTCTACGCACGCTCTGCCGCGCTCCTTGCCGGAACCGTCGCGGTGCTCGCGGTGATCGCGCTTGCGGCGTTCCGCCTCGGGACGATCACCGTCTCCGCCGCCCTCCCCCCGTACGCCTTCTTCCTCGACCCCGCGGTGGAACCGCTCGCGATCTCGCTCCTGCTCATCCTGGTCCCGGCAGCCGCCTCGGTGCTCTTCGTCACCGTCGACTACCCGGACCGGACGAAGCGGTTTAACAACCGTCTCGATCCCCTCGCGGAGAGGGTCAGCACCCTCGGGAGCGCCCACTTCATCGCGAAGGACGCCCTCGACCTCCTCCGGAGCGAAGGCGGTGCCGGGAAGGTGATCTTCTCGTTCCTCCTCCCCCTCGGCCTCGTCTGGGTCTGCCTGAGGGTCCTGATCCGGTTCATCCCGGGGATCGACCCGCTGGTGGTCTTCGCGGTTCTGCTCGGGGTGATATCAGCCACCATCTACAACTGGCTGACCGAGTTCGACTCCTTCACCTCCTACGCCTTCCTGCCGGTGGAGGTCTCGGAGGTGATCGACGCGAAACTGAAGAGCTACGCCCTCGCAAACCTCCTCCCGCTCGGAGTGCTCGTGCTCGCGGCGGCGACCTCCGGCGGGATGGGGACGTTCCTCCCGGCACTTGCCGCGTTCGCCTCGGTCTCGGCCTACACCCTCGCGGTGACGGTCTACCTCACGGGGCTCCACCCGAACGTGATGCTCTACTCCGCGGGGGTCTTCCTCCGCTACCTCCTCGCGATAAGCCCGGCGCTCCTGCTCCTCATCTTCGCCTCGATCCTCGACCCGGGATACGCGGCCTTAAGCCTCTTCCTCATCCTGCCGGCGGCGCTTCTCCTCGCCCGCGGGCGGACCAGGTGGCAGGCATGGGAGATGCCGGGGTACTAAAACCCCACCGCACCTTTCACTTTCACCCCCCGCACGGCGCGGCTTTTAAACCCCTGCGGGAGACCCGGGGAGTATGCTACAGAGAGCAGGCTACCTCCAGAACAGCAGGTGCGCCGCGGCCGACGAGGAGGGGAGACCCTGCCGGATCGTCGAGATCACCCTCGACGGCAGGCGGTTCGGGATCGGGGTCGGCGAACTCCAGCAGGCGCTCGGCGGCCGGCGACCCGCCCGAATCAGGCTGCTTCACGACGACTGGGGTCCGGTTCTCGGGGATACGGTCGGCCGCGCGGAGCGGTCGCGGACGGGGAAGGCGGTCGTCTTCAAGCTCGTCACCGGGGAGCGCTACACGGTGCCGGCCGCGGCGCTCCGGACCGTTCTTGCCCGGACGGCCGCGTTTGCCCCCGTCTCGGCAATCCTTCCCGCGGGTATCCCGGCCGCCCGCCGGCAGGTTCCCGTCACCGGGTAACCCCTGCCTCGCGGATCGCCGCCTCCCCGGCATCACGGAACGCCCGCCCGACGTTCCCCGGACCGAGGAGGACTCCGCCGAAGATCCTCGAGACCACCAGCGCGTGGCTCCCGAGGCCGTGCTTGCGGAGCAGGTCGAGGAGGATCCTTCCCGGCCGGCCGACCTCGCCGTCATTCTTGAACTCCTCCAGTGTTCCGCACCGGAGGGCGGCGCAGTGGTGAGCGGCCTTCCGGTAGGCCTCACGGTGGCCGGCGAGAACCCCCGCGGCGTCCTCCGATCCTTCGAACCGGTAGAGGTGAGCGTAGAACCGCGATCGCCGGACCTCGATCGCGGCGGCGCCGAGGGGTTCTGCGGTCACGCCGCCACCCGACTCCTTGCGTACTCGTCCCAGTGCGCCTCGAGGAATCCCCGGATCCCCCGGCCGGGTTTGTAGGGTGGGTATATCTTACGGTAAGCCTCCTCGGCGTCGGCAAACCTCGCCCTCGGCAGGACATCGGTGTAGGCCGCGAGGTAGAGGAGCCCGATCGCCGCCGACCGGGAGACGCCGAAACCGCAGTGGACCAGCACCTGCCGCCCCTCCGAAAGACACCGGTCGATGAAGGCGAGAGCGGCATCGATGGCCGCCTTCGGGACGTCGCCGGGGTCCCTCACATCGACCAGGTTGAGCATCAGTCGGTTCCCCCGCCGGGCGACCAGGTGCTCAGGGTGATCCGGCGGCACCATGCCAAGGGGCGAGTAGGTGACCGCCAGGCAGTGGTAGGGGCTCCGGCAGGCGTGCACCACGCACCAGGTCTCGTGCGCCTCCACCGCAACCTCGTAGTCCTCCTGTGTCCCGATATACAGGTTCTGGTAGATCTCGATCATATGCCCCCCTCACCGCGCCTCGAGCGCGTATGCCGCCGCCCCGAGAAGCGGCGCCTGTCCCGCAAGATCCGATACGGCAAGCCGGGGAAGGGCGAGATAGCGGTCGATGAACGGTTCCATCTGCCGAATCACGATATCTCCATAGTAACGGGCGAGCGGGCCGTCGAAGACGATCACCTCGGGGTTGTAGGCGACGATGACCGCCGAGACCCCGCGGGCGTTCATCTCCCCGAGCGCCTCCATGAAGGCGAGGGCAACGGGGTCCTCCGCCCTGGCCGCCTCGAAGATTGCGCGGGTGGAGGAGGGGTCGAAGGCTATATCCCAGACGTCGGCCGCTTCCCGCCACGCCGCGAAGAACCCGGGGATGTTCTTTGCAGAGGCGTAGGCCTCCCAGTGGCCGGCAAACCCGCACCCGCAGACGAGGTTGTAGCGGGTATCGACGGGGATATGCCCGATCTCCCCGGCGTTCCCGCTCATCCCGAGGAGCAGGCGACCGTTCACCACCGCGCCGCCGCCGATGCCGGTCGAGAGGGTGACGTAGACGACATTGTCGGAGCCGCGGGCGGCGCCCGCCCACCGTTCGCCGAGAACGCCGGCCCGGGCGTCGTTGATCAGGGCGACCGGAAGCCCGAACCGCTCCCGGAGCGGCTCGACGATCTCCACGACCGGGAACGCGATGTTCGGGGAGCCAACGACCCACCCGCGGCCGGGGTCCAGCGGACCGGCCGACGCGACGCCGATGGCCGCGGCTTCCCGCCCCTGCGGCGACGCGAGGAGGGCTTCCACCCGGGCGGCGATCGCGGTGGTGATCACCTCCCCGGATGCTCCTGCAGTCGGCGTCGGGACGGCGTCGTGGGCGAGCAGGGTCGCGTCGGAGCCTACCAGGGCGGCGCGGAGGTTGGTTCCGCCGAGGTCAACGGCAATCACGGTCGGCATATGGGTCACTCCTCTGGGTAGCAGGTGCTTCTCTTCTCGGATTACGTGAACCACCCGGATAAACCTTGCTTCCGCACGGGACGGCGGAGCCGGGACACAGCCCACGGCTACGGAAGCAAGGTATATCTACCTCCCGCACCCAAGATTTAGGTATACCTAAAAATGATCACCATGGAAAAAACGTTGCTTGATCTGGAACCGGGCATGCAGGGAACCATCGCCCGATTTATCGGGAATCCGGGCTTTGTCCGGAAACTCAGAACCATCGGAATCAGGGAAGGCAAGAACCTCACTGTCGTCACCCGCCACCCCCTCGGCGGCCCGGTGGTGATCGAAGTGGACGGCCGGGAAGTGACGCTCGGCAGGGGAATGGCCGTAAGAGTCGTCGTGGACGTTGCCGCATGAAGACCGTCGTCCTGATGGGCAACCCGAACGTCGGGAAGAGTGGGATCTTCTCGCGGCTGACCGGCACCCGGGTCATCACCTCGAATTACGCCGGGACCACCGTCGATGTCTCCCGCGGGAAGACGCGTCTTCCGGACGGCCCTGCAGAGGTGATCGACGCACCCGGCACCTACTCCCTCACCCCCACGAACCCGGCCGAAGAAGTTGCCGCGGAGATCCTCGGAGAGGCCGACGTTGTCGTCAACGTCGTCGATGCGACCAACCTGGAGAGGAACCTCTACCTGACCCTCGAGACCCTGGAGCGCGGGGTTCCGGCGGCCGTCGCGCTCAACCTCTGGGACGAGGCCGGGCACCAGGGGATCACGATCGACGTCGACGGGCTCGAGGAACTCCTCGGGGTGCCGGTCGTCCCGACCGTGGGGCTTTCCGGGGAGGGGATCCGGGAACTCGTGGAACGGCTCGGCGAGGCACGTCCCTCGGCGACGATACAGCCCATGAGCGAGGAGGAGCGGTGGGTGGCGGTCGGCCGGATCACCGGGGAGGTGCAGAAGATCGCCCACCGGCACCACACCCTCGCCGACCGGCTCGCGGAGGCGAGCATCCGGCCGACCAGCGGCCTCTTCATAGCCCTCGCGGTCATCGCCGCCGCGTTCCTGGCGGTCAGGTGGATCGGCGAAGGGCTCATATCGTTCGTCTTCGAGCCGCTCTTCGACCTCTACACCCCAATCGTCATGAGGGCGAGCGAACTCCTCGGCCCCGGGATCCTGCACGATATCCTGATCGGACGGCTCATCGGGGGCGAGATCGATTACGTCGAGTCGATGGGACTCCTCACCACCGGACTCTTTGTCCCGTTCGCCATGATCCTTCCCTACATCGTGGCATTCTACCTCATCCTCTCGATCCTCGAGGACACCGGCTACCTCCCCAGGCTCGCGACGCTGGCCGACACCTTCTTCCACCGGCTCGGGATGCACGGCTACGGCATCATCCCGGTCTTCCTCGGGTTCGGGTGCAACGTGCCGGGGGCGCTCGCCACCCGGGTGCTGGAGACGAAGAAGCAACGGTTCATCGCCGCCACCCTCATGTCGCTTGCTATCCCGTGCATGGCGCAGATCGCGATGGTCTTCGGGGTTCTCGGGCCGTTCGGCCTCCAGTACGTGGTGATGGTCTTTGCGACCCTCGCGCTCGTCTACGTCGTTGCGGGCCTGATCCTGAACCGGGTCGTGCCGGGCGAGTGCCCGGAGATATTCCTGGAGATCCCGCCCTACCGGGCGCCGGATCTCCGGGCGACCGCTACAAAGACCTGGATGCGGGTGCGGGGCTTCGTCGGCGAGGCGATCCCCTACCTCTTCCTCGGTATTCTGGTCGTCAACCTGCTCTATTCGGTCGGGTTCCTCGACCTGCTCGCGGCCGCCTTCGCCCCGGTGATGGAAACCTGGCTCGGTCTCCCTGCCGGAGCAGCCGTCGCGCTCCTCGTCGGGTTCCTCAGAAAGGATCTCGCGGTGGGGATGCTGGTGCCGCTCGGGATGAGCCCGGAACAGCTCGTGATCGCGGTGACGATGCTCACGATCTACTTCCCGTGCGTGGCGACGTTCGTGGTGCTTCTCCGTGAACTCGGGGCGCGTGGGATGCTCGCCGCAGCAGGCGTGATGGTGACGACGGCGCTCCTTGTCGGGGGCGCGCTGCGGGTAATCCTGATCGGGTTTTAGGAAGAGGAAGGAGAGATGCGCAAAAAGACAACGGAGGAGTACATCGAGATCATCTGCCTGCTCGAGAAACAAGAGGGGCGGGCGCAGACCGGCAGGATCGCGGAGGCGATCGACGTCAAACCGCCGTCGGTCACGTCAATGCTCCAGAAGCTGGAGCAGGAGGGGCTCATCGTCTACGAATCCTACGCGGGCGCGAGGCTGACCCCGGCGGGGGAGAAGATGGCCCGGGATCTCTGGATGCGACACCGCACGTTTGCCGACCTGCTGGGACTCCTGGGCGTCACCGGGGAGATTGCAGAGGGCGATGCCTGCCAGTTCGAGCACCACGTGAGCCCGGAGACGCTGGATCGCCTCCGCCTCTTCCTGGAGTACCTCAGCGAGAGCCCGGACGGCCGGCGGTGCCTTGAAGCGTTCGAGAAGTTCCGCAAGCAGCAGCAGTGAGGCCGGTTCGTATCAGACGTCCTCCCCCACCGCCAGACAGGGATACTTCTCCCGCGGGTACCTGCCCTCGATGGACTCGCGGACGAACTGCTCCCTCGACGCGGCCGCGAGGAGGTTGCTGTAGACATCTTTTGGAACACCGGCGTAGCGGTAAGCGTTGGCGTTCTCGCAGATGATGAGGAGCGTCTTCGTTACAGGGTCATAGCCGACGGATTGTACGCCGCCGGTACGTCCAGGTGGCTGTTGAGACATACGGGGGGTTGTGATCGGCGGTGGTGATAGCGGTTGCGGCGGCTCTCACCGGACCTTCTCGTAAGGGTAGCGCAGCCGGATAAAATCCCCGAAATAGCGGCCCTTCGACCGGGCCGCGAGCATTCCTTCGTAGACCGCGGGCGGCACGCCGACGTAGTGGTAGACTCCGCCGCTGTGGAACTCGACCTCCAGGACCTCGTCTTCCGGGTCGTAGCCGACTGATTTTATGCTGGTAGACTCGACGAGCTGGCGCTGCATGGGCGGAAGTAGAGGGGTCGTGGGAGATAAGAGTTGTGGGGGGCAGGGTCCGGCGGGCGACGGCGGTCGGTAAGAGATCTATATCGCCACGGTGAAGGCCGTAAAAGCCGCGAGCGCCGCGAGTGTGAGGAGGGCAAGCACCCCGACTGTCCAGAGCACCATAAAGAGGGCGATCGTCAACAGGCGCACCTCACGGAACGGGACGGTACCCTCATTCATCCGCCGGGCTGTTGCCCAGGCATCATACATCCCGAAGATCCAGACGGCTACACCGGGGATGAGCATCACAAGAAGCCCCGCGAGCACCAGAAAAAGAACCAGGATGCCTTTCCCCGTCTCTCCGTTATAAACCTGACCGAGCCCCGGGAAGAGGAGGGAAAGCCCCGCCGCAAACACCGGGTTCTTCTTCTCTCCCACCGGGGCGTCCCCTCCCGCACCGGGGATGCCCATTGTATGGAGGTTGACCGGTTCCGTCATGGTCATCCGTACGTATACTGCTCTTCAGGGAAGGAAAGAGATTCCGGCTTGTCTTTGCACCCGAGCTCCGTCAGGCTCATAACCCCGGGAAGCTATCTCACTCATCGAGGCTACCCACATGGCACGAAGAGACGTAACCCCACAAGAAGCAAAGGCGATGGGCGAGCAGCTCGGCATCACCTGGCAGGAGTTCGACGTCGAGCAGTTTCGGCGCGGTATGGTCGTGGAACTCGAGCACGGCCTCCATGATCCGGCGACGAACGTCACCGACGACGACCTCTTCCTGACGGCAAAGATAGCGCTTGCGCACTTAAACGAGTTCCCGGATTACTACGACCGGCTCGAGAAGATGGAGGAAGAAGCGGAGGCGTACTGGGCGGAGCGAAAGGCGCAGTCGCCGCAGACACCGTAAGCCGGCAGGAGAATGCGCAACAACTATTGCCCGCTCGCTGCAACTACAAAGCATGGAACGGCGCCCGAACACCGAGTGGGTCAGGATACGGCAGCGGCGGGTCATCGACGAGAAGGAGTACTACGCCGAACGGCTCTACGATACCCAGCAGGCGGCAAAAACCTATGCCCGGCAACTGCAGTATCGAGGAGCGGACGTCCTCGTCTTCGCAACCGCAAGCGAGGGCGGGTACCGGGGCTACGCCGTCTTTGTCAGAAGATAAGGCTCCCGCCGCCCGGCCGCCTCTCCGGCAAACAAAGTATTCTGAACAGGCGGATGCATTTTCGGGTGATTTCGTTCGGGGCAGCAACAGAGTGGTGGGGTGAACCCCATCCACATTCCCCATTACACCATCGCGCCGAGGATTGATATATTCCCCGTACGGCAGGAGTAGGAGCATTGAACCGGCCGGTTTAATGCATCCGGCACTCCCGGATCGCCGGGACCGTGCATTGCTCCCGCCACTCATCATGGAGTACTCCCCAGACGTCGACATCCTCATAGACGCCCCACTTCCGGTCATGCTCGCGGAGTTGTGCCTCGTGCACCATCCCACATTTCTCCATCACCCGGCCCGACGCAGGATTCCTGGAGAAATGCGTGGCGTAAATCCGGTGCAGCCCGAGCACGGAGAACCCATACTCGATCACCGCCCGAACCGCTTCGGTGGCATACCCACGGCCCCAGCAGTGCTTCGCAATCCAGTAGCCGAGCTCCGCCCGCTCATGACGGCGATGCACCTCCACGAGCCCGACCGCGCCCACAAGGCCCTGCTTCTCCGGGCAGGTAACGGCGTAGACAACGTGCATCCCCTTCTCAAACCCGGGCCGATGGGTGGCAATCCAGTCCTCAGCTGCTCCATTGGGGTAAGGATAGGGGATATTGAGCGTACGGGACGCAACCTCATAGTCGCCGGCAAGCCGCTGCACTTCCGGGGCATCCGCGAGGGTGAACGGCCGCAGGAGAAGGCGATCGGTTACGAGGGTGGGCTGTCCGATCATGGAGTTGTCCTTCATAAGGGTGAGAAGGTGTGCATCCCGGGCTGGCTGACCGGATCCCGGAGAATCCCCCAGAGATCGACATCCTCATAGACGCCCCACTTTCTGATGTGCCCCCGGAAGCGGCCCTCATGGACCATCCCGCACTTCCCCATCACCCGGCCCGATGCAGGGTTGCGGGAGAAATGCATGGCATGGACCCGGTGCAGCCCGAGGACCGAGAACCCATACTCGATCGCCGCCCGAACCGCTTCGGTGGCATACCCACGGCCCCAGTAGTGCTTCGCGACCCAGAACCCGAGTTCCCCGCGGGCATGATCCGGATCGATCCGCAGGCGGACGCCGCCGATGAGGGTCCCCTCCCCGGCGAGCGTGACGGCGAAGGCTGCGGCATCACCGCGCTCGATACCCTCGCAGAGGGAGGTGATCCATGCCTCGGCGAGGCCGTCCGGGTACGGATGGGGAAGAAGAGTCGTCGCAGCAACGGCGTAGTCTCCGCAGAGCTGCTGAACCGCACGGGCGTCCGCAAGGTTGAACGACCGCAGGAGAAGGCGGCCGGTTGCGAGGGTAGGTTGTTTCTCCATGAATATATGCTCATGGCACCGGCCTGATATAAATCCTGCCGCGCCGTCTCTCGACCGGCGGCGAGAGAACAATCCAAGGAGTCTGGCAAGAACCCGCCTCCCCGATCGATGAGCCTGCATGAAAACCATCCCGGTTTATATTTTGAGGTCACGTCCGGCGCATATATGCTGAATAACAAGGATTATGAATGATTATAAATACCCTTTTTGTATAATAATCGTTCATATCTTTCCTATTCGCAAACCAGCAACCTTTATTAATTTTTGGTCTGTATTCCAACATGCATGATCAAAGTCGCGATCAACGGGTACGGCACCATCGGTAAGCGAGTCGCCGATGCTGTCGTCGCACAGCCCGATATGGAAGTCATAGGGGTCTCAAAGACAAGCGTCTCTGCCGAGGCGTACATTGCAAAAGAGCGGGGATTCCCTCTCTACATCGCAGACCTTTCAAAGAGAGAAGCGTTCGAGAAGGCCGGCATCGAGGTCGCCGGTGACGTCGATGCGATGCTGAAAGCCGCCGACGTCATCGTGGACGCCACCCCCGGCGGCGTCGGGGAGAAGAACCGGCCGATCTACGAGAAACTCGGCAAAAAAGCGATCTTCCAGGGCGGCGAGGATCACGAGGTCGCCGGATTCTCGTTCAACGCCCACGCGAACTACAACGAGGCCGAAGGACACCAGTTTGCCCGGGTCGTCTCGTGCAACACTACCGGGCTCGTCCGGGTCATCCATGCGATGGATCAGGCCTTCGGCGTCGAGCGGGTCCGGGCAGTGATGGTCCGGCGCGGAGCGGACCCCGACGACGTGAAAAAGGGACCGATCGACGCGATCGTTCTCAACCCGGCGTCCATCCCGAGCCACCACGGCCCCGATCTCCAGACCGTCCTCCCACACATAAACATCGTCACTCTCGCGATGATCGTCCCGACGACGTTTATGCACATGCACAGCATCCAGATGGACTTAAAGAAGGAGACCACCCGGGACGAGGTGCTGAAGGTCTTTGAGAACCACAGCCGGATCGGGCTCGTCCGCAAGACCATGGGGATCAAGAGCAACGCCCAGCTCCGGGAGTACACCCAGGACCTCGGCCGGCCGAGAACCGACCTCTGGGAGAACGGGGTCTTCGAGGAATCGGTCTCTATCCTCGACGGCAAGGAGTTCTACTGCTTCCAGGCCATCCACCAGGAGGCCGACGTCGTCCCTGAGAACATCGACTGCATCCGCGCCCTGGTGGGAACGGTAAAGGATCCGGAGGAGTCCATCCGGATGACCAACGAAGCGCTCGGTCTCGTCGCCATAGGGTGAACGGCCGGGCAGGGGAGCCGGAGGAGGAAGAAGGATTAACTCCCCGGCAAACCCATTCTTTTTAATGGATCCGTACGAACTGGTGACGCGAAATACGGTAGAGGTTGTCACCGACGAGGAACTGCGAGCGCTCATCGACCGTCCGGTCAGGCGGGTCTACACCGGCTACGAGCCGAGCGGGGAGATCCACCTCGGCCACATGGTGACGGTGAACAAGCTGATGGACCTGCAGCAGGCAGGGTTCGAGGTGACGGTGCTCATCGCCGACCTCCACGCGTTCTTAAACCGCAAGGGGACCATGGAGGAGATCCGGGAGACGGCCGAGTACAACCGCCTCTGCTTCGAGGGGCTCGGCCTCCGCGGCGCAAACTATGTCCTCGGCTCGGACGTGCAGCTCACGCCGGAGTACGAACTTGCCGTCCTCGAACTCTCCCAGGCGATCACCCTCAACCGGGCGAAGAGGAGCATGGACGAGGTCGGGCGGCAGATGGATAACCCGACGGTCTCTCAGATGGTCTACCCGATCATGCAGATGGTCGATATCGCGACACTCAAGGTGGACGCCGCCGTCGGCGGGATCGACCAGCGAAAGATTCACATGCTCGCCCGGGAACACCTCCCCTCGATCG
>PGYH01000073.1 GCA_002839575.1 Methanomicrobiales archaeon HGW-Methanomicrobiales-6
AGAACATCGGCTACGCGGCCATGACCGAGACGCCGTGCGTCATCGTCAACATCCAGCGGGGCGGCCCGAGCACCGGGCAACCGACGCGGGCCGCGCAGGGGGACATGCTCCAGTGCCGGTTCGGGTCGCACGGCGACTACAGCATCATCGCGGTCACCCCGAACTCCGTCCAGGAGATGTTCGACCTGACCGCGAAAGCGTTCGACCTCGCCGACCGGTTCCGGGTTCCCACCTTCGTGATGTCCGACGAGATCGTCGGCCACATGCGGGAGCGGGTGACCATTCCCGATGCGGTCGAGGCCGAACGCTCAAGCCCGCTCGCGGATGGGAGCCTTCCGTTCGAGGCCGGCGACAACGGGATACCCGGGTTCGCACCATTCGGGTCGGGAAGGGCCGTCCACGTGACCGGCCTCACCCACGACGAGCGCGGCTACCCTGACACGACCGACCCCGAAGCACACGACCGTCTCGTGCGGCGGCTGGTCGCCAAGGTCGAGTCGGCACGCCGCGAGATCGCCGACTATGAAGTCGTAAACCCCGACGCCGAGACGGTCTTCGTCACCTACGGCCCGCCGTCGCGGACGGTGGAGCAGGTGATGCGCGACCGTCCCGACGACTCGATTGGACATTTGCGCCTCCGGGTGGTCTGGCCGTTCCCGGAGTTCGCCCTCAAGGTCTTCCCGAACGCGAAGGTCTTCCTGATGCCGGAACTGAACATGGGCCAGATGGTGCGGGAGGTCCAGCGCCACGTGGACCAACCGGTCATCTCCATCCCGAAGATCGGCGGCGAACTGCACACCCCCGCCGAACTCGTGCAGGCGCTGGAGGCGTACCGATGATCGCGCCCGACTGGTTCCGGGAAGACCGTCTGCCGCACATCTACTGCACCGGGTGCGGCAACGGGACGGTCATCAACTGCACCCTTGCAGCAGTCGAGGAGATGGGCTGGAAACGGAACGAGACGGTCTTCATCTCCGGGATCGGGTGCTCCTCCCGGGCTCCCGGCTACATCCTCACCGACTCGCTCCACACCACCCACGGGCGGGCGCTCGCGTTCGCCACCGGCGTGAAGATGGCGCGGCCGGACCTGCACGTCGTCGTCTTCACGGGAGACGGCGACCTTGCCGCCATCGGCGGGAACCACTTCATCCACGCCTGCCGCCGGAACGTGGACATGACCGTGGTCTGCATGAACAACCACATCTACGGCATGACCGGCGGGCAGGGAAGCCCGACGACCCCACCCGGGGCCATCTCGACGACGACGCCCTACGGGATGAGCGAACCGGCCTTCGACCTCGCGGAGCTTGCCGTCGCCGCAGGCGCGAACTACGTCGCGCGCTGGACGTCCTACCACGTCAAGGAACTCACGAAGGCCGTCGCCGCCGGGCTGCAGACGCCGGGGCTCTCCTTCATCGAGGTGAGAACCCAGTGCCCAACCAACTACGGCCGCCACAACAAACTCCGGCGGGTTTCGGACATGATCGAACATCTCCGGAGCCACGCGATGCTCATTCAGAAGCACGACCGGTTGGTCGCGGAAGGGAGACCAATCCCCGAAGGGGCCTTCACCGTCGGGGAACTGGTCCGGCGGAACCGGCCGGCGATGGGGGTGCGCCCATGAGACACGAAGTCAGGTTCTCGGGATACGGCGGGCAGGGGGTCCTTCTCTCCGCGGTCATCCTCGGGCGGGCGGCGGCGCTCTACGACGACAAATACGCCGTCCAGACCCAGGTCTACGGCCCGGAGGCACGGGGCGGTGCCTCGATGGGGCAGGTGGTGATCGACGATGAGCCGATCCTCTACCCCGAGGTGACCGAACCGGATATCTTCGTCATCATGTCCCAGCAGGGGTTCGAGAAGTACGGAGTTCAAGCCCGGGAGGACGCAGTCATGCTCGTCGACTCCGACCTGGTCCGGTCGCGGCCGGAATGCCGCTACTACGAGATCCCGGCGACATCGGAGGCGAAAAGCACTCTCGGGCGGGAGATCGTGGCAAACATCGTGATGATCGGCGCTCTCGTGACCGCAACCGGGGTCGTGAGCAGGGAGGCGATCGAGCGTGCGGTGCTCGACAGCGTCCCGAAAGGCACCGAGGAACTGAATCTGAAAGCGTTAAAGAGGGGATTCGAACTCGGAGAACGAGCGTGAACCTATGAAACTACTGGAATACGAGGCAAAACGGGTGTTTTCGGGATACGGCATTCCGGTCCCGAAGGGGGTTCTCATACGGGAACCGGAAGAGGTCACGGCACGCCTGCCGGAGCTCGGCGACGGCGTGGTCCTGAAGGCACAGGTGGACGTCGGCGGGCGTGGTAAGGCCGGCGGAGTCCTGATGGCCGATGATGCATCGGCTATCGAGACCGCCCGGGAGCTCTTCTCCCGGGAGATCAAGGGCGTCCCGGTCAGGGAGATCCTTGTTGAGGAGCGACTCCCGATCGACCACGAGTACTACGTCAGCATCGCCGTCGACCGGTCGAGCAGGCAGCCGGTGGTACTCTTCGCGGATGCCGGTGGGGTGGAGATCGAGAACAAAGCGTTGGAGGACGAGTCCGCCGTGAGGAAGGTCGTTGTATCCCCCCTCCTCCGCGACATCCCGCCGTTTCTGATGCGGGAGATCCTCGGCGGCGCGCCGAAGGAACTCGCCCCCGTAATCAACAGCCTCTACCACGTGTTCCAGGAAAAGGACGCCATGCTCGCGGAGATAAACCCGCTCGTGACAACGCTGCAGGGAGTCTATGCGGCGGACGCGAAACTGGTCGTCGACGACAACGCCCTCGCCCGCCAGGGGATAGCGGTCAACCGCGACCTCTCGGAACGCGAGCGCGAGGCCGAGAAGCACGGCTTCTCCTACGTGGAACTGGACGGGACCATCGGGGTGATCGGCAACGGCGCCGGGCTCACGATGTCGACGCTCGACCTGATCGAGTTTTACAACGGCCGGGCGGCGAACTTCCTCGACGTCGGGGGCGGCGCCGACCAGGAGCGTGTGATGCACGCCGTCAAACTCGTCGCGAGCATGCCCGGGGTGAACGTGATCGTCGTCAACCTCCTCGGGGGCATCACCCGGTGCGACGAGGTGGCGAAGGGGATCATCGCCGCCGGCGTCGCGCCGACGGTCATCGTCCGGATGGCCGGAACGAACGAGGAGGAAGGCCGGCGGCTGCTCGCCGAATGCGGCTACCGAATGCTCGAGAGTATGGATACGGCCGTGAAAGCGGCGATGGAGGTCTCACTATGATCTACGGCGATAAGAATCTCGGCGTGATCGTGCAGAACATCACCGGCAGGCAGGGCACGTTCCACACCGAACTGATGAACGCCTACGCCCGTGAGGCCGGGGGGCGGGGCGTCGTCGCGGGGGTCGCGCCCGGGAAGGCCGGGCGGGAGGTTCACGGCGTCCCGGTCTACAACACGGTGAAGGAGGCGCTCCGCGAGCACGACGCGACCGCAAGCGTCGTCTTCGTCCCGGCAGGCGCTGCCGGCGACGCAGTCATGGAGGCGGCACACGCGGGGATCGAGCTTGCCGTCGTCATCACGGAGCACATCCCGGTTCATGACGCGATGAAAGCCATCGCCTACGCGAAACTCCACGACTGCACGGTCATCGGCCCGAACTGCCCGGGGCTTCTTTCGCCGGGAGAGTGCAAACTCGGGATCATGCCGGCCCACCTCGCCACCCGGGGAGAGGTCGGCGTCGTCTCCCGGAGCGGCACCCTCACCTACGAGGTGGTCGACGAACTCACCCGCGCCGGCATCGGCCAGAGCACGGTGGTCGGGATCGGCGGCGACCCGGTGATCGGCCAGACGTTCGTGGACGTCCTCGCGCGGTTCGAGGAGGATCCCCACACGAAGGCGGTCGTCGTCATCGGCGAGGTGGGAGGCAACCTCGAAGAGGAGGGGGTCCGATCGACCGATCTTCCGGTCGTCACCTATATCGCCGGCGTGAGCGCCCCGCCCGAAAAGCGGATGGGCCACGCGGGTGCGATCATCGAGGGCGGCGAGGGCGACGCACGATCCAAGGTCCGGCGGCTTCACGCCCAGAACATCCCCGTCGCGTCCCGGCCCTCGGAGATACCGAAACTGATCCGCGAGGTGCTATGAACGGCGACCTGATGCTTGCAACCGCCTGCGAAGTGGCGGTAAAGATCGGGGCGCGGGCGGTCGTCTCGTTCGTCGAGCCGGCCCCGGTCCTCGCGGAAGTGCCGGATATCCCGATCATCCGGGTGCAGGAACTCCAGCTCGACGTCTTAAAGGACCTCACCATGCACGACATCCTGGAGGTGAGCGAACGGCATATGCTTGACGCCGCCGTCCACCTCTACCTCCGGCGCAACCTGGAAAGCGGCCTTGTCGTCGGGGTCTTTCCCTACGCAGTCATCATCTACGACATCGAGGAGGGGAAGAACTTCATCAACCTCAAGGACTTCTCCGACATCGTTCCCCGCGAGGTGCTTCATGCGGCCCTCACGCTGGCCCTCGAGATCGCGGTCGAGGGGCGGGAAGGAAGGGCCATCGGCACTGCGTTCATCATAGGAGACCCGGAGGAGATCTTCCGGCACTCCCACCAGGCGATCCTCAACCCCTACCAGGGGCAGCCTGCAGCTCTCCGGGACATCAAGAACCGGGACAACTGGGAGAGCATCAAAGAGTTCGCCCAGCTGGACGGCGTCTTCGTCATCGATAAGAACGGCGAGGTGCGGGCGGCGGGCCGCTACCTGGACGTCACCGGGCGGGGCATCTCTCTTCCCGGGGGCCTTGGCGGGAGGCATCGTGCAACCGCGTCCATCACGTACGAGATCCCGGCTATCGGCATCACGGTCTCCGAGAGCGGGGGGATGGTGCGCATCTTCAGGGACGGAAACTGCAAAATCAGCATCCGTTCCGACATCCGCCTCCGCAGTGACGGTTAGAAATGGTTATATGAATTGCAATCATTTCTCTTATCGTACTTTAGAACTACGGTGGATTTGATGACCAGGAATATCAGCGTAGAAGGGCTTGACCAGATCCCGATCGAGAAGCAGCGGGTTGAACTGGTGGAGCGCAAGTGCCTCGGGCACCCGGACAGCCTTGCAGACGGTATCGCGGAGTCGATCAGCCGCGCACTCAGCAGGTCGTACCTGGAAGAGTGCGGCAGCGTACTGCACCACAACACCGACCAGGGCGAGGTCGTTGCAGGCGAATCGCTCCCGAAGTTCGGCGGCGGCACGATCACAAAGCCAATCTACTTCCTCATATCAGGACGGGCCACGAAGACCTTCAACGGCGTGAACATCCCCGCAGATGCGATCGCCGTCGAGGCGGCACGGGACTACATCAAGAGCATCCTTCCCGCCATCAACATGGACCGCGACGTCATCGTCGACTGCCGGATGGGAAAGGGGTCGACCGACCTGCAGGACGTCTTCCGGTCCTGCGAGGGGAAAGTCCCACGGGCGAACGACACCTCGTTCGGTGTCGGGCACGCGCCGTTTAGCGAGGCGGAGAGCATTGTTCGGGGCGTTGCCGCATACATCGACAATACGCTCCGCCCGAAGTATCCCGTCATCGGCCAGGACTGCAAGATCATGTGCCTGCGTGACGGCGATATCATCACCCTCACCATCGCGATGGCGTTCGTCGACCGCTACTGCTCGAGCATCGCCGAATACATCGAGCAGAAGAACATTCTGACCGAGCAGATCACGGCGGTCGCCAAACAGTTCACCACGAGATCGGTCAACGTCGCCATCAACACCGCCGACGACCTCGAGTGCAGCAGCGTCTTCCTGACGGTCTCGGGAACCTCAGCCGAGATGGGCGACGACGGATCCGTCGGCCGCGGCAACCGCGCGAACGGGCTGATCACCCCGAACCGCCCCATGAGCATGGAGGCAACGAGCGGCAAGAACCCGATCAACCACATCGGCAAGATCTACAACCTCCTCGCGACCCAGATCGCGCAGGACTGTGTCGCGAAGGTCGACGGCATCGAGGAGATGTACGTCCGTATGCTCTCCCAGATTGGTTACCCGATCGACCAGCCGCATGTGGCAAGTGCCCAGATTCTTACGAAACCGGGCGTCAATATCAATTCCATCAAACCCGACATCGAGGCAATTATCGACGAGTGGCTGGAGAAGACCCCCACCGTCACCGAGAAGGTTATCAGGGGAGAACTCTCAACCTTCTAACCTTCCCGGCTTTTTGGAGTTGTTGTAACCCATGAGTAAACCGTCATCCCGGCAGCCCGGGCCCGGACCCGGGCTCATTCGTCTCGCCATCCCGAACAAAGGGAGAATCGCCCAGCCCATCAACGAGTTGATCGAGAAGAGCGGCCTCCACCTGGCCGACGGGGGGGAGCGAAGGCTCATCACCCGGACCCGCGACCCGAACGTGGAGATCCTCTTCGCCCGCCCGATCGACATACCGGAGTACGTGGCGAGCGGCGTCGCCGACCTCGGCATTACCGGGAGGGACATGGTCATGGAGCGGGGTTCACTGGTCGAGCAGGTACTCGACCTGCAGACCGGCAGGGCCACGCTCGTCGTCGCCGTGCCGGAGGAGTCCGACATCGAGACCGTCGCCGATCTCGCGGGAGCAACGGTGGCGACTGAGTTCCCCGCGATCACCCGCTCGTTCTTTGCGGAGCACGGGGTCGCCGTCACGATCGTGACCGTCGGGGGGGCATGCGAGGCGACGCCGCATCTCGGGATCGCCGACGCCATCGTCGACCTCTCCTCGTCGGGGACGACGCTCCGCACAAACCACCTTCGTGTCATCGACGAGGTCCTCACCTCCACGACGGTTCTGGTGGCGAACCCCGCCTCGCTCACGGCCAAGCGCGAGAAGATTGACGAGCTTGTCCTCGCCCTCGAGAGCGTTATCCGGGCAAAGGGGCAGTGCTACCTGATGATGAACGTCCACCGGAGCGCTCTTGCGGACGTGAGAGAGGTGCTGCCCGGCCTCTCCGGCCCGACAGTGATGGAGGTGGCGTCCGACGAGAATCTGGTCGCCGTTCACGCTGTCGTGAACGAGGAGCGGGTCTACCAGTTGATCAACCAGTTAAAACGGGCCGGCGCAAAAGACATATTAGTCATGCCTATCGAACGGATCATACGCTGAGAGCATGGAGATCTATCCTGCAGTTGATATCCTGGACGGGCGGTGCGTGCAGCTCGTGCAGGGGCGGCCGGAGGCGGCAACGGTCTATGGCGATCCGGCCGCCTGGGCGCGCCGGTGGCTTGATGAGGGAGCGGACGGCCTCCACGTCGTCAACCTCGACGGGGCGTTCGGCCGGGCGCGCAAAAACGCCGACCTGATCCGGGCCTTCACCCGGGAGACGGAGACGTTCATCGAACTCGGCGGCGGTATCAGGAGCGTGGAAGATGCCGCGGGATGGCTTGACGCCGGCGTCGACCGGGTGATCCTCTCGACCCTGGCCGTCCGGGAGCCGGAGATGATCCGAACGCTTGCCGAAGAGTTTGGCGGCGAGCGGGTGATGGCGGGCATCGACGCCCGGGCCGGCGAGGTCATGATCGAGGGATGGGAGCGCCCGGCAGGCAGTTACCTCTCCTGGGCGGAGCGGTTCGAGAGCCTCGGCGCAGGTTCGCTCCTCTACACGAACGTGGACGTGGAGGGGCTCCAGCAGGGGATCACCATCACACCCGTGACGGACCTCCTCCGCCGGACGAGTATTCCGGTCGTCGTCTCGGGCGGAATATCAAGTCCCGGGGACGTCGCGGTGATCCGGGCAGCAGGGGCAGCCGGAGCGGTCCTCGGATCGGCCCTTTACGCCGGGAAAGTGCGGCTCTCGGAGGCCATGGAGGCGGCGCATGCGGCAGAGTGAGATCCACCGGACCACAAAGGAGACCGATATCAGGCTCTCCCTCGACCTCGACGGGACCGGGGCCGGGACCATCGAGACCGGGATACCATTCTTCGACCACATGCTGACGTCGTTCGCCCGGCACGGTCGGATGGACCTTACTGTCCGGGCGACCGGCGACCTCGCGGTGGACGCCCACCACACCATCGAGGATATCGGGATCGTCCTCGGGACGGCTCTCACCGAAGCGGTCGGCGACGGGAGGGGGATCACCCGGTTCGCCGACGCCGCTATCCCGATGGACGAGGCGCTCGCCCGGGTGGCGCTCGATCTGGGCGGCCGGGGCTACCTCGTCTTCGAGGCCGCCTTCTCGCCGGTGGGCCCGGGCGGCATCCCCGGCGATCTCATCGAGCACTTCTTCTACAGCCTCTGCAGCCATGCCGGAATTACCGCGCACATCACGGTCACGGGCAGGAACGATCACCATATCTGCGAAGCGGCGTTCAAGGCGTTTGCACGGGCGCTCCGGGCGGCCGTAGCGGTCGATCCTTCGATCAGCGACGTGCCGAGCACCAAGGGCACACTGTGAGCCAGGGAGAAGGGCAACATTTTTTGACCGGGCCAGGACCCGGCTTCTCAGGAAGAGGAGAGAACCACCACCTCCAAAAAACGACACATCGACTCGTAGAGCCTTTATGTTACGATAGATATCGTTTTATACGGCAGACCGGCACAACCGGGTTTAAATCGCGGATAGGTGCGTCTGACACCCATCTCGGTATGGCCGCCGGGCGTGCAGTACGGGATTTGTATGCGTGGGTGAAAACGCTCGGGGTGAAGAATACACAGTATCATCGGCTGCAGGTACCATCTGGGTTTCAGGTGGACTATGCACCTTGCCGCCCGCACCTCCGGGGCTTTAGCTCCGGTTCTACGAACCGTCGCGCAGTGAAACCAGAGGTACTCGAACCGATGCAGTCTCGCACGAAGTCCAGGCAAGTTCCGGCAATCCTCTTCGCGTGAGTCAACAATGAAAAATGTCCGGTCACCGGCAGGTACCTGCCGAAAATGAATCGGAGAAGGGGGGCTCGGAGGAGGCCCCCATAAAGAGAAGGGAAACGGTCGACTTACGCGGATTTAACCGCGAGGTCGACGTCTTCTGCCTTGATCGTCTTGCGTCCCGCGTGCTGAGCAAGCCGGTTGGCTTCCTTGGTCAGCTCCGCGATATACGCCTCAGCCTTGGTAACCAGTGCGGCAGCAGCGTCGCTGCCCACTCTCTCAGCACCATTCTTCTTTGCGATACGAACAACCGCAGCAATAGGTAGATCTGCCATAATCTAATTCCACCTCTAAAAAGAAGTGTATGAGTTAATATTTAAACGTTTCGGGATTATCTCGAAAATTTGCGTTTCTCTTCCCCATTGAAGATACATCTGGACAGTGCGTCCTGATACCCGGCAGAGAATCAAGCCGATTTAAAAACGCCATATATCGCATTATTCCGGAAATACGAGCACGATTCACGATATTTTAGACTCCACCAACGATTTCGCGAGCATTATCGCATTGGTATAGTTTGCTGAGGCGCGCGACGTATCCACGAATGTTTTGTCGATATTCACCACTGGGGCACCATGCCCGGCCCCAGCCCCGAGGAATGTGAGGGTACGGAAGATCAGGTTCCCGGAGATCCCGTCGGGAGCCACAACCATCCCGTACCGCCCCGCCGCCGCCTCGATCAGGATCTCGGTATGCTCTGCACCGGTCAGGCGGGCGACAAGTTCGGCATCTGCCATCGTCCGGTCGACGACCGGGTGCCTCCCGAGATCCCCGAGCCGCCCCCCTGAGAGGACCGCCACCCCCTCGGCGAGCCCGAAACCCCGTGCGATATCCCGACCAATTCTAACGAACCGCACCTTCTCCTCGACGGTCCAGCCCTCATCGACCCCAACCGGGGCGAGGAGAAAGAAGTGTCCGTCAGCAGTCTCAAGAAGGGCTATCCGTTCCAGGTGGTCGACACCTGCGGCTGTTTTGAGCGCTTTCAAGGTGGAGGACGCAGGCAGGGTGCCCCTGACGGCAGCATCGATCCTGCCAGCAAAGAGAGCCTCGATAAGGGCGACTTCTGGCTCTTCAGCCTCGACGACCGTAACTGTGTCACCGAACGTTCCGGCAGTTCCCGGGTGAGAAAAAAGGATCAGGTCAACCTCCCGGCCGACCGCACGGGCGGTCACCAGGATCCTCGCATCAGGGGATGCCGCACCAAGCCCGACCGTTACCGGCATGCCCCTCCTTCGGAAAAGATCCGCATAATACCGTTGTGGTCCAGATCGAAGACCTGCGTCTCCCGGCCCAGATACCTGATGGAGAGCCTCCTGGTTCCGTTCACCTCGCCGATAAGGGCGGCGGTGAGGCCGACATCGGCAAACCGGCGGCAGACCTCCTCCACGTTCTCCGGTTTAACGGTCAGGATGAACCCCATGCCTGGATACATGCGCACCCACTGTTCGAAGGGGAGATCGATCGCAGAGAGGTCCGGGCGTGGTATCGCCTCGAGGTCGATCACCGCACCCTTCTCGCTCACCTCAAGGAGCATGCCGAGGGTCCCGATAACACCCGGGTTGCTGATGTCTTTGCCGGCCGTCACCAGGTGCTCCTTTCCGAGATCTTCCATCACCCGGATCTGGGACCGCACCACGTCTGCCGACTTCATCGTGACCGAGTCCCAGTTGAAACAACATGATGGGTGCACCCTGCCGTCGAGGTCTATCGCCGCGATCACCCGGTCGCCCTCCTCCGCCGTATCCGAGAAGATGAGCTGGTCCATCCTGGCCGTTCCGAGGATCGCCACATCCACAACGCTGTAGGGCGTATCCGGGTGCAGGTGCCCGCCCACGATCGGGACGCCGAACTGCGCGGATGCGGCGACCATGCCCCGGGTCACCTCGTCACGGATCCGATCGCTCGTGACGGAGAGGATATCGACCATCGCGACAGGCCTCCCCCCCATGGCAGCAATGTCATGCACGTTCACAAGCACGGCACAGTACCCTGCCCAGAACGGGTCCGCCTCCATCAACTTGCTCCAGATACCATCCGCCGCAAGCAGCAGCGCGTCTTCTGCATTATGCCGGATGACCGCGGCATCCTCACCGAACGAAGCGACAACATCGGGGCTCTCCACCCGGAGAGACCGGATCATATCGCCGATCACCTTCTTCCGGGTAACGCCCTCGTATTCCCTGACGGCCTGTGCTACCGTATCGGTGGAGCAATCCTTCACCACAAGAAC
>PGYH01000074.1 GCA_002839575.1 Methanomicrobiales archaeon HGW-Methanomicrobiales-6
AGGGCGTGCATGTAGAGCGAGTTCGCGATCTCCATCGGGCAGTTCTCCTCGCACTGGCCGCAGTTGACACAGGAGTCCGATACGTGAGCGAACCGGATCAGGTGGAACATAAAGGGCGGCGGAAGCTCGCCCGGCGGCACCAGGTAAGGCTTCTTCGTGCTGCACTCTTCGCAGTAGCAGATCGGGCAGTTCTCGATGCAGGCGTAGCACTTGATGCACCGGGACGCATCCTCCATCATCTTCTGGAGGCGCTCCTTGCCCTCGCCGAGGCCCTCGAAATAGCGGGCCCGCCACTTGTCGCCGAGCTTCAGCATGGCGCCCTCGACCTTGCCGCGGATCTCGATACCCTTCGGGTTCGCGGGTTCCGTGGCGATCGCTCCGGCTTTTGCGGCCGCGTCGAGGAGGTTCGCGCCCTTCTCGGAGCAGACCTCGACGAAGGTGGCCTTGCCGGCCTTCTCGCCGATGACACCCCAGTTGCCGCAGGCGAGGTCTGCCTGGCGCGGGATCTTCATCTTGCAACGGCGGCAGTTGCTGCGGCGGCCGTAGCCTTCTTCCTCGAGCTCGTCCATCGAGATGCCCTTGTGCTGGCCATCCTCAGTCACGATGATGAACTGGCCCTTGTCGATCTCTTCCTTGACAACCGAATTGGGGTCAACACCGAACTTGTCGGCGATCATCTTCCGGGCGGTCACCGGACTGACGGACCCACCACAGTTGACGCCGATCATGAGGAGGTTGTCCAGGTTGACCTGGTTGCGCTTCGCGAGTTCATAGAGGCCCATCGCGTCGCAACCCTTCACCGTCACACCAAGACGCATGTTCTCGGCACCGCCCAGGTACTTCTTGACCAGCTTCGAGAGCAGGAGCGTTCCGCAGTGGAGCGAGCCTGCCGTCTCCGAGAGCTCGGCGGGGTCGGTGATGATCGTGGGGACCGCATCGTAGAGGTCCACGCCCTTCTTGACCGCCAGAACGGCGTCGACAATATCGTTCTCCAGGGCAAACTTGAGAAGCCCGGTCACCGCGCCGCCGCACTCCGCGACCTTGGCGATATCGGGGCTCGTCGTCCAGGCGTATACCATATCTCCCTTTGCTGCCATTTACTGCACCCCCGTGATCTTCTCGACTTTCACAGCACTGTGCTTCAATTCCGGCATCTTGGAGAGCGGGTCGAGCGCGGTGTTCGTCAGCTTGTTCGCCGCAGCATCGCCGAAGTGCATCGTCATCATCAGCACGCCGGGTGCAACCTGGTCGGTCACCTTCGCGAGGGTCTCGACTTCACCGCGCCTGCTGGTGAGTTTGATCTTCTCTCCGTTCTGGATCTTCAGCCGCGCCGCATCTTCGTTATTGATCTGGACGAACCCTGCAGGCACCTCGTGGTGGAGGAGTTTCGCCCGGTCGGTCTGGGTCCGGGTGTGGTAGTGGAAGAGCAGACGTCCGGTCATCAGGGTGAACGGATACTCTTCATCGGCGACCTCCGCGGGCGGCCGGTGCTCGAGACCGAAGAAGTGGCCGAGGCCGTCGGCGGAAGAGAACTTCTCGCGGTGCAGGATAGGCGTTCCCGGGTGGTCCTCAGTGGGGCAGGGCCAGTGGACGGACTCCGGCTTCTCCATCCTTGCGTAGGAGGCGCCGGCCATCGACGGGGTGACCCGGCGCATGTCGTCCCAGATGTCCTCGGGCGAGTTGAAGTCGAATCCCTGGAGACCGAGCTTGTGGGCGAGATCGACGAAGATCTGCCAGTCTTCCTTAGCGTCGCCCGGGGGCTCCACGGCCTTCCTTACACGGTTGATGCGCCGCTCGCCGCTGGTGAACGTCCCGTCCTTCTCGGCGAAGGATGCGCCGGGCAGGATCACGTCGGCGTACTTCGCCGTCTCGGTCATGAAGATGTCCTGCACGACGAGGAAGTCGAGTTTCTCAAGCGACCGCATGACGTGGTTCGAGTCGGGGTAGGAGACGACCGGGTTTAACGCGAAGATGTACATCGCCTTGATCGGGTCGCCGCACTGGGTGATCTGCTCGGTCAGGGTCACGCCGTACTCTTTCTCGAGCCCGGTGACGCCCCAGAGTTCCTCCATGCGCTTCCTGGTGGCGTCGTCCTCGCACTTCTGGTAGCCGGAGAAGACGTTCGGGTACGCACCCATGTCGCAGGCGCCCTGGACGTTGTTCTGGCCACGGAGCGGGTTGACGCCGGTTCCCGGCCTGCCCACGTTGCCGGTGAGCATCGAGAGGTTGGCAGTCGACCGGACGTTGTCCGTACCGGTCGTGAGCTCCGTGATGCCGAGACAGTAGATGAGCACCGCGTTCTTGGCGCCGGCATAAATGCGCGCGATCTCCTTGATCCTCTCGGTGGGAACACCGGTGATCGACTCGACATCCGCGTAGTTCTCCACGGTCTTCTTCAGCTCCTCGAATCCCGTCGTCCGCTTCTCGATGAACTCCTTGTCGTGGAGGTTCTCCTGGATGATCCAGTACATGATCGAGTTGATCAGGGCGATGTTCGTCGAGGGGTTGTAACGGACCCACTCATCGGCCAGGCGCGCCGTGGGCGTGTAGCGCGGGTCGCAGACGATGATCTTCTTGCCGGCCTTCTTTGCCTGGACGATCCGGCGCCCGGCAAGCGGGTGCGCCTCAATGGGGTTCGACCCGATCAGGAAGATGACGTCGGCGTTTAAGACATCCTCGAAGGGGTTCGTCGCGGCACCGGAGCCGAACGAGAGCGAGAGCCCGGCGACGGACGGCCCGTGGCAGATACGCGCGCAGTTGTCGATGTTGTTGGTCTTGAAGGCCACCCGCGCGAGTTTCTGCATGATGTAGCACTCTTCGTTCGGGGTCCGGCACGAGACCTGGAATCCGAGGGACTTCGGCCCGTATTTCTCGTAGGTCTCCTTGAACTTCGAGGCGATCAGGTCATACGCCTCGTCCCAGGACGCTTCCTCGAACGTGCCATTCTTCTTGATGAGCGGCTTTGTCAGCCGGTCGGGGCTCTGTACAAACTCCCAGCAGGTGGCTCCCTTGGGGCAGAGTTTTCCCTCGTTTACCGGGGTCCTCTTCAGGGGTTCAACACCGACGAGTTTACCGTCGTTCACCACGAGGTTGAGCCCGCACCCTACGCCGCAGTACGGGCAGGTCGTGGGAACGTAGCGTAACTTTCCATTGGTTTCTGTCATTCACATTCTCCCGATGGTTGCATTCAACGTCGATTGCCAAGCATGTCGTGAAAGGACGGACATACTCACAATAGGTTTACTCTACCTGGTAGTATATAAATTTAAACTTATTGAGTTAACACTTTCCATTATGTTAGGATGTATAATTGATCTATATAAAACCCGCAATCCCTTGCATACACATTAGTCGCCATGTTCGCCCCTATTATGCGATTATACGATCTCATGCCGGCAATAGGGCGTATTTATCCCGATAATGTAAATTAAATTTGGTTTACTTAGCCAAAATATTTACAACTAACCTTGACCAACTATTCTTCCGTGCAACCGAGACTGAATCACACATGGGAAGACATTGAGGCCCGGCTCACGTCAAGAGGTTCCTCTCCGGAGTTGATCGAGGACTTCAAACGATGTATCGACTTTCATACCTTCGCAGCCCCCGGGCTCCTGGTCGGGGTCTTCATGGTGGACTACGCCATGGAACTTCTGGACTTCCCCCGGGGTGAGAAGATCTATGCCGTCTGCGAGAGCAAGAAGTGCCTGCCCGACGCCCTGCAGGTGGTCGCCCACTGCACGATCGGCAACAACCGCCTCCGGGTGATCCCGATCGGAAAGTTCGCTATCACCATGAACGGACCGGCAGACGCCCCGTACGTGAACGGGATCCGGGTCTTCGTCGACGGTGAGAAGATCGGGCGGTATCCGACATTTGCCCTCTGGTACACCAAAGACCCCCTCTTCGACCCGAGAACCCGGGGCATCACGCTGATCGACGAACTGATCGATGCAGGACGCGACATCCTCTCCTTCGAGCGGGTGCGGGTAAAAGTGCCCCAGAAATGGCCGTGGAAATCCGCGATCTGTTCCATATGCGGTGAGATGGTGCCCAACCATATGCTCGTCGATGGAGCCTGCGCCGACTGCCGGTCGCAGTCCTACTACGAGAAGGTAGCGTACTGAGGAGGTTTCCTTCCCTCCGGGGGAGGCATAAATCCTATCGAGTTAGAAGGCACCGCATGGAACTCTCCCCCATCGGGCTCGTGCATTCGAGCATCCATTGCCGCACCGATATGCCGGTCCAGGGCGTCGACGCCGAGATCGAGATCTTTCCGGACTACGCCGGAGCCCTCGCCGGCGTCGAGGAGAACTCGCACCTGATCCTCGTCTGCTGGATGCACGAGGCTGACCGGGACGTCCTGAAAGCGGTCGCCCGGAAGGTCTCGGACGACCTCCCCGAGAAGGGCGTCTTCTCCCTTCGCTCGCCGGTGCGGCCGAACCCCCTCTCTATCTCGGTGGTCCGGCTGCGCGGCGTGCGGGACGGGCGGTTCCTTCTGCTCGAAAACGTGGACCTGATCGACGGGACGCCGGTGATCGACCTCAAGCCCTACCAGACGGGCTGGGACTGCGTCTTCTCCGCGACCGGCCACGACCGGACGGAAAAGATCCGGAAGATGAACCCCGGTGAGTACCGGGCCGGCCTCATCCGCGAGGCCGTGAACTATCACGGGGAACTCTGTCCGGGCGTGGCGGTCGCGGTGCGGGTCGCGGAGGCGGCGACGCGCGTCCTCGAGCGCGACCTCGCGGTGCCGCAGGTCTCGGTCACGCTCGGCGGCGATCCCTGCATCACCGACGCGCTCATCGGGATCACCGGTGCGCGCCCGGGAAACCGCCGGCTGCGATGCCAGGGAGGGACCCGGTACGTCTTTTCCGGTCCCGGGAAGGAGGCGGTCTTCTATCTTGGGGCCGTCCCGGAGAGCGTCGATGCAATCTTTGCGGCCGAGGAGGCTTCGCTCTTCGATTGCAGGGTTCGCTCTCCGGTGCAATTGATAGAGAAATGATTGTCGTTGGAGTAGTATGCCACGCCGATACCTGAACCTTACCCCGCTCCCGGAAGCGCTCGCTGCCATGCGGCAGGCGTTCCCTTCCCTGGACCATGCCGAGACCGTGCCGTTACGCGAGGCTGTCGGCAGGGTGACGGCCGAACCGCTGTATGCGGAGTGTTCCGTCCCCCCGGTCGACATCGCGAAGTTCGACGGTTACGCGGTGAAGAGTTGTGAAACCCGTGGAGCGCAGGACCAGCGGCCGCTGCCTCTTCTTGAGTATGCCCGCATCAATACCGGTGAGGTGCTTCCCCCGCCGTTTGACGCGGTCGTCATGATAGAGGACACCTGGGATGAAGGCGGCATCCCCCGGATCCGGAAGTCCGCTGCGTTCGGGCAGCACATCCGCCGTGCCGGCGAGGATGTCCGGGCGGGTGAAATCGTCCTCCCGAAAGGCCACCGCATCCGGCCGTTCGATATCGGTGCGCTCGCGACCTACGGGATAGACCGGGTGAGCGTGCGGTCGGTCCGGGTCGGGATCGTCCCGACGGGGAGCGACCTCGTGCCGCTCGGTACGGCGCCCGGACCCGGCCAGACGATCGAGACGAACACCCTCATGGCGGAGGCGTACCTCACCGGGGTTGGCGCGACCTGCCGCCGTTACGAAATCGTTCCCGACGACCCGGACCTGATCCGGAAGGCGGTGGAGAAGGCCGTTGGTGAGAACGATATCGTCATCCTCTCGGCGGGTTCGTCGGCCGGCACCCGTGACTTCTCCCGGGACGTCGTCGGCGAGATAGGGGAGATCATCTTCCACGGCATCGCGGTCAGGCCGGGCAAACCGGTGCTGCTCGCGAACGTCGACGGCAAACCTGTCCTCGGGATGCCCGGGTATCCCGTCGCCGCACAGACCATTCTTCGCGAGGTTGCCGGGAACCTTCTCTCGTGGTGGGGGCTCTCGCCGCTCCCGGGAGGGGAGTTGGATGTCAGGCTGTCGCGAAGGCTGGCATCCGATCTCGGGTTCGATGAGTTCGTCCCGGTCTCGGTCGGGCGGGTGAACGGCACCTGCTGGGCAACACCTCATCCCCGGGGCAGCGGCATCCAGATGGCGGTCGTCCGGGCGAACGGCTACCTCCACATCCCCGCCGAGCGGGAGGGAATCGAGGGGGGTGAGGAGGTCCGCGTCCGGCTCACCGTCCCGCCCGCCTCCATCGCCCGGACGCTTGTCTGCGTCGGCCGGCGCGATCCCGTCCTCGGTGAACTCGGCAACTGCCTTTCGGAGACCGGCTACCTGATCCACTGCTGCAACGCCTCGGCGATGGGCGCGGTGCTGGCCCTGCGGGCGAACACCTGCCACGCTGCTTCGATTGTTATCCCGGAGACTGAGGCGGCATGGAGCGATCAGGTGCTCCGGTACCTGCCCGACGTGGATCTCCTGCGGGTGCCGGTTGCCCGGACGGAGCTGGGGATCGCGTCGGCCGATCCTCTCGATGCCGGGAGCCTTGCGTCGCTCCGGGTCGCCAACCGCCCGAAGAGTGCGGCGGCGCAGTTCCTCCTCGATGCGTGGCTTGACCGGGAGGGG
Source organism: Methanomicrobiales archaeon HGW-Methanomicrobiales-6 (assembly GCA_002839575.1). GTDB lineage: Archaea > Halobacteriota > Methanomicrobia > Methanomicrobiales > Methanoculleaceae > Methanoculleus > Methanoculleus nereidis. Next base: position 6,570 of record PGYH01000074.1, read on the forward strand.
ATCGAGACCGCTCAATCCGGCGAGCCCGCGGATGCCCGGGTCTGTTCGGCCCATGAGGCGCGGGAGGCGGGGCTCCGGTTCACGCCGATCGGCCATGAGTCGTGCGATCTGGTGGTAAGGGAGGAACTTGCCGCGGACGAGGGTGTTGCGGCCCTTATCCTGGCCGCACGGTCGCCGGAGTTCCGCGCGTACCTCCGGGCGGTTGGGAGGGAACCGGAGGACTGAGACGCGCCCGACGTCTTTTCGGCCTGAACCGCCGCACCTGCTCGAAACGAATATCTTTTTCCGGCATGACCACTCCTCATGCGAGTCAGCGAGCAGACACAGGAGCAGATCATGGCGGTGCTCCGGCGGATGACGGAGGCTACGGCAAGGAAGGATGTCGACGCCATAATGGCGCTCACGGACCCCGATTTTCAGGGTTTCGGGACCGGCGCAGATGAGAAGGCGATCGGGAGGGATGCCTACCGCCGGCACCTCGAGCGCGACGTTGCGCAGGCGGAAACCATCGCGCTCGATCTCTCCGACGTCCGTATCGCCGCCGAGGGGACGGTCGCCTGGGTGATGGCCGATATGGCCTACCACTTTGTCGTCGACGGCGTCGGAGAGACCCTGAATGGGCGGATGACGGCGGTGCTCCGGGGAACGGGCCACGCGTGGGTCTTTGCCCAGGTGCATTACTCATTTCCGGCAGAGGGGCAGGATGAAGGGCGGTCGTATCCGACGTAACTCATTTTTTTGAGCCCGCAAAAAGAGCATGTCCCGGCAGAGCCTCCCTCAATTCTCTGCCTCGAAGCCTACGGCTTCTCCCGCTCCGGCCCTTCGGCCCACCGCGCCGTATAAAAGAGAATCGCCCTGCCGTTGCCGTCGATGACCGCGAGCGTATCCCCGACGATCCGGTAGCCCGCCGCCGACCGGAGGAGGTCGAGATACGTCCCCTCCTGCTCCATGATACCGGCGGGCTCGGCGCAGGAGGCTTTCGTCGCGATGACCCGCTCCACGCTAATCCCCGTCTCGTTGACCCGGTAGGGGGCGGAGTAGGCGTTGCACCCGGCGGACCCCGAGAGCGTGCCGTCGTCGTCGAAGACCAGAGTGATGCTGGTACCGGGGACCGGTGATGCGACGGTGCTGCCGCTGCCGGTGGTGTAATGGGTCAGCCGCCATTCGGTCGAGAGCAGCGGCACGCTCTCGGGCTGCTCTGCCCGCGCAAAGACGAGCAGCTCCCGTCCGGACGGTCCGGAGATCGTCAGCCGGTCGCCCTCGACCCGGTAGGAGGCGGCCGCCACGAGGAGATCCCGGTAGCGGCTCTCCTGCTGAACGAGTTCCTGCTCCTCCGCAGGGTAGGCCGCGGTGGCGACGACCGGTTCCACTGCGATGGTGGAGTCGTTGATCCGGTAGGGGGCGGAGTAGAGGTTGCACCCGGCAGACCCCGTGAGCGTGCCGCTCTCGCCGAAGACGATGAGCGGTGCCGTCCCGTGCAGGGGTGCGACGACGGAGCCGTTATCGGCACGAAACGCGACCAGGTCCCATGCGGTCCCCGCAAGCGGTTCGGCGACCCGGCCGGTCTCATCGGGGGACGTGTCCGCACCGCCGGTCCAGGTGACCGAGACGATGCACGCCGCCACGATGATCAGGAATGCAGTCTTGGCGAGTATGTTCTGTCCCTCTCTTCCCATCTCTTTCGGGTAGGCATAGGAGGCGAGAGAAGAAATAGTAACTCATTTCCACCGTAATTCTCTCGATCGCCCTCTTCCCGGTGCACGAAAGGATGAGGCGTCGATCCTGTTCTGTGGCCCCGAGCCTTCGCCGGCGGGAGAGATCGGGCTCAGAGTGCGATAAAAAGGAAAAAGGGGGTGGGGGTCGACCTCTCCGGCCGCCTGGAGCGGGAACGGATCAGGGCCGGTCCGCGCTGTACGAGAGCAGGGTCTTTCCGCCCTCATCGAGGAGATCGAGCCGGTCTCCGTCGATATGATAGCCTGCAACCGAGGTGAGGAGGTTGAGGTACCGGTTCTCCTGCTCCATGACGCCTTCCGGCGCGTTGCAGTTCATCTTCGTGCTGATCGGCGCCTCAATGGTGAGGTTCGTGCCGTCGACCTGGTAGCCGGCCCCGTAGGAGTTGCACCCGGCGCTGCCGGTGACGTTTCCGTCAGGGTCGAAGACCGCGGTGATCGTGGTCCCGGCGATCACCGAGGAGACCGTCTCCCCGCCGGGGCTGCTGAAAGACTCAAGTGTCCACGCCGTCCCGGTGAGCGGGGCCGGCGTGACCTCCGGTGCCTGCACGAAGAAGAGGATGTCGGTGCCCTCCGCGTCCGTGAGGATCAGGCGGTCGCCCTCCGTCCGGTAGGAGGAGACGTTTCTGAGGTGGCCCATGAACGCCGCTTCCTGCTCCATGACCCCCGGCGTCTCGCAGTACATCAGGGTGCTGTAGAGCGAGGAGACCGTGAGGTCTGCGCCGTTGAGGCTGTACTGGCCGCCGTAGTGGTTGCACCCGGCGTTGCCGGTGACGTTTCCGTCGGCAAAGTTCGCGGTGACCGTCGTGCCGGCGACGACCGAGGAGATCGCGTCTCCACCGGTGCTGTAAGCCTCAAGCACCCAGTCCGTCCCGACGAGGGGGAGGTCGGGCGTTTGTGCGGCTCTCTCAAAGACCAGCAGGTCGACGCCGTCGCTGTCCATGAGGGTCAGCAGGCCGTCTTCCATACGGTAGGAGGCAACCTCAGTGAGCAGCGCAAGGTAACGGTCCTCCTGGTCCATGAGGCCTTCCGGCTCGTTGCAGTACATCTCGGTCCGTATGGCCGGTTCGATGGTGAGGTCCGCGCCGTCCACGGTGTAGGGTGCGCTGTAGTGGTTGCACCCGGCGCTGCCGCCGACGTTCCCGTCGGCATCGAAGATCGCCGTGACGGTTGTGCCGTCAAGAACCGCCGTCAGGGTGCCGTCCTCTCCGGCGAGGCTCGCGAGCGTCCAGGAGGTTCCGGCGAGTGCTGCGGGCTCTTCCTCAACGAAGACGAGCACGTCGGTGCCTTCCGCGTCGGTGATGATGAGCCGGTCGTTCTCGATCCGGCAGCCTGCTGCGGAGCCGAGGAGATCGATGAACCTTGCCTCCTGGTCCATGATGCCTTCGGGTTCCGTGCAGAGTTTCAACGTCTGGACGAGCGAGGAGACCGAGAGGGTCGTGTCGTTGAGGTTGTAGTCGCCGCCGTAGCCGTTGCACCCGGCGGAGCCGGTGACTTTGCCGTCAGGGCCGAAGGCCGCCGTCACCTCCGTTCCCGACAGAACCGGGACAAATGTGCCGTTCTCATCGAGGTATGAATCCAATGACCAGGAAGTTCCGGCAAGCCCGACGGCCGTTCCCGGCGTCGACGTGCCTCCCGTGCACCCCGCGGCGATGACACACGCCACGACGATGACGAGCAGCGATGCCGCCGTGAGGATATAGTTTCTGTTCCTTCTTCTGTTCGGTGCCATACAACAGCATATGGGCGGGAATGAGTGATAAATGAATGGTAGGCTACGAAAAAAATCTAACCTATACGCGGTCGATTCGTCAAACCTGGCGATTATACGGATTATCGGGGTCCGGTTATCCTATGCTGCCGGACGGCGAGGGGCGGGCTGTTCCTCCGGTGTTGCGGCATTCCGGCATCTCTCGCCGGGCACCTCCTGCGTATGCAGGGGTTTTATCCGGCGGGGAGTTCCATACCGGGTACGGGAGATGAGTGCAATGGTAGCATTGATCCTCTTGCGGCACGGCGAGAGCACCTGGAACAGGGAGAACCGGTTCACGGGCTGGACCGACGTGGACCTCTCGCCGCAGGGTGTAAAAGAAGCTCATAAGGCGGCGGAACTCCTCAGGGACGGTGGGTATACGTTCCGCGTTGCCTACACCTCCGTCCTGAAGCGGGCGATCCGGACACTCTGGATCGTCATGGATGACCTCGATCTCATGTACGTCCCGGTACACCGGTCGTGGCGGCTGAACGAGAAGAGTTACGGCGCCCTGCAGGGCCTGAATAAAAAGGAGACCGCGGAGAAATACGGTGCGGATCAGGTGCACCTCTGGCGCCGGGCATACGACGTGCAGCCACCCCCGCTCCCGTGGGACGATCCCCGGCACCCGCGGTTCGACCCCCGCTACGCGGATCTCGATCCGGAGACCCTCCCTGCGACCGAGTCCCTGCACGACACGCTCAAGCGTGTGCTCCCCTACTGGGAGAGCCACATCACCGGGGATCTCCGGCGCGGTCTGCCGGTCATGGTCTCCGCCCACGGAAACAGCCTCCGGGCCCTGGTCAAACACCTGGACGGGGTTCCGGACGACGAGATCGCGGGCCTGAACATCCCCACTGGCTATCCTTTAGTCTACGAACTGGACGGGGACCTGAAGGCAGTCAGGCACTACTACCTCGGTGACCCGGACGAGATCGCGGCGGCCGCCCGGGGCGTCGCCCGGCAGGCGGGGACGGGGTAGCCGGGGCTATTCTCCCGGCCTTTCGCCGATAATGCCTCCCCTTTTCCT
>PGYH01000075.1 GCA_002839575.1 Methanomicrobiales archaeon HGW-Methanomicrobiales-6
CCGACGGGCCGATGGAGTTCAACCTCTACCGCCTCCACCACGAGAAGTGGAGCAACCACGACGTGGAGCTCGAGACCGGCTCGGGGATCATCCCGGTCATCTACCGGCGCAAGAACCTGGTCAACTCGATCATGTGGGCGATCGGCCTTGAGCTCGCGCTCCTCACGAAGAGCCCCTGGCAGTGCCTGCTCACGACGGATAACCCGAACGGCGCGCCGTTCGTCCGCTACCCCGAGATCATCGGCCTCCTGATGAGCAAGAAATACCGCGACACCGAGTTCGCCACGATCCACCCCGATACCGCGTCACGGGTGCCCCTCCCGGCGATTGAGCGGGAGCTGGACTGGTACGAGATCGCGGTGATGACCCGGGCCGGCCAGGCGAGGGCGCTCGGGATCCAGGACTTCGGGAAAGGCCATCTCGGGCCGGGCGCCGATGCGGACGTCGCCATCTACCCCTTAAAGATCGATGAGGTCGACCCGTCGACCGACTATCGTAAGGTGGTCGATGCGTTCAGCCAGACCGAGTACACGATCAAACGGGGCCGGGTCGTCGCCCGGAGGGGCGAGTGCCTGGTCGACGGGAGCAACGCCACGTTCTGGGTCAGCCCGAAGGTCTCTGAGGCCTACGATATGGGCAAAGACCCCGACTTCATCGAGAAGTTCGACCGCTACTACACGGTCCGGATGAGAAACTACCCGGTGCAGGATGAGTACCTGAACCGGAACCGGTGTATCGAGACGGAGACGGAACTATGAAGGTCACGCTTGCCATGAAACCCGCCGCGAAATCGTTCATCCCCATCGAGGCAGAGTCGATCGTCCCGAAGAACTTCCTTGCCGGCGCCGATCTCTTAGTCTGGCGGGGGAACCGCGAGCTCCGGCTCGACGAGGTCTTCTCGGTCTCAATCGAGGGCGATGCCAGCAGGGCGGAGGACGTCGAGGTCGTCCTCTCGGGGGATACGTTCCGGTTGAAGCGGGTCGGGGAGTACATGAACGGCGGGAAGATCACCGTCCTCGGCGGGATCGGGATGCACTGCGGCAACTTCATGAGCGGCGGGACCATCGAGGTCCACGGCAACGCCGACGGCTGGCTCGGGAGGGAGATGGCGGGGGGGACCATCCTCTGCAGGGGCGACGCCGCCGACTACTGTGCGTCGGGATACCGCGGCGGCAGGAAGGGCATGACCGGCGGCACCGTGGAGGTCTTCGGCCGCGCCGGCGATTTCCTGGCGGAGAGCATCGCCGGCGGCACCGTGACGGTGCACGGCGATGCCGGGGATATGGCCGGGGTGGAGATGCACGGCGGCACGCTCATCGTTCATGGGGACTGCCGCCGCCCGGGTGCGAACATGAAAGGGGGCTCCTGCTACGTCTACGGGACCGCGCAGGCGATGCTCCCCACCTTCAAGAAGAATGAGACGGTTCAGCACGAGGGTCGCACGCTTATCCATTTTACCGGGGATATTGCGAACCGGGGAAAAGGAAATCTTTTTGTGAAGGACTACGAATATCTGGGTTGATGGTCAGACACGAGTGTGGGTTCGATGCTCCGATCCACTGTAAGCGATGCGGGAGACCGCTCTCCAGCAACGAACGCACGGGCCTGTTCTGCCCGCACTGCGGTAGAAGAGTGAGCATGCTCTGCCCCGGCTGCGGGCGCCTCTGGTGATCAGACCCGGTTCTTCACCCACTCGGCATACTGGGCCCGTAACTGCTGGATGTCCTGCTCCGTGAGGTCTTTTTTCCCGGTCTGGTGCAGGTACGACTCCAACTGCGCCACCACTCGTTCTGCATCCAGGAAGTCATCGGCTTCCAGGTAGACCGGCGCACGCTCGACGTTGATCGCCTCGCCGCACATGGGACAGAGCCTCCAACGCTGGTAGCGGTCCACGTAGTTGAAGGTCCAGCAGCCCGGACAGCGGATGACGAGGTACATGGTTAATGGGAATGTGCGGGCGGGCGGATATATAATTATCCATCCTGTTTTTTTCCGGAGTGCTCTGGGGGGGCAGCTGATCCTCGGGCGGCAGAAAGAACAACGTAGGCGAGGAAAGATCCCGGTGCAGTGGACCGTGGGGATATCGCCATTGGGGGAGGGGCTGACGGGGAGGGGGATGCTCCCCCCTCCCCTGTCTCTACCCCGTAAGGTTCTACCTGTGACCCCACCCCGCCCGGCCTCCGGCCTCCTCCCCCGCCCCAGGGGGCGGGGGCAGTGCGTGGCGATATCCCCTCGAAATCCGTGCACAGGAGAGCGACTGAAATCGTGACGAGTTTGAGCACCTGATGCACAAATGCCGACCGACCCCGGGACAGATACTTACCCCCCTCTCGGTGCAAGATCCTTCACCGCCGGCCCGTGGATCACCTTCCCGTCGGCATCATAGCGCGAGCCGTGGCAGGGGCAGTCCCAGGTCTCTTCGGCGCTGTTCCAGGCGGCGACGCATCCCATGTGGGTGCAGGTGGGGTTGACCGCGTGGACCCTGCCTTCCCGGTCGCGGAAAACGCCGGCCTTCTGGCCCTCGATCATCAGGACCTTCCCCTCCCCGGGCGGAACGTCCGCGAGGTCTCCGGCCGGCCGGGATATCATGCCGCCGATGTACTTCTCCGCCACCCCGATGTTGTGGACCAGGAACCGCCGGGCCGATGCCGCCGGCTTGAACCGGTCGGGGGCGTAGACCTCCGCCCAGGGGCTCGCGCGGCCCCGGATCATATCGGTGAGGATCGTCGCGGCCGCGGTGCCGTTGGTCATCCCCCACTTCCGAAAGCCCGTCGCGATGTAGATGTTTTCGTGGCTTTCCGCGAGCGGGCCGATGTAGGGGACGCCGTCGTTGGTGATATAGTCCTGCGCCGACCAGCGGTAGTCGACGGACCGGACCGGGTAGACCGACCGGGCGTACGCTTCGAGGCTACGGTAGTGTTCCCTCGTATCCACGGTTTCGCCGGACCGGTGCTCCATGCCGCTGACGATGACCAGTTCGCCGTCACCGGCGGGCTGTGACCGCCAGGAGTGGGTGGGCCCTTCGGCGTTGATGAACATTCCGTCCGGGAACGGCTCGTCAAGCCGGAGGCCGAGGACGTAGGAGCGCGACGGATCCATACGGGCGTAGTAGAACCCGGGGCTGTCGTAGAAGGGGTAGTGGGTTGCAAGGACCCCGGCCCGGGCCGTGACGGTTCCCCGTTCCGTCCGGACCGTGCAGCGGCCTCCACCGTCCTGCACCTCGATTGCCCGGGTCTTCTCGAAGATCTGGCTCCCGTCGCCCGGTATCAGGGAGGCGAGGTGCAGGAGATACTTCAGCGGGTGGAACTGCGCCTGGTCGGCAAACCGCACCGCGCCGTAGGTCCTGCCCGGCAGCGGGACGTCCTCTACAAATGTCGCCGGGAGCCCGAGGCTCCGTGCCGCGTCCGCCTCGGCCGCGACGGAATCGCGGGACTCCGCCGACTCCGCGTAGGTGTAGGCGGGTTTCGCCTCGAAACTGCACGGGATGTCGTACTCCCGGACAAACGATGCGACCGTCTCGATCGCCGCCTGGTTCGCTTCGGCATACTGCTGCGCCTGCCTGCTCCCGAACCGGTCGATGAGCTCCGCGTAGATGAGCCGGTGGAGCGAGGTCACCTTCGCCGTCGTGTGGCCGGTCACCCCCCGGCAGATCCTGTCGCCCTCGATCAAGGCGACCGTGTACCCGGCCTGCTTGAGCAAGACGGCGGTGGTGATGCCGGTGATGCCGCCGCCCACGACCACCACGTCGGTCTCCAGGTTCCCCGGCAGGGGGGGATACGCCGTCTCCGCCGTTGTCTCCATCCAGAACGACTCGTGCCTGCCCGGCAGGCCATAACCACCCGGTCCATGCTCCATGCGTCAAGCCTCCTTCTGCCTGCCCCCGTCCCCGAACGGGTGCCGGGGAAGGGGGCGGCAGCGGTCGGTCCCATTATGCCGGCACCATATATAGGTATGGAACCCGGCTGTTCTCCGTAGAGAGTCTGATTGAGGTGGTCCGTTGGTGGATGGAGGGTCGGCGGGGGCTCTTGGGGATGAGGGCATCCCGGGGCTGCCTGTGGGAGGGGATGCTCGAAGCCTGATGGCTACTCGCGTTTCGAGTCCATGTGGAGCGTCTCACAGTTGCCGCTCGCCCCGTTCCTCTTTCTTCGGGACGTTGCTCACCCGTGCACGGATTCCCATCGGCTATCGCCACGCACTGCCCCCGCCCCTGAGGGGCGGGGGAGGAGGCCGGAGGCCGGGCGGGGTGGGGCTGACGAAATAAAGGATTTATGCGGGTTGTAATCAGGGGGGGGAAGCATCTCCCCTCCCCGCGTGGCGATATTCCCACGGTCCAGTGTATCTGACTTCTTCCTCGTTTTGCCGTTCCCGTTGTCGCCACTGACCCTTCCGGCGCTCACGCCTCTTTCATGCTAAATGTCGCTGCTCGACCTCTACCCCCGGCAGAACCCGCGCCTACTCCCGCATGACCTTCTTCCCTGCAAGGTCCTTCACCGTGGGGCTCTCGATCACCTTCCCGCCGGCATCGTAGCGGGAACCGTGGCAGGGGCAGTCCCAGGTCTCCTCGGCGTTGTTCCACGCGACGGTGCAGCCCATGTGCATGCAGGTCGGATCCAGCGTGGTGACTTTGCCGTGGTTGTCCCGGTAGACTGCAACCTTCTGCCCGTCGACCTCGATGACCTTCCCCTCCCGGGGCGGTATCGCCGCGACCTCCCGGTCGAACCGGCCGGTGTCGACCCTGATCGTCCCCCCGGCGGCCTCGAGTTTCTTCTGCACCCGGTCGGGGAACTCCGGCTGCTCTTTGAACCGCGAAGGGTCGAATACCTCCGCCCAGGGATTCTCGCGGCCCCGGATCAGGTCTGTTAAGATCATCCCCGCCGCCGTGCCGGCAGCCATCCCCCACTTCCCAAATCCCGTCGCGACAAGTACGCGGTCGTGCCCCTCGGCGATGCGGCCGATGTAGGGGACGCGGTCGGCCGTGATGTAGTCCTGTGCCGACCAGCGGTAGTCGACGGACCGGACCGGGTAGACCGACCGGGCGTACGCCTCAAGGCTCCTGTAGTGCTCCCGGGTGTCGGTCACCGTCCCGGAGTCGTGGGCCGCACCGGTGACGATTACGAGGTCGTGGTCGCCGGCGGGCTGCGAGCGCCAGGAGTGGACCGATCCTTTGGCATTGATGAAGGTCCCGTCCGGGAACGGCTCATCAAGCCGGAGGCCGAGCGCATAGGACCGTGACGGGTGCATCCGGGCGAAGTATGCGCCGGGACGGTCGTAGATGGGGTAGTGCGTGGCGAGGACCGCATAGTCAGAGGAGAGTGAGCCCCGGTTGGTCTTCACCGTGACGCCGCCGGGCTGCTCCTCGAGGCCTACCGCCCTCGTCGTCTCAAAGACGTAACTCCCCTCTCCCGGGAGGTGTCCGGCGAGCAGCAGGAGGTAGTTCCTCGGGTGGAACTGTGCCTGGTTCTCGACGACCACCGCCCCGTAGGTCCTGCCCGGCAGCGGCACCTCCTCCGTGAACGCCGCCGGGAGCCCGAGGCTCCGTGCTGCGTCCGCCTCGGCCGCGACAGATGCGCGGGACTCCGCCGACTCCGCGTAGGTGTAGGCGGATTTGCGCTCGAAACTGCACGGGATGCCGTACTCCCGGACGAGGGACGCGATCGTCTCGATCCCTGCCTGGTTTGCACCGGCATACTGCTGCGCCTGCCTGCTCCCGAGCCGGTCGATAAGGTCCGCGTAGATGAGCCGGTGGAGCGACGTGATCTTCGCCGTCGTATAGCCGGTGGTCCCCGTGACGATCCGGCGGGCATCGATGAGGGCGACGGTCAGCCCCGCCTTCTTCAGCAGAAATGCCGTGGTGATCCCCGCTATCCCGCCGCCGATCACCGTGACGTTCACGCGCCCGTCCCCGTCGAGCGGCGGAAACCCCGTCTCCGGTGAAGTTGCTATCCAGTACGACTCAGCCGTTCCCGGCAGATCGTTGTTCCGTTCCCGCGACTCCACCATTCCCCTTCGCCTCCCGGCTGATGGGTGCCGGGGCACCTATATAACGGTTATGCAGGAACAGCAGGGAGCCCCCTGCCGTTACGCATAAGAACGATCGCGAGAATGGGGGAGAGATCTGATGAGCGCAATCCACACGATCGGGGACTATGAGCAGTATATCGGAAAAGAGGCCGTACGTCGCATTAAGGCGAAGGCACGGCCGCTCCGTGACATGCACGTCATGCACATAAACTCCACCTACTACGGAGGCGGGGTCTCCCAGATCCTGTCATCCCTGACGCTCCTGATGAACAGCCTCGGCATACAGACCGGGTGGCGGGTCGTCCACGGCCCGCCGGACTTCTTCAGCGTGACGAAGAAGTTCCATAACGCCCTCCAGGGAGTGGAGATCAACCTCTCCGGTCGGAAGAAGGAGATCTACGAAGATGTCATTCACGAAAACGCCGTACGGAACCATCTCGATCACGACGTGGTCTTCATCCACGACCCGCAGCCCCTCCCGCTGATCACTCATTACCGGAAGAAGAGCCCCTGGGTCTGGCGCTGCCATCTCGACCTCACCGCACCGAACCGGGAGGTCTGGAACTACCTTCTCCCGTTCATCGAGAAGTACGACGCCGTCGTCCTCTCCTGCGGGGAATACCGCCGGGATCTCGCGAGACCGCAGGTCTTCTTCACGCCCGGAATCGACCCCTTCTCCATCGTGAACCGCGAACTCTCCGAGGCCGCCGTCGACGAGCGCCTCGCGCACTACGGCATCCCGACCGACCTCCCCCTGGTCGTGCAGGTCTCCCGGTTCGACCACTGGAAGGACCCCGAGGGGGTCATCCGGGCATTCCAGAAGGCAAGGAAGGAGGAGGAGTGCACCCTGGTCCTCGTCGGGAACGTGGCGACCGACGACCCGGAGGGTGCGGAGGTCTACCGGTCGCTCCTCTCCCACCGGGGCGAGCGGGTCATCGTGCTGAGCGTCCAGGACGGCGCGCTGGTGAACGCGCTCCAGCGGCGGGCAGCGGTCGTCCTCCAGAAGTCCATCCGGGAGGGGTTTGGGCTGACGGTCTCGGAGGCGATGTGGAAGGGCGCGGCGGTGATCGGCGGAAACGTCGGCGGCATCCGCCACCAGATCCGGGACGGGGAGAGCGGGTTTCTGGTCTCCTCGGTCGATGAGGCGGCGGAGAGGATCGTCCGGCTGCTCCGCGACCCCGACCTCCGTGAGCGGCTCGGGCGTGCGGCGCACGAGAGGGTGCGGGAGCATTTCCTCTTCACCCGCACCGTCGAGCAGTACCTCGACCTGATCGGCTCGTTCGAGCCGGAGTTCCGGCTGAAAGAGGACGTGGGGGCGTCCTGCGGGTGAACTGTGGTTGCGCCGGGGGTGGGGGTGTTGCAGGAGGCGGCTTTCCCTGCGACCACTCCCCCACTGTCCCCTCCATCCCCTCCCGCGCCGCACCCCCTCCCGAGCCCATAATCCCCGCAATTCCCTGCCGCCCCCCGCAGGAAAAACCCGAGCATTTTTCTGCAATCGGATACGATCACTGATCTGTGAGTTCCATGGAGATCCAGGTAATCGGTGTTCAGGGCCTCCCCCTGATCCAGAAAGGCGACGATCTGCCTGCCCTGATCTGCGATCGGGTCGCGTTCGAAGACGGAGATATCCTCGCCATCGCCTCGTCCGTATACTCCAAGGCGGAGGGCTTCACCCGTGAGCTCGCCAGCATCACCGCCGGCCCGGACGCCGTGCGGATTGCGGCGAAGACGAAGGAAGACCCCCGCTTCGTGCAGGCGGTGCTGGACTCGTCCACCGATATCCTGCTTGAGCACCCGTTCATCCTCTCGGAACTGCCCTCCGGCCACATCGGCGTGCGGGCAGGCGTCGACCACAGCAACGTCGAGGACGGTCGGCTGATCATCCTCCCGCCCGACCCCATGGGGGCCGCTGCCGGGGTCCGGGACGCGATCCGCCGCATCACGGGAAAGGACGTCCGGGTGCTCATCACCGACACCTGCGGGCGGTCGTTTCGGCGCGGCCAGACCGGGATCGCCATCGGATGGGCGGGAATGACGGCGATAGACGACTACCGGGGCGACACCGACCTCTTCGGGCATGTCCTTGAGATCACCGAAGAAGCGGTGGTCGACGAGATTGCAGCCTTCGCGAACTTCGTCATGGGCGAGAGTCACCAGGGTGTTCCTGCCGCGGTCTTCCGGAACTGCCGGGTCTGGAACGGGCACGATTCCGTCTACTTCACGCCCAGAGAAGATATCATCAGGGCAGCCCTGAAAAAGAACAAAAAGGATTAGAAGAGAGCATTGAGGATAAAGACTGCCACTCCGGTCACGATGGTCACGATGATCACGGTTATCGGGCTGATATGGATGGCCCGGTGATCTTCGCTGTCATAGTAGTTGACCAGGCCGGCAGAGGATACCAGTCTTCCGCCAGATTTTTTCGCCATACAGAAATATTCTCCGTCGCGATATATAAAACAGAGGTTAAGAGAGATGCAGGAAGTCACACCGTATGTCGTCACCGGCCGCACACTCCTCGGCGAAGACCTCAGTGAAGAAGATGTCACCATCACCGTCTCCGCGGGTATCATCACCTCGATAGAGCCCTATTCCGGGACGCCGGACCGGTGGATCGTGCCCGCTCTCTTCAACGCCCATACGCACCTCGGCGACACCGTCGCGATGGACCTCCCTGCCCGGGGCAGCCTCGCGGACCTCGTCAAACCCCCGAACGGTTTAAAACACAGGATCCTTGCGGCAACCCCGCGGGCCGAACTCATCCGGGGGATGCGCTCGAGTATCATGACGATGATCGCGACCGGGACGGCCGGGTTTGCCGACTTCAGGGAAGGAGGGGCCGACGGTGTGGCGGCGCTCCGCGAGGCGGCGGCCGGGCTCGACTGCCGGCCCGTCATCCTCGGCCGGGAAGGCGGGGAAGAGGTGAGCGACGGGGCGGGCATCAGCAGCGTCCACGATGTGGCAAACGTCGAAGAGATCGTCAGGGATGCACGAGCCGCCGGCAGGCCTGTCGCCTTCCACGCCGGGGAGAAGAACCCGGACGATATTGACGACGCGCTCGCGTTCGAGCCCGATCTGCTCGTCCACTGCACCCACGCGACAGACGCACAGCTCCGCCGGATCGTCGATATGGGTATTCCCATCGTTGTCTGCCCGAGGTCGAACTGGCTGCTCGGGGTTGCGGCATCGGCGGCCCACCCGCCTATCGCGCGCATCCTCGAACTGGGGGGCAGGTTCTATCTCGGGACAGATAACGTCATGTTTGTCCAGCCCGACCTGCTGCAGGAGATGGCTTTTACCGCAACCGTCTACCGCGCGCCACCCGAAGAGATCCTGCGTGCCGCAATCTCGGGGGCGCGGCTCGCCGGGAGGTCAGGCTTCCTCGATGAGGGGCAGGAAGCGCGTTTCCTCGTCGTAAACCCGGCGGAAAGGAATCTCTCCTTCAGCAAGGACATCCGGGCAACCATGGTGAAACGGCTGGATTCTTCATCTATCGGCCAAACAGTTTTAACTCTGCAATAGAAACCAAATAAGAAGTATCTGTTCTGCGTGGTGGTGTGTATGTTCCGTAAGATACTCGTTGCGATAGATGGCTCAGAACCTGCCAACCGGGCTTTTGAAAAGGCTATCGGTGAGGCCGGCGTCTGGGATGCCGAAGTTCATGTCGTTTATGTGGTTGAATCCGGGCTCTTTTCATCCCTTCCCATGGACAACACACTTGAAATAATCTACAGTGTTTTGCAAAAGGAAGGCGAGGAAATTCTTGAAGGTGCTCGTAAAAAAGCAGATGCCGCGGGCATTTCGCTTACGACGCATCTCCGGCAGGGGCACGCGGGCTCCCAGATCGTCTCCCTCGCCGAAGAACTGGGAGCCGATCTCATCATGCTCGGGTCCTACGGCAAGAGCGGTGTCGACCGTCTCCTGCTCGGGAGTGTGACCGACTACGTGGTGCAAAACAGCCCCATCACGACAACGGTGGTGAGATCATAGTCTCTCCTCAGCAGATGCTCGTCCGGAACTTTATGGTGACGGACGTCGTCTGTGTTGAGATCCCCGGAAATAGGGACGATGTCCTGCGTATCCTGAAACGCACGGGTATAAGCGGCGTGCCGGTTTTGAAGGACGGCGAACTCGTCGGCATCATCACCCGAAAGGACCTCCTCCGCAAAGCAGACGAGACCCAGCTCGGGCTCCTGATGACGCCTGACCCGGTCGTCATCAGGCCCGACGCCCCTATCACAGAAGCGGCCCAGCTGATGGTGCGGCATAACATCAGAAGGCTCCCCGTCATGGAAGGCGGGTCGATGATCGGGCTGATCAGCGTGGCCGATCTCATCGGCGCCATCGCCCAGATGCGCTCCACCATCCCCATCAAGGACAACTACGTCAGCAAGACCTACGCCCTCTGGGAGGATACGCCTCTCTCGCTCGTCGGAAGGGTCCTTGAGATCTCGGGCTACGATGCCATCCCCATCCTGATGGAAGACGGTACGCTCACCGGCATCATATCGGAGCGGGACCTCATCCGGCATTCCCGCATCGAGGACGGCGTCGAGGTCAGCGACTTCTCGAACGGTACGGACGACGACGAGTGGACCTGGGAGAGCATCCGGGACATGCACACCATCAGTTACGGGATCTCCAGGATCCAGCTCCTTCCGATCCCCGTGAAGAACGCGATGGTGAAGAACGTCCTGGCTGTTCCCTTAAACGCAGAGGTCGGCGAATGCGCACTCAAGATGAGGCGATCCCGGGTCGACCAGCTCCCGGTGGTCAACGGGAACAAGCGGCTCGTTGCCATGCTCTTTGATCGGGAGCTGATCAAAGTCCTGCTGCCCGACTCACAGGGCCTGCGAAAGAGTTAAGGAGCAACATTCATATAATATACAGATGCTTATCATGTCGTGCCATAACCCGGTACGACGATAAATTTATGTTTTATGATATCGCTATACGCTTAACCGCTTTTGAGCGAGATAAAGCGTTTTAATGGTTTTAGGGGTGCTTCAATGCTTGATACTT
>PGYH01000076.1 GCA_002839575.1 Methanomicrobiales archaeon HGW-Methanomicrobiales-6
GGGCCGGGGCAGGAGCACCGCCAGGTGCGAGCACGGCGGCATAGAGCACCGCGGTCCCGGCGAGGAAGACGTAGGTGAGGGTCGTGAGGAACGTGACCTGGCCGCCGGGGTTGTTGCCGGCGATGACCTGGAGGACGACGAAGATGAGCGGGAGGTCGATGACCGCGAGCCAGAAGAGGGTTTTGAGGGATTCCCGCACCCCGTTGGCATCCATGCCCGCGTGCTTCTGGGAACGAACATGGTTCGAAGACGTCAGGATCGCTAAAAAGGGTCTTGTCGTGGTGAAGAGGGAGCTTATCATGGATGAGTCTGGAGAAGAAGGGATTGATAATGGCGGGCTGAACGTGAAGGGGTGCGGAGACAAAAAACTACGGATCCCGGCAGAACGTTGGGACAGGGAGTTACTTTGCCTCCAGGATCTCGATGATCCCATCGATAACCGACGTGACGGTCTGGTCGTTAAGATGGCCGGCGCGATAAAGAATCAGGTCGACACTGGCCGAAAAAAGCCGGTTTGGCCGGATATTGCTCGGCTTATGGAGTGTTCCCTCTGTAAAGTCAAGTTTGGTAATACCAACGGCGTAGCGATCCCGGATCTGCTGGCTTGTGATCTGGCAAAGAATGACATCGTCTCCGCCGGGTGCCGCAACGACAAGGGCCGGTCGCCGCTTCACCGTCGACAGGTCCGAGAAGGGAAACGGCACAACGACAACATCGCCCTTTACAAATCACGGCAAATTGGAAATTTGCCTGACAGGGAACTGCTCACAGTTCCCGTGCGCTCCACGCCTCTTCCTCCTCGGGCCGAAGCCAGTCCTTCTGGAGCACAGGCTCGCTCGCGAGGGCGGTGTCCGGGGCGGCCTTCCGGCGCCGGAACTTGAGGAACCGGATGAACTCGAGCACCTCACCGTACGTCCGGGGCGGGAGGTCGTTGAGCTCGCTGATGATCTCCTCTTTCACCTGGGTCATGGTCATCTCACCTCTGGGTATATCGATCTTCTGGTGCTTCAATCTACATATCTCTGTCTGAAGAGGGTGTGTTTATCGGGGCGATCTGTGCCCCGGCACGCCAGGACCCCGTCGGGAGGTTACACTCAGTAGCCGAACCGACGATCGTAGCTGGTGTGATCCAGCCACTCGATGATGACTGCGATCGTATCGCTGTCGCGGGCTACGGTGTACATAAGCCGCCATGATCGGGTGAGATTGTACTTCCAGAGGTTATCCAGCGGCCCGTATTTCTTGTGGTAGTCTTTTGGGATCAGCTTCTTCGGCACCTGGATCCCGCAGAAGGCATTTGCAGCGATTCTGTCGAGGGCCTGATCCAGCAGCCCGGCTAACCGACGATCCCCGGGATCCCGGGAGGCCTTGAGAGCCACGAAGGCCTCTCGCACCTGCTCGTCTGCAAAATAGATTCGGCACTTCATCGGATCCGCAGGTCTTCACGCAGTGCATACTTCCGGACGAGGTCCGGGTTGTGAATCCAGCAGATCTTCCCCTGTGAATCGCTTGCTATCTTCCCTGATTCATCGAGATACTCGATGATCGTCTTGAACGTCTGGTACATCACTCTCTTCGGCAGGTTCTCCCACAAGGCCCGCCGTTTGTATTCGCCGCTGTGCTCCCGAATGAACTCTTCGACCATCCGGATCGTGTCGAGCTGGGGGCTGTGTGTGCTCGGGCTACGCGCTGGCATGAGTGACCATTTGTTGTATAAGTTGATATAACTACAGGGTCCGGCGACAGGGTCCCGTCCCCCCTCACAGCGGGAAGATCGCGTACTGGACGTACCAGATATACTGCACCACCGGTATCCAGAAGTGGTAGCCCTCCCAGCAACTCGTGGCGAACCGGAAGTCGACGACGAGTTCCCAGGCAAGCGGGAAGAACATCAGCACCGGGACGGCGTAGGCGAGGAGGCGGGGGGAGGCGCGTTTGGCGATGACGGCAACGTAAAGCACCGCGGTCCCGGCAAGGAAGAGGTAGGTGAGCGTCGTGACGAACGTGACCTGGCCGCCGGGGTTGTTGCCGGCGATGACCTGGAGGACGACGAAGATGAGCGGGAGGTCGATGACTGCGAGCCAGAAGAGCGTCCGGAGCGCCTCCCCCGCCCCGTCGGCGTCGAGGCCGGCGTGCTTGAGGGCATAGACCCCGATGACGAGCAGGGGGAGATAGGCCGGGGAGAGGTAGCGCATGTCGGGGACGATGCCGGGGCTTGCCGACATCCCCGGGAGGGAGCGGGCGTAGGCGAGCACCACGAGGGCAGCGGCGAGGGCGAAGAAGGCGAGGAGCCGGGCGTCCTGGGAGGGGATCCCGGTCGATCTGCGGCGGATGAGGGCGTACCCGGCCGCCGCGGCGAGGAGGAGGGCGAAGAACGAGAGCGGCGAGACCTGGAAGAACGCGGCGGACCCGGCGCGGACAGGTTCGAAGAACGCACCGTAGAGGCCGGAGAGGAGGTCGCCGGGCGGTGGGGTGTAGTGCCCGGCAACGGTGCTCCAGAGGCTCTGTGTTCCGGAGGGGAGCGATTTCCCCCCGGCTGCGGCGTAGCCCGCTACCCAGGGGAGGACGAGCGGGTGGCCGGAGAGCCCCCAGTTGTTCACGAGGAGCGGGAGGGCGCCGAGCGGGACCCCGGCGGCGGCGAGGACGGCCTTCCCGGTCTCCCGCCGCCCTTTTCCTGCCGCCACAGCGACCCCGAAGAGGAAGAACCCGGCGGCGAGCGCCGGGCCGAGTTCAGGACGGGCAAACGCCGTCCACCCGACGGCGACGAACGACGCAAAGAGATAGAGCGGGTTCTCCCGCGAGAGGTAGAGGGTGAAGCCGTAGAGCGCGACGGCGAAGAGGAGGGCGACGAGCGCGTGGTCCTTTGCGTTCCCGGACCAGAAGAGGTACGAGGAGCAGCAGACCGTCGCGGCGAGCCCGAAGATCCCCCAGCGGTCCGACCCAAGGACCTCACGGAATATGAGGTAGGCGACGACGGCGAGGAGGGCGAAGGCAAGGCTGTTTGTGAAGACGATCGCCGCGACCTCGGGGTAGACCCCCACGTCATAGGGCTGCACGCCCCGCACGAACCAGAACGGCCGGTAGAGCGCCGCGTTGAGGACGAAGAGAATGCCCCATGATATGATTCCAGCCCAGGTCCAGGGGATCCCCCGGAAGCGTGCGTATCGAGGATACCAGAACTCGATCATGAGGAGCACGGCGAGGAGGAGGGCGGACCAGAGGACGACCACGGCGAAGCGGAAGCCATCGCCGAAGAGCGAGAAGAGGTGGTAGGCGGGAAGCGAGGCGACCGGGAGGGCGAGGGTGTAGCAGAGGGTGTCGTGGTGGGAGGCGGCGTAGTCCGAGGCGCCGTAGGGGGTGTAGCCGAAGAGGAGGTCGTTCCCGGTGGCGAGGTGGTTCAACTGGTTGACGGAGATCCACTCGTCGGTGAGGTAAATACTTGGGTAGCAGATCAAGTTGGATGCGATGAGCCCAAATAAAATGAATACATATGTTCTATCGCAGTCATCGCTCATGAGAAAAAGTGGGTTAAAGGTTCCTGTCTAAGATAACCTGCTCCTTCCCATCTGTGAACCGAGCTACTACTGTAACAAGAGTCTTGCCAGGCACAGCTGGCGCGGAAATCTTTACGCCAACCTCTGGTGCCCCATCTTTCCAGTCAGTACCTATTACTGGCTTAGTGTCCTTAATATCCGTTTTACCTCCAGTTGTGTTGTAAACGTATTTGGTTACTTTAGTATCCGAACCGTTGTCGACATAAATTCGTAACCAAGCAACCTGATCATTGTCCGCTCCGCCCTGATAGGTCACCACCACATTTTCTCCTTGGAGTTGGGCGGTTGCTGCAACGACCTTGTTTGACTCAACACTTCCGCCCATCCCAAACACAAACGCCGCGATCACCGCGGCGAGGATCACCGTGATCGCGACCATGAGGATGACCCCGATCACCGGTGATACTGCGTCTTCATTCTCTCTGAATTTCATCATACTCTTACAACCTCGTGTTCTCAAACCCCCGCTGGGGTTTTGAGTGAACGAGACTACATACTTTGTCATTATATTTAAAGATGTCGCAGCGTTTCTTTCCAGAACTGTTTAATAGCATCACCCGCGCCTGCGTGAAAGATTCTTTCATACCATAAAGAGGTTGGTGAAAAGAAGACCCGGGCCCGGGCGGGCTTCTCCGGGAAAGAGAGGCCCGCCGGTCCCGGCATATAAGCCCGGGGGTGCGGCAGGTGGAGAGAATCCCGGGCCGTATCGGTGCCGGATTGTTGCATGTGCGCGACCGGCGTGAGCATGAGCACCGCATGGTGCGGTGACGGGCGGCAGGAACGACGTTCCTCCCGGGAAAGGCGTTCGAGCACCGTGAGCGTGACCCACGGCGACCCGGAAGCCCCCGAGCCCCGCAGGACCCCGCACCCCCGGGCGGCGGTTGTAACTTCCCGTACAACCGGTTGCTGCCATCGCCGGCCGGGCACCCCCGGCCCGCAGGGCCGCCTTCCTACCGGTAGATGCTGCTCCGGTCTCCCGCCTCCAGTACAAGAATCAGGAGGCGCTCATCCTCGATCGTGAGAATAACCCGGTACCGATCTATCCGGAGCCGGTAGACGGGAGTCCTGGAAAACCCGGCCGGTTTCCGGACGTGCCGGTAGGAGTCCGCCCGGAGCCCGGCCGGTCGTCCCGGCCGTGAAGGTTCGATCAGTAATCATTATGGCCCTGCACTCACAACAACTCCACCGTATGCTTTCGGCCAGGCGACCGGTCATCCACGAATTCGCGGCAAAGGCACGAGAGGCGTGCGGTGATGCAATAGAAGAGATCATACTCTTCGGTTCCGTGGCACGGGGGGACGACCGGCCGGACTCCGATATTGATATTCTTGTGATTACATCCAGGGAGGATTTTCGCCTTCGCGAATACCTCACGGGACTTGCTTTCGACCTGCTGATGCTCTCCGGGGAGCGGCTCTCGGTCAAGGTCATCTCCCGGACCGATCTTGCAGCGCACCGGCAGTACCCCTTCATCAGGCATGTTCTTCATGACGGCGTGGCGGTTTAAGTGAACGACCGGTCTGTCATAACGGCGCTTTTTGTCAAATCGCACCAGCGCCTCGATGCAGCGCGTATCCTCTGCACTGGGGGGCATTATGAAGATTCAATCAATCGAGCCTACTATGCGATGTATCTTGCAGCCCTTGCTCTTCTGCACCGAAAAGGCGTAGAGACAAGGACTCATACCGGGTTGATCTCGGCAATCGGCTCGGAATACGTCAAGACAGGTGAACTCGCTCGAGAGCACGGACGGGCATTGAACCTGATCGAAGAACTCCGGGAGGAGGTGGATTACACGATCTGCCGGAGCATTATGCGGGAAGAAGTGGTCTCGGTCATCGCCAAGGCAACGGATTTTGTCGTTTGTGCAGAGCGGATCTGTGCGGAAGATCATACGGACGAGCCATCTTCCTGACCCTTCCGGCCTGTAGTATTCTTTAAGGCCCGGTAGGCGGTCCCTTCTGCCTCGACGCCATTGTGCTCTCAACTGTCTGTTTGTGGAGGGAAGGTGCCGTTAGGGTGAGATCTCACGCCTCAGAGAAGAAGCGGTGCAGCTTCTGGATGATACATCGTCACCAGACCTATAAATCCCGGAGGCACGCCTCTTACTGCACCGTTCCCTAGACGGCAGAAGACCGGGAACGGCTACAAGAGTGCCCGGAACTCATCGACGGTGATCCCGGCCTGGAAGAGAATCGCCTGGAGCGTCCTGGGTGCAAGGATCTTCCCGGAATGCACGGGGACAGTAACGATCACATCACGGTGTGCATGATAAAGATAATGTGTGCATGATAGAGATAATGGTGGCTGCCCCGGATGCCAACCACCTCAAAACCGGCTTTTCTGAGAGCACTGACCACCCTCTCCCGGTGGTTTTCGGAAGTTTTATATTGCCGCATTGCTCGTATTCAGGGGCACGGAGATCTCAACCGGAATCGGCTTGCCGAGCTTCCTGGCCACCTCGACGTATCCCGAGATCGCCTCTTCGATCTCTGCCAGCGCCTCTTCCCGGGTGGACCCTTCGCTGATGCACCCCGGGAGGGACGGCACCGTCACGGTGTACCCTCCGTCCTCATTCTGCTCCATAAGGACCGTATAACGGAGACGAGTATCTGACAATCGATTCCTCCACAGGAGGATTGTCTATGGCACTATATAGGGGGTTTGCAGATCATCTTCTCCGATGCCGAACCATACAATACTGCTCAGCAAGAGGGGCAGGGGGTTCCCCGGAGGAAGATCTGATCATCGGCAGGGTCCGGGTCTCCCGAAAGCGCGGCATGAGCCGGGCGCTCCGGCCCGGAGATGTGCCGCGGTCAGCGGTCCTGCAGTCCGACGAGGATCCCGACAATCGCCTGCCTGAATTTGGGGAGTTCGTCTTCAACGATTGCCCACACCGCTTCTAAATCCACACTCATATACTGGTGGATCAGGACGTCCTGGAGGCCGGCGATCCGGCGCCAGGGGATCTCCGGATGCTCCAGTTTCAGGGAGTCCGGGATCTGCTTCACGGCTTCGCCGATGACCTCAAAGTTCCGGACCACCGCGTCCTGCACCATCGGAGAGTCCATGAACGCATCCCGCCCTCCGTGGGTGTAGTCCTCTCTTCCCAAGAGACTCAAGGATATGGATGAGGTAAAGCCGGGCATCCTTCACAGCGGCACGGCCTCCCGGCAGACGCGTTCCTTGACGTACCAGTGCAGCCCCTTCTCGGTCACCACATCGACCTCGCGGCCGAGCAGGTCTTTCAGGTCCTGGGCGAGAGCGATCTGGTCGAGGAGGCTCCTCCCCGGCTCGAACTCGACGAGGAGGTCGAGGTCGCTTGACCGGGTCTCCTCGCCCCGGGCAACCGATCCGAAGACCCTGACCCTGCGGGCACCGTGTCTGGCGGCGATTGCAAGGATCTCTTCCCGCTTCTCGAGCAAATCTGCACGCAGACTCAATTAATCCTCTCCTCTATCGATCTTATGGACCGGGGAATATAAGTGTTCGCTCGCTCTCCACGGTCAGGTCCTTACTCCCGCCACCTCGGCAGCGTCGAGAGGTACTGCCGCACCATCTCCGTTGCTCTCTCGGCCGGCATCCCGAGGTGCGAGGCCATCATCGGCGCGTACTTCTCGACCGCCTGCTCCCGGGTAAGGTCGGGCTCGGTGAACCTCCCGTCCCGGTAGCAGTAGGTGCAGTACACGTGCGAGAGCGACCCGTCCGCCTCCGTCCCGGCGTCCTCGTCCCGTGCGAGGGGCATCCCGCAGCTCTCGCAGAGGGGAATCTCCCGCCCGGCCCACCGCTTCAGGCACGAGAGCTGATCCTTTGAGAAACTCTCCGCTCTCTCGAGGGGAATCGCGTAGAGCTGCGACATCATCGCCCCGCTGATCTTTGCCATCTCATCGATGGTGATATTCGACTCGGTGAAAGCCCCATTCCGGTAGCAGTAGGTGCAGTAGTCCCTCGAGAGCCCGCCGTCCGCTTCCGTCCCGAAATGCTCCTCTGCGCTCATCGGCATCCCGCAGCTCTGGCATGTCCGTATCCCGTTCGCGTCCATACAGTTCTCCTCCGCACGGTGAAGTGCTTTAAAAGAATGAACGGACGGCACCGGGGATAAACGTTCCCAAAAAGGCCCCGCACAGGATGCGGCCGCATCTTTGGCGGCCGATCGAAAAGAAAGCCGTCCTACTTCCCGCGGGACGGGAACCGGATCGTCATACTGCCGCCGTCGCCGGCCTCGAGCACCGCGTCTCCCTGGAGCGCCCGGACGTAGCCGGTGAGGTAGGGCACGGCCACCCGGATGTCTGCAAAGGTCTCCCGGAGTGCCGCTGCCACGCCTTCGCCGGCGATCGTGATGGTCACGGCCTCGCTTTCGGCCTCGTCCGTGGACAGGCAGGGGATCCCCCATGTCAGGAGGAGCCCCTCCATCAGGGTCGGCGGATCGAACCGCTCCTCGGTGTGGGCAAGAAGCGCCGCTCCGTTCTCCTCGCCGAGCCGCCCGGCGATGGCGGTGATCTCCTCCGTGAGGCCGGGTGGAGCATCCGCAAGAAGTCTCCGCACGAGGGGAGCGGCGACATCGTGCCGCCGCAGAGACCGGGCTACCTTGATCAACTGCCAGTCCCGGGCAAACGAGATACCGGTGCGCATCTTACCCTCTCAGGATGCCGTAGGCCATCACGCAGAGGCCGAGGATCACCACGATACGGGAAAATACCGCCGACCAGGCGATGATGAACGCATCAGGCGTGAGGACGCTCACAAGATCGGCAAACGTGATCCCCACGACCAGCGTAAAAAGCCCGTAGACGAAGAGAAGCAGGGTCGGCTGTCTCACAATCCGGTAGGCATTGTAGATGACGCCGATAAGGAGCGCCCCGAGGAGCAGCGTCACAATCGCAAGCATCTGCTGTATGGTTTCAATCTGCAATCCGTTCATGTCTGTTCCTTGATCTTCCTCACCGAGATGATCGTCTGGATATCCCTCACTCCGGGAAGGCCTGAGAGGGGAACGAGCACGCTCCGCTTCAGCTCGGATATGTTCTGCACCCGGACCTTGACGAAGAAGTCTCCCGGCTCGAGCACCTCGTAGAGTTCAAGGATGCACGGGAGGTCCTGCATGAACTCCTCGATCTCCGGTTTCCCCTCCGGGTGGACTCTGACGTTTAAGAAAGCGACCAGGGTATGCTCGAAACACTTCTGGTTGATGACGATCGTAAACCGCTCGAGGATGCCGGCGTTTTTCAGCTTCTCGATCCTCTTGAAAACCGTCGACGGTGCGATGCCCAGCATCGAACCGAGCTCTGCCATGGACATTCGCCCGTCTCTCTGCAGCTCCCGCAGGATCGCATCGTCGATCTCATCCATTCTATCAATAATTACAAACACTTGGTTATTAAAATTCCGTATTTGTTTTATATCATGAATTGGTTTTTTTTCATTTCTGGTGAATATTGCCAGCTTTATTGGATATTTATCGCAATTTTGTCTGACAATAAATAAACGGAAATATGCCGAAAAATTTGGAAACAATCATCACAATGCCGTCTTTACGAGGAATAATTATTTCAGCGCCGGCGAAGGATTGTTCCCCCGGGGTTGACGATCCTCACAGGTCCGCGACCTCCCGCCGCTTCCCTGATGGCCGTATCGATGAACTCCCTTGCCGCGGCGAACGCCCGGCGCGCAGGCATTCCCCGGACAAGGTATGCCGTGAGCGCCGCGGAGAAGCAGCAGCCCGATCCGTGCACGGAATAGGGGTATCGCTCACCGGAGAGTCGCATCTCCCCGTCCCGGTCGACCAGGAGGTCGACCGCCTCGCCGCCGGAGAGGTGCCCGCCCTTCACCACCACGGCACGGGCGCCGAGGTCGAGGACCCGCCGGCCCGCTTCGGCCATATCCTCGACGGTCGCGACCCGCATCCGGCTGAGCACCTCGGCCTCCGGGATGTTTGGAGTGACGACCGCCGCCCGGGGAATGAGGAGTTCCGCGAGATCCCTGACGGCATCCTCCGCAAGCAGCCGGTGGCCCGACGTCGAGACCATCACCGGGTCGATGACGAGCGCGGCCCCTTCCGGCAGGACCTCGGCGACGGCCCGGACGTTTGCAGCGTTCCCGAGCATTCCGGTCTTCCACGCCCCGATGAAGAAGTCGTCCGCGACCGCTTCCATCTGCGCCCGCACCGCCTCGGGCGGGAGCATCCAGGTCCCCCGCACCTCGCGGGTGTTCTGGGCCGTGACCGCCGTAATGACCGTCAGCCCGAATACCCCGAGCGCCGTAAACGTCTTCAAGTCCGCCTGGATGCCCGCCCCTCCCCCCGAGTCGGAACCGGCGACGGAGCAGGCGGCGATCATCTCTCCATCCCTCATCCATCAGGTATCGCCCGGTATCTGCTTGAATCTTTGCCTGCCTCCCGCCATTCCCTTTATCTCGTTCTGCATCGACCACTCTTACAATGGATGTAGAAGAGATCAGCCGCCGGCACCTCGCCGCCGGCACCCCTGACGACGAGATCGTGCGCCTTCTTTCCCGGGACATCCTCTCGATCAAGCACCACCGCGTAACCCCCGCCTACGCCGAGGCATTTGCCCGGGCGGTCCTCGCTGAAGCGAAAAACTCGTCAGATCTCTCCGGCGACCTCTTCGCCTTCGAACCTTCGGGCTCAAGCATGGGCGAGTTCGGCGTCGGCTCGCGGGGATCCGGCGACTTCTTCGCCCACCGCCAGCTCGCCCGGATCATCGGCCGGACGGAAGCCGCGGTCGGCGTCGACGAGATGGACGACGCCGGCGCCGTCCGTGCTGGCGGAGACTACATCATCACCACCGTCGACGGGATGCACTCACGCCTCTCCGACTTCCCTTTCCTTGCCGGGTTCCACGTCACCCGGGCGACGCTCCGTGACGTCTACGTCATGGGCGCAAAACCCGTCGCCCTTCTCTCCGATATCCACGTCGCCGACGACGGCGATGTCGCGAAGATTTTCGACTACACGGCGGGCGTCTCCGCCGTCGGCGAGGCGATGGACGTCCCGCTCGTCACCGGCTCCACCCTCCGCATCGGCGGGGACATGGTGCTCGGCTCCCGGATGACCGGCTGCGTCGGCGCCGTCGGGGTCGCCCGGCACCTCACCGCCAGGAAATCAATCAGTCCCGGCGACGTCCTCCTCATGACCGAAGGGGCGGGCGGCGGGACGATCGCCACCGCCGCGATCTACTCCGGGTTCCCCGAGGTCGTCGAGGAGACGATCAACCTCCACTTCCTCAAGGCCTGCGAGGCGCTGCTTGCAAGCGACGTCCTTGACGGCATTCATGCCATGACCGACGTCACGAACGGCGGCCTCCGGGGCGACGCCTACGAGATGGCCGAGACCGCCGGCTGCCGGATCGTCG
>PGYH01000077.1 GCA_002839575.1 Methanomicrobiales archaeon HGW-Methanomicrobiales-6
GGCTCTTCTTCTCCAGGAACACCACCTCGGCGATGCAGGTCAGCGAGGCACGCGGCGTCCTCCTCCTCGCCGCGGCACAACACGGGATCCCGGTTGCCGAGTATACCCCCAACCAGGTCAAACAGGCGGTCACCGGGTCGGGGCGCGCCGACAAACATCAGGTGCAGGAGATGATGCGCCGGCTCCTCAGGCTGGACGAGGTGCCCCGGCCGGACGACGCCGCCGACGGTCTCGCCATCGCCCTCTGCCACATCAATATGGTGCAACTACGATGATAGCACAACTCTCGGGAGACGTGACGTCCACCGGCGACCGGTGGGTGGTGATCGATATCGGCGGCGTCGGCTACCGGGTGCAGGTGACCGGGCCGGCGCTGGAGACCCTCAGGCAGGCGCAGGGCCGCGTCACGGTCCACACCCACATGGTGGTCCGCGACGACGACATCAAACTCTTTGGCTTTCTCCATCAGCGCGAACTGGAACTCTTCACGATCCTGATCGGGGTCTCCAGCATCGGCCCCCAGATCGCCATGAACATCCTCTCCGGGATGTCACTCGAGGACTTTGCCGTTGCAATCCTTGATGAGGACGAGAAGACACTCACCCGGATCCCGGGGATCGGGAAGAAGGGCGCCAAACGTCTGATTCTTGAGTTGAAGGAGAAGATGAAGAAGCATGCGGATACCCTCGCCGTCGGCAGACGCCCGGCCGAAGCCTGCGACGCCGCGAGCGCCCTCGTATCGCTTGGTTTCTCACAACAGGAGGCAGCGGGGGCGGTTGACGCCGTCCTGCCCGGTCTGCCTGATCCGGGCGTGCAGGACCTGATCCGCGCTGCTCTTGCACATCTTCGGGAGCGCCGGTCACCATGAACGAACGCATCCCCTCGCCCTCACCCCTCAGCGACGAACCCGACGATGCGGCAATCCGGCCGGCGCGCTTCGACGAGTTCGTGGGCCAGCCGCAGATCAAAGAGGCTCTCGCCATCGCCATCGCCGCCGCAAAAAAACG
Organism: Methanomicrobiales archaeon HGW-Methanomicrobiales-6; assembly: GCA_002839575.1. Taxonomy (GTDB): domain Archaea; phylum Halobacteriota; class Methanomicrobia; order Methanomicrobiales; family Methanoculleaceae; genus Methanoculleus; species Methanoculleus nereidis. The sequence continues at coordinate 1,008 of PGYH01000077.1, forward strand.
CGGCGAGTCTCTCGATCATGTCCTCTTCTCCGGCCCCCCCGGCCTCGGGAAGACGACGCTCGCCCAGATCATCGCGCGCGAGATGGGAGCCGGGATCAGGAGCACCACCGGACCGGTGCTGGAGCGGCCCGGCGACCTTGCCGCCCAGCTGACCGCCCTCTCCCACGGCGACGTTCTCTTCATCGACGAGATCCATCGCCTCAACCCGGTGGTCGAGGAGATCCTCTACCCGGCGATGGAGGATTCCTGCATCGACGTGATGATCGGCGAAGGGCCGGGTGCACGCTCGGTCCAGCTCCCTCTGGAGAAGTTCACCCTCATCGGCGCCACGACAAAGGTCGGGTTGCTTGGTTCTCCCCTCCGTGACCGGTTCGGCTTCATCTTCCGCCTCAACCTCTACGAGGTTCCCGACCTGGTCAGGATCGTGGAGCGGAGCGCCCGGATCATGCAGACCTCGATCACTCCGGAAGGAGCGGCCGAGATCGCAAAGCGGAGCCGCGGAACGCCCCGGATCGCAAACCGGCTGCTCCGCCGGGTGCGGGACTTCGCCATGGTCCGGGGGGACGGCCGCATCGACGCTGAGACGGCCGACCGCGCCCTGACCATGCTCGGCATCGACCACCTGGGCCTTGACGACCTCGATCGTCGAATTCTATCGGTTATTGCAGACGACTTCGATGGCGGGCCGGTTGGCGTCAGGACGATTGCCATCTCGGTCGGTGAGGAGGTGCGAACCGTTGAGGAGGTATACGAGCCGTACCTGATCCAGATCGGGTTTATAAAGCGCACACCCCAGGGGCGGGAGACGACCGGGGCGGCCCTGCGTCACCTCGAAGGCGACCGGTAGCACCGGAACCCCCTCAGATAATCCCCATCTCCGACAACCGCGTCGGTAGGTACTCCTTCGTCACGAAGTCGAGTCCCCGGCTTGCGAACGCCTGCTGTTCCGACTTCAGCTTCATCTCGAGCTGCAGGTTGATCTGGTTCCTCCAGTAGTCGGTTGCAAACCTCGGATCGGTCAGCTCCGCTTTTAAGGCGTTGACGTCCTGCTCGGTGAGGTGGTCGGCCGGGAGGTTGTAATCGGAGATGTCGGAGGGCTGCACGCCGATGAACTGCGCCTGGGGGGTCGCGAGGAGTTCCGACATATGCGCGCTCTTGATCGAGCCGTAGGCGACGCTCGCGTAGATCCGGTAGGACCAGGGGTCGCCGTCGGTGAAGACCACGACGGGAAGACCGAGCGAGTCGTTGAGCTTGCGCAGGACTCTCCGCGTCGAGCGCGCCGGCTGCCCCTTGAGGTGGACCAGAACCGCCCCGTACTCTTCGTCGAACCCGTTCTCCATCAGACGGGCGTACATACCGCCGGTCTCGATGGCGATGACGAACTTCGCGTCGTGATCGACGAATTCGAGGTTATCGACGTTGTTCGGGATGGGGTAGCCAGCCTCCCCGACATCCTCCTGGCAGTGCATCTCCTTGACGCCCCGGCGGGTGGTCTCCCGGATCCGCAACGGCCCGAAGACCGAGGCCCCGTCCTCCTCCGGCCGGAGGTGAAACGCCTCCCGCTGCACCTCGGTGATGATCTCGAGGTCTTCGATGAGATGGTTGCTCTCATCCTGAGCACCGAACTTCGCCTTCTTCCAGCCTTCTGAGATGTAATACAACTCTCTCAGGGTCGACGACCGGTTCTCCACGAGCTGCTGCTTCAAAAACCCGATGAGGTAAGCCATCTTCAGGAGATGGACCGCTCCTTTTTCGTTCGTCGCCGCCCGGGTGCTCTCCCGCTCGCCGTACTTCCAGACCTCGCTTTCGTCGTCGTACGCGATATTCCGCTTCGTCCGCGTCGGCAGCCGGATGAACGGCACGATGCCGTCCCGCATCTGGTCGTACCAGGTGCGGGCGATACCGACGAGCCGCTCCTTTGCCAGCGCATCCATCTCTTCCCTAGACATCGAGATCCACCACCACTTTCCTGCCGTCCTCCACACCGCGCAGATCGACCGAACCGTCGCCCGATCCCGTGTAGGCGATCTGCCAGGCCTCACCGGCGTCGAGCGTGCGCCGCCAGACCTTGTTGTACTCCCCGTCCATACTGTCCACGAAATCCGGCCGGGGCACCGCGTCTTCCGCCGCATCACGGGAGAGGTTGTAGAGGACGAGGGTGACTTCCTTCGCGGTGTAGTTGTTCACGTCGATACAGACTTTCCCGTCGACCGTCCGCTTCTTCGCGACGACCTTGCGCATGATCTTTCCCTCGATCGGGGAGGTGTCCACCAGGGGTTGTTCCACGATCTCGCTCACTTTTATGGCGATCTCGGGGATGATCGAGCATATCGCCCGGGCACGGTCGTCCTGCTGCTTCTTCTTGTCCCGCCGGTAGAGGTAGGTCTTGAGCTCCCGGCCGAGTTCCTGGAGGACGAGGACGACCTCCCGCTCGATCTCCGGGATGGACGCGACCGCGTCCTTGCTCTCGCTCGTGAAGGGAACGTTCGTGGATGCCACGTGGACCATGACGAGCACCGGGCCCATGGGAAGGCCCTGCTGCGAGAGGCCGTAACTTTTCCAGTTCACCTGCGAGGCACAGCTCGTGATCGCGCAGGCGCCCTGCTGGTAGAGGAGCGGGACGCGGTTTGCGAACCGGAAGAGCTGGGCGGTGCCCTCGGGGGGAACCTTGCCGCCGTAGCCGATCGCCGCCTCGATGATGAATGAGTGCCCGCCGTAGACCGCGCTCGGGCGGGTGCGGGCCTTGATGAAGTCGAGCTGGATCTCCTTCTCGAGCCCCTTGCAGATCAGGTCCTCGCCGATGGGGGAGAGGCACTGCTGCGCCGGCGGGGCCGGAACCTTCACGGCCTGCATGGCGTCGAGGAGGCGTTTGAGTTCGTCGGATTCGAGTTTGTTCACCTTCCGGGTCGGTTTGAGGTTGGCGAGCCCGATCATCTCGTCCGCGGTCTTCTTCCCGACCCTGGAAAAACTGCCGATGAGGAACTCCTCAACCGTCCCGGTGTTCGCGGCCGCGATCCTCTTCAATGCCCCGAACTCGATCCCGTGGGGGTGGGGGAGGATGGGTTTCGGACACGGCGGAACCTCATTCGATACCCGCTCGAACGTCGTCACCTCGCCGTCGATATCGGCTGTTATCCGGGCGTGCGGGTTGACGATCGCCGTGAGGCGGAGATAGTCCACCAGCCGCTTCTTCGCGGCAAGGCTGCTCTTGAATTGGATCTCGATCCGTGTCCCATGTGTCCGGTCCCAGTCGATCTCCTCGTGGCTGACGATCTCCGGCTCGTTGGTCTCGGTCCTGATCAGCAGTTCGAACCGGTGGGCTCTCGCCTTCGCCCCCGTCCGGGAGACGACCAGCGTCGGGATGCCGGTGGTGAGCTGCGCATACAGCACCGCCGCCGATATTCCGATACCCTGCTGCCCGCGGCTCTGCCGGATCTGGTGGAACCGGGAGCCGTAGAGGAGTTTCCCGAAGACCAGCGGGACGTTCTCCGGCACGATGCCGGGGCCGTTGTCCTCGACGGTTATCCGGTAGACCTCGGCGTCGACCTTTTTGATCCCGACGAAGATGTCGGGGAGCACCTCCGCCTCCTCGCAGGCGTCGAGCGCGTTGTCCACCGCTTCCTTGATGGTGGTGATGATGCCCCGCGTCGGGGAATCGAAACCGAGCAGGTGCTTGTTCTTCTCGAAGAACTCCGCGACGCTGATGCTCCGCTGTTGTTTGGCGAGGTCTTCAGCAAGCACCATGCCGTGCTACCTCAGCGATGGCGTCCTCAAGGCTCCTCTCCTGCTGCTCGCCGGAGTGAAGGTTCTTGAGGGTCACCGTGCCCGCCTCGACCTCGCGTTTCCCGAGAACCACGGCGAAGTCGGCCGTCTTTGCGGCGTGGGAGAGTTGGGCGCCCATCCCCCGCTGCATCAGGTCGGCCTCGGCCCGGACTCCTGCCTCCCGGAAGGCCCGGGCGACCTCGAGCGCCCGCGCCCGTGAGTCGGGCGTGCAGACGACGCCGACAACGGGTTCGTGCGCGAGTTCGAAGTCCCCGATCGAGACCATGACCCGGTCAAAGCCGATAGCGAACCCGCAGGATGCCACGTCGTCGCCGCCGAAGAGGTGGGCGAGGCGGTAGGTGCCGCCGCCGAGGATCTGGTTCTCCGCGCCGAGGTTCTTCGCGAACCCCTCAAAGACCATCCCGGTGTAGTAGTCGAGCCCCCGGGCTATCCCGAAGTCGGGCCGGTAGTCGATCTCCAGAGAATCGAGGAGCGAGAACGTCTCCTCGATCCGCGCGCGCTCCGGGACGTCGCCGGCGATCTCAAAGACCTCGGAGACGGTGCGGCACTCTCCGAGCGCCGCAAGGGGCTCTGCAAGGTGGGTGAGGTTCTTCTCGACAAGCGCTGCCTCGAGCCCTTTCTGGTCGTGCTTGTCGAGGTACGCCATGATCGCCCGCTGGTCGCCAGGATCGAGATCGGAGAGGAGATGCTTCATCGGCGCGAGGTGGCCGACGTGGAGGTCGAAGGTGACCCCGGTCGACCGGAGGGTATCGTCGGCGAGCATGATCACCTCGGCATCGGCGCTCGCCGTGTCCGCCCCGATCAGTTCGACGCCGAACTGCCAGAACTGCCGGTAACGGCCTTTCTGCGGCCGTTCGTAGCGGAAACAGTCGGCGAAGTAGTACCAGCGGATGGGTTTCGGGAGCACCTTGCCCTCGTTGACGTACATCCGGAGGACTGCTGCGGTCACCTCCGGCCGGAGCGTCATCTTTCTCCCGCCCTTGTCCTCGAAGACGTACATCTCCTGGATGATCCCTTCGCCGGACTTCATCGTGAAGAGTTCGAGGTGCTCGAAGTCGGGCGTGCAGACCTCCCGGTATCCCCACCGCCGGGCCGCGTCCCGCATCCGCTGCTCGATCAGCCGCCGCCGTTCCATCTCGTCGGGTAAAAAGTCCCGTGTTCCTCGTGGTTTCTGAAGCATTCGGTATTCTCCTGAACTAAAGTCTCTTGCGTGAACCCTTATCTTTTGTGCGCTCCGCACTGCCGAAGAACCGCTCGCGGGCGCTCTCGCCGTGCCAGACGTTCTCCCTCTCGACCCGCCCCTGGAGGTAGAGAGCCAGGAGAACCAGCCCGAGGCCGAGGTACTCCCACGCTTCGGCGTATGCGGTCACGAAAAAGCCCAGCAGGGCAAGCGCCGTGAAGGGAACCCCGAGGTATGCCGCCTTCCGGTAGCCGGGAAGACCTGTACGGTAGAATATCCGCAGGTCCCGGAGCCACAGGAAAGCGGTGACGGCAACGCCGAACCCTGCGACGTAGGCAAGATAGGACATGAGATGAAGTAATATTATACTTCCACCCCTATTTTTGTTATCGAACTATGCTGCCGAATGCCACCATCAGGGACATCCTCCGGATGTATCGTAACGGCGAGGTATCTGAGGACGAGGCGGCGGGCGCGCTCGAAGGGCTCCGCATCGAGGTTCTCGACGGCATGGCCCGGATCGATGCCGGGCGGAGCGTGCGCTGCGGGATGCCCGAGGTGGTGCTCGCCGAGGGTAAGGAGCCGGAGGCGTTTGCAGAGATCATGCTCGCGCAGGTGAAGGCTGCCGGAAGGTGTGTCGCGACGAGGCTCTCGCCGGAGCACCTCGACGCCCTGCGTGCCCGGCTGCCGCCGGACGTCCGGATGGAGCATCGGGAGGCGGCACGGGCGGTCATCCTCTCGACGGGGGATGAGCCTGTCCCACCCCGGGGCGGGACCGTCGCCATCCTCACCGCAGGGACGTCCGACATCCCCGTTGCCGAGGAGGCGAGGCTGATCGCCGAGGAGATGGGGTGCGAGGTCAGGACCGCGTACGACGTCGGGGTGGCGGGGATCCACCGTCTCTTCTCGGCGCTGAAAGACCTGATTCCGGCTGACGTCTTCATCGTGGCCGCCGGCCGGGAGGGGACGCTCCCCGCCATCGTCGCGGGGCTCGTCGACCGGCCGGTGATCGGTGTTCCCGTGAGCACCGGCTACGGCTACATGGGCGGCGGCGAGGCGGCGCTTGCGAGCATGCTCCAGTCGTGTTCGGTGCTCGCGGTGGTGAACATCGACGCCGGGTTCACGGCCGGTGCGTTTGCCGCGCAGGTCGCGCACGGGGGGAGGCGAGAATGAGCCGGGGGTTCTACGTCGGGCGGTTCCAGCCCTACCACAACGGACACCAGTCGGTGCTGGAGAGAATAGCCTGCTTTGCCGACGAGATCGTTATCGGGGTGGGTAGCGCCCAGATCTCCCACACGGTGACGAACCCCTTCACGGCAGGAGAACGGGTGCTGATGCTCACCCGGTCGCTTGAAGACCTCGACTGCCCGTTCTACGTCATCCCCATCGAGGACATCCAGCGCAACGCTCTCTGGGCCGCCCACGTCCGGGCAATGACCCCGCCGTTCGATAGGGTCTACTCTAGTAATCCGCTCGTCATTCAGCTCTTCACAGAGGCCGGGATAACCGTCCAGTCACCCGATATGCACGAGCGGCCGATCTACTCCGGCACCGCCATCCGGCAGCGGATGCTTGACGGCGAGCCCTGGGAACACCTGGTCCCCCCGGCCGTGGTGGACGTTATCCGGGAGATCCACGGCGTGGAACGGCTGCAGCGGATTGCAAAAAGCGATTAAGGGATGAGATCATGATAGAGGCGACTAACATCGGGTACACCGGGGTGGATAATGTTTAAACAACTGCGAGATCTCTTTCGACGAACCGATCCTGCTGCTGAAGAGAGCCTGGAACTCTCCTTTGATGACCTCCCAGGATGGCTCGATGCTCACGAGGAGGGAATTGAGAAAGAGCTCTCCGATGCGACGGCACCGCCCCGGGAGGCAATCCACGGCATCCTCGATCACCTCAGGGAGGCGGTCGCCCGTATGAAGACGGCCGAAGGCGATGAGGAGGTCCACCCCCGGCTCCAGGATATCTCCAGAAAGGCACTTCCCCAGTTCACGAAGTCAATGACCCAGATCCTCTCCCGCGAGCCTTCCGGCGACCCGGAGACCTTCTACGCAACCGCCGCCGAGATCCTGAAGGGCTCGCTCAAGGCGCTGAAAGGGCAGGGGAAGTACCTCTCCTCCTTTTACCCAGATGAAATGAAGGAGGTGCGCGTAGCCGTCAAAGATCTGGGGCGAGAAGTCAACACGATGAACGAGCCCCTCGCCCGGGCGCGTGACGGCCGCAGGCAGGTGGAAGATGTCCGGAAGTCGCATGCAACCCTCTCCCGGATCCGTGAGGAGTATGCCGCCGCCGACGGTCAGGTCCGGGAATATGAGACGGCGCTCGCGGAGGCGGAGAGTGAGATCCACAAGACGGAAGAGGATCTCGCTGCCCTCAAACAGCACCCGGACTATGCCCGCAAGCAGGAGATCGAGGGAAAAATCCATGAACTTGATGCCACGGGCGAGGAGGGCGGACGGGAGATTGCAACCCTTCGAACCACTGCCGTTCATGTCTTGCGGAAGGCCGGGAAGGTGGCCGAAAAGACGGGGGACAGCGCAGCGGCCGCGTCAATCGACCGGACGATCGATGCGTATACGGGCGACGGAAAAGACCCGATCGGCCCGACAGAAGCGGTTATGCCGGTCGTTCTCGCCATGATCCGACGGGAGGAACTCGCCCTCAAGAACCAGGACGAAGTCCGCCTCTTCTCCGACACCGAGACCCTGCCTGCCGCGATGGAGCGGGCGCTGGAACAGCAGCGGGACGTTCGGATGATGCGGGCAGCAGAGCAGGAGAGTCTGGCCGCGCTCCCGGGCGTGGTCGAGGAACAGCGTCTCACGGCCGCGCTCCCGGGGCTGCGCCGGGAGTCCGGGGCAAAGGCTGCCGCGAAGGCCCGGGCGGAGAGCCAGCGGGAGACGCTGCAGACTGCGTATGCTACCGAAAGCGAAAACCTCCGATCACGCACGGCTGCTCTCGCCGGCCGGGATGTGGAGGTCGACATACCCGATCTTCTGTCCCCCTGATCGGCGAGGCGCCGATCCTGGCCGATGCGACGAACGGAACGTCTGGAGCATGAGAAGCCGCTAGGCTTCGAAGTGCGACGGTTCGTAGAACCGGAGTTCGAACCCCGCAGGTGCGAAGTGCGACGGTTCGTAGAACCGGAGCTTGAGCACTCAAAGAGTGCGAAGGGAAACCCTGTTTACCCCTTGCGGATAATTATGTTACAAGGACGGTCGATGACGAATAACACCACAACATCTGGAACAGAGTCACGCCTCTGGATAGCGGTTCCTGCGGTCTCGTTTTTGGGAATCGGGATTGAGCTGCTGCTCGCATCCGTCGGCTTTCCCTATGCCATCTGGGCAGGTGTCGCAGGATGCGTGATCGCCTCGTGCATCCTCTGCTACCAGGCCTACCAAAAACCCCGGCGGGATCTCGTCTCGCTCTTCACGCCGCTTTTCGCGGTTCTCATCCTGGTCATACCAAATGAGATCAGTTCGGGTGGCGTACTCGTGCAGACGATCTTCGCGGCAACGATCACCTTCCTTGCGGTTCGGGTAGAAAAAATGTTTAATGCGCCGAAACTACAGGAGAAAACTATGAAGCAGCTGTTAAACGAATACATTGACCGGATTGAGCCGCTTCTCGCCGTTATCGACGAGGAGACCGGGCATCTGGTCGCGCAGTCCCTGCTGACGTATAAGTTCGGGCTCTACCCGAACGCGATGGAGAAGAGCATGGAAGCGCTTGCCCGACTCGATACGATCACCCCGCGCCCCGGAACCCTGGAGCGCGCGCTCCTGATCCTCCGGGAGCGCACCGCCGGCTTCGCTGAGTCCCGGGTGACGGCGAACCCGGAGCATGTCTTCACGGAGGAGGACTACGGCGATCTCGCAATCCAGCTTCGCCCGGACCAGATCGAGGACCCCACCGTGCTCGACCTCGACAACGCGCTGATTCTGCTCTACGCCGTCGGGATCGAGACCTCCCCCAATGACGAACAGGCGCTGGAGGAACACCAGCGGTTCATCATCCAGATCCTGGAATCGTATAAAGAAAAACTGGCTGCATGAGCGAACTGACCGAGGGCGACCTCTTCCGGGGTCTCCTAACGATAGCGGCGCCGATCGTCGCCGGAAACGTGCTGCAGAGCGGCCTCGAGCTGGTCGACCTTTTCTTCGTCGGCCGGCTTGGGTCGGAGGCTATCGCGGGTGTCGCCATGAGCACCTCCATCGTCATGGTGCTTATGACGGTCATCATCGGCATCGTCACCGCGAACACCGCCTTCGTCTCGCGCTACTACGGGGCGAAGAATTACGATATGGTGGCGAAGGGCGTCTCGCACACCCTCATCCTCGGGCTCGTGTTCTCGCTGATCCTCAGTGTCGTGGGTATCCTCTACGCCGAGGATATGCTCCTTCTCCTCGGCGCCGAACCTTCTGTTGCGCTGCTCGGGGCGTCCTACCTGGCGGTCCTCTTTACCGGCAGCGTGACGCTGGTCGAGCTCTGGGTGATCAACTCAACGTTTCAGAGTTGCGGCGACGCCACGACGCCGATGCTCCTCGTGGTTCTCGCGAATATCCTCAACATCGCCCTCGATCCGCTCCTGATCTTCGGCTACGGGGCAGTTCCCGCCTGCGGTGTCGCCGGGGCGGCCTACGCCACCATCATATCCCGGAGCGTGGCGTTCGCCATAGCGTTTGCTCTCCTGCTCTCGGGAAGGTCACCGATCCCCTTCTCGCTCCGGACGAAGTTCGAGTTCCCGCTCGCGTGGAGGCTGATCCGGGTCGCCGTCCCGAACTCCGTTCAGTCCGGGCTCAGAAGCGTGACGTTCCTTGCGATGATGGCGATCGTGGCGGTCTTCGGGACCGCGGCTCTCTCCGCCTATGGCATTGTCGGCCGACTGGAACTCGTCGCGCTCATGCCGGGGGTCTCGGCCAGAACCTCGGCGCGAAGAAACCCGAACGGGCGGAGGCGGGTGTGAGGCTCTCCGCGCTCATGAACGGCGGGTTCATGGCGCTCATGGGAGCGGTCTTCTACCTCGCCGCGCCCGCGATCGTCGAGGTCTTCGACCCGAGCGGTGCGAGCACGGAGATCGGCGTCTCCTACCTGCAGACGGTCGCACCGTTCTACGTCCTCCTCGCCGTCGCGATCATCCTCGGGTTCGCGCTCAACGGAGCGGGGGACACGAAGAAGCCCATGTACGCCACGTTCTTCTCCATGGTCCTTTTCCAGGTCCCGCTCGCCTGCATCCTCCCGGGTCTGCTCGGGATCGGGATCGCCGGGGTCTGGCTCGCGGTGATCTGTGGGGTCGTCCTGCAGACGGGCATCCTCTTCACGATGTACCGGCACGGGGGCTGGAAGAGGACGGTAATATAGACAGGCGTCTCCTAGGAGTACTGCAAGGTTAAGTGACTCGCACCTTCGGTACTCAATATCTGGATGCCCTCGCCCGTCGCATCTTCGGCTAGCCGCAATTCAAGACGTCTAAGTCCCGTGCACGGGTTTCCACTGGACTACGCACCTTCGCACCTCCGGCGCTCAAACTCTGTTCCCGAAACCCTTCTGGGTTTCTCCAACCCCGATTCTGACGAACCGTCGCATCCTGAAGGAAAATCGTTCTTCGGCGCTCGTGCTCCGGACGTTCTGTCTATCGCAAGTCCAAGACCCTCGGTCTTCTTCTGCTCCTGCCCCCGTGCCTAACGGCGCTCAAGCTCCTGCCCTTCGGCCAGTCGCATATCGCCACGCACTGCCCCCGCCCCCCTGGGGGCGGGGGAGGAGGCCGAAGGCCGGGTGGGGTGGGGGTTACAGATGTCTCAGATAGGTGGAGACAGGGGAGGGGGGCATGCCCCCCTCCCTGTCAGCCCCTCCCCCAATGGCGATATCCCCACGGTCCACTACACGGGATCTTGCCACACTCATGTCCATTCAGACAGTCATCCCAAAGCACAATGCGCACCCGAGATCTACAAAAGAGAGCCACTACTCCCTGGAAAAACCATCGAGCCACCCGGAACCCTCTCCCGGCAAAAAAATCAGAGCGAGTCGAGGCTGATCCCGCTGAACTCGTCGGAGACCGTGTTGATGTCTTTCACGCCGAACGCGGTCTGGACGGTGGTGAGTTCGAGATCGCGCGCAACATCGCACATATAATCGATGATATCGACCGAGAGTTCCCGCTTCTGTTTGGACTTGCGGAGCTGGTCCACGAGGAACGTCATCCTTTCGGGAGACTCCATACGGAGCTTGGCGAGGCTCATCACGCACATGTAGATCCGGGTCAGGTTCCTGTCCGTTCCGGTGATGGTGTCGAAGAAGTTCCGGA
>PGYH01000078.1 GCA_002839575.1 Methanomicrobiales archaeon HGW-Methanomicrobiales-6
GATCATCCTCGCGGCCGTCGGATTCTACATGGTCACGAACAGCTTCTACGTCTTCGATATCGCCGTCTCGACCGTGCCGGCCATCCTCTACCTGCCCGGCGTATTCCTGGGCTTCGCGACCATCCTCACGATCAAACTCCGGAAGTCCCCCTTCGACATCTCGACGTCGCACCACGCGCACCAGGAGATCGTCAAGGGTATAACGACGGAGTTCTCGGGATCGACGCTCGCCCAGGTCGAGATCGCCCACTGGTACGAGAACGTCTTCCTGCTCGGGTTCATCTACCTCTTCTTCGCCTGGAACCCCGTGATCGGGATCATCGCGGTCGTGATCACGTATCTCGCCGAGATCTTCATCGACAACGTCACGGCACGGGTTCGGTGGCAGGCGGCGCTGAAGAGCGGGTGGCTCGCGGCATTACTCGGCATTGTGAACCTGGCGATCCTCGCCTATATCCTCGGCTATATGATGACTGGAGGTGCATGAGTACCATGGCATTCCTGAAGCGATCACCCTGGATCCTTCACTACGATGCATCCAGCTGCAACGGGTGCGACATTGAGGTGCTTGCGTGCCTCACCCCACTCTACGATGTGGAGCGGTTCGGCATCATCAACACCGGAAACCCGAAGCATGCTGACATCCTGCTGATCACCGGCGGGATCAACGCGCAGAACCGGGAGGTGGTCGAAAACATCTACGAACAGATCCCGGAGCCGAAAGTCGTCATTGCGGTCGGCGTCTGCGCCGCAACCGGCGGCGTATTCCGGGAGTGCTACAATATCGTTGGCGGCATCGACAAGGTTATCCCCGTCGACGTCTATGTTCCGGGATGCGCGGCAAGGCCGGAACAGATCATCGACGGCGTCGTAACGGCACTTTCGATCCTCGAGGAGAAACGGGGGAAGATGACCGGAGCGGCGCGGACAAAAGAAGAAGCGCGGCATGCGGAACAGGCAGGTGAGAGCACATGACAGTTAACGAAGAGCAGACTCTAATCGACGTCGCGCTGGAGAACCTCCTTTCGGAAGTCGAAGGCCTTCACGCCGATGGATACCGCCTTGTCCAGATCGGGTGCACGGACATCGGCGGGGCTTATGAGGTCAACTACTCGTTCGATAAGGGCTACCAGTTCAAAAATCTCCGCCTGACGGTCGGGCCGGAGACGGAGGTGCCGAGCATCTCCGGGATCTACTGGGGGGCGTTCGTCTACGAGAACGAGATGCACGACCTCTTCGGGATCCCGGTCACCGGGATCAACATCGACTTCAAAGGAACGTTCATCAAGACGGCGGAGAAGTATCCGTTCAGCGTCACGAGAAGGGGAGGTGACCAATGCCGGAACGCATAATTGTACCGTTCGGTCCGCAGCACCCGGTGCTGCCGGAGCCGATACACGTCGACCTCGTCCTCGAGGACGAGAAGGTGGTGGAAGCGATCCCCTCGATCGGCTACATTCACCGCGGGCTCGAGCAGCTCGTGCAGAAGCGTGAATATACCGAGTACGTCTACGTGGCGGAACGGATCTGCGGGATCTGCAGTTTCATCCACGCGCTCTGCTACAGCCAGGGCATCGAGCATATCATGAAAATCGAGGTTCCGGACAGGGCACGCTATCTCCGGACGATCTGGTCGGAGTGCTCGCGTCTCCACTCGCACCTTCTCTGGCTCGGGCTCTTTGCCGACTCTATGGGCTTTGAGAATCTCTTCATGCGGTCCTGGCAGCTCCGGGAGAGCGTGCTCGACGTGCTCGAGGACACCACCGGTGGCCGGGTCATCCAGGGCACCTGCAAGGTCGGCGGGGTCAGGCGCGATATCGGGCAGGAGAAACTCGATGAGATGCACCGCGAACTCGATCCGTTCGAGCAGAAGTGCCGGGATCTCGGCGATGTCTTCCTAAACGACGAGACGGTGAAGTACCGCCTCCGGGGGCTCGGGGTCATCACAAAGGACGAGGCCTACGCTCTCGGGGCGGCCGGCCCGACCGCCAGGGGAAGCGGGGTCGCGATGGACCACCGCGAGACCGGCTACGCCGCCTACGGTGATCTCGGGTTCAAGCCCGTCGTCGAGACCGCCGGCGACTGCTACGCCCGGTGCGCGGTTCGGGTCAAGGAGGTCTACGCATCCATCGACATTATCCGGCGTGCGATCGAGGAGATGCCCGAAGGACCCATCGATGTGAAGGTGAAGGGAACGCCCGACGGCGAGTACTTCTCCCGCGCCGAGCAGCCGCGGGGCGAGGTCGTCCACTACCTCCGGGGCGACGGGAGCAAGCACCTTGCCAGGGCCAGGATAAGGACGCCGACGCTCGCGAACATCCCGCCGCTCGTGAAGATGCTCCCGGGAGCCCAGCTTGCGGACGTCCCGGTCGTCGTCCTCTCGATCGACCCCTGCATCAGCTGCACGGAGAGGTGAAGACAAAATGAGCATTTTTCAGATGACAAAGACGGTTATCCGGAACCTGACGGGGGGGCCGGCCACCCGGCAATACCCGGCGGTCCCGGCACGGACATGCCTCCTCACCCGGGGGCACGTCGCCATTGACCCGTCCACCTGCCGCTCCTGCGGCCTCTGCTCGAAGCGGTGCCCGTGCGAGGCGATCCGTCTCGACAAAGAAGAGAAGGTCTGGGAGATCGACCGGATGCGGTGCATCGCCTGCGGCGATTGTGTCGAGGGCTGCCCGTTCGGGAGCCTCACGATGGAGCAGAGTTACCACCCTCCGGTGACGGAGCACGTGGTGGAGCGCTACACCATCACCTACGTGAAGCCCGAGAAGCCCGAGAAGAAACCGGCCGAAGAGAGCACAAAGGAAGAAGGCGTCGGCGAGAGCGCGTGAGAAGGGGGCGGGGCCCTGGAATCCCCGGCGCGATCTTTTTTTAACTACTGTTTCTATCCAGCAGCAGAAGCGTTAACAGTTGATGGCATCTCGAGCGCCGCCTGCTTGCGATTGCAACAGCCGGAGTGGCTGGAACTATGGGGAGATCCGGCAGGTGGGATTCTGGCTGCCGAAACAACCGAAACTATGGGGCGACCCCGTACACTGGACCGTGGGGATATCGCCACGAGGGGGAAGGGGCTGACGGGGAGGGGGGAGCATCCCCCCTCCCCTGTCCCCACGTTACACCTTCAGACTTCATTGCTGCAGACTGTTCTACTCCTGCAACCCCCACTCGAAGACCTCCGGTCTTCTCTAGCTCCGGTTCTAACGAACCGTCGCACCCCGCCCGGCCTCCGGCCTCCTCAGTTGCACCTGCGGGGCTCATGCTCCGGCCCGTCGGCCCGTCGCAACTCGCACCTGCGGTGCTCGAACTCCTTCCCCTTTGGGGAAGTCGCACCCCACACCTCAGGGTGGGGGCAGTGCGTGGCGATACCCCCTAGTAAGCCGTGTATGAGTTGTGACTGGTGCGGGTGTTCATAAGGACAAAATCGGAAACTCGCATAGAATAAAGTTTTTGGCAGCAGACAAACAAATACTACATCGTTGTATGCGCCATACGAACCGATAAATTGGAGTTTAGTTGCTTTAGTGTTATGCTTATAACACGGATATTATTCTATCTGCTCTTTTCCGGCACCTATCTCCCTAAATGCCTTTGTTAACAATGGGAGAGTTATATAGAGTGCTTTAAGATTATTACTTAGCATTGTATGTTGCCAAGTACCTTGCGCTAATTTTTTCTGCGCTTTCTCAGATTTACTAATCAAAGAATCTATTGACGCAAACGCTTTTTTCAAATCATCTTTTGAATAATAATCCAAAGCATCACTTTCGGCTAATTCTTCTGAAATCAAAGATAAAGCTATATTAAGCGCTTGAAGCCGGTTCTTTTGTAACGTATGCTGAGGAGTACCTTGTGCGAATTTTTCTTTTGCTTTCTCAGTCTTGCTAATCATTGAAGCTATGACTCGGAGTGCTTCCTCCATATCTTTCTTTGTAGAATTATCCATAAACTCAACCCCCGGATCCGCAATTTAAACTACCCGATAAGTTCCTGTTTATCTATGTGCTTTTCCAATTAAATCATGGCAGACTGCAAAACAAAAAGAAAGATAAGCAAACAAAAACAGGCTGATGATGTGTCGGCCTGTTTTTGTCCTTAATTTTTGTCCTTATTAACATCCATTGACTGGAGGGACAGGACCCGAACACCAGAGAACGACAAACCTCCAGGAACAGAGCTCGAGCACCGAAGAACGACGTTCCGGTAGGAACAGAGTTTGAGCACCGTCAGGTGCGAAGGTGCGTAGCCCCCACGGTCCAGTGTACCGAGTTCCCTCATGTTCGGTCGTTTCGGCAGTCACAATCGCACCTGCCAGGACCCCAGAAGTACAAGGACCGTTTTTTCTGGAACGGGGTGTCTACCACCTAGCCTTTTTGCATCACCTTCCAGTTAACCTCACTTCCTCACCAGCGGATACACCATGTGGATGATGTCGTAGGTGTTGCTCGGGTAGGCCCACGGGATAGCGTCCAGCGTGAGGTCATCCACCGTCAGACCGTGTTTGATCGCGAGGGCGAAGGTGTTGATCACCTCCTCGACGTGCGGCCCGATGAGGTGGGCGCCGAGGATCCGGCGGGAGTCCTCGTCGACCAGGAGTTTGTAGCCGGCGTGCCTCTGGCCGATGCTCCGGTTCGTGAACCGCCCGGAGAGGTCGCCGGCGTTGGCGACGTAGGAGATCCCCTTCTCCTTCGCCGCTTCTTCCGTGAGCCCGACGGAGGCAATGGGCGGATTCGTGAAGACGGCGCTCGGGACGACGGAGTAGTCCGCGACGCGGGCGTTGCCGCCCAGGATGTTGTCGACAACGATGTGGGCGTCCATCACCGCCACCGGGGTCAGCTGCGGGCTCCTCGGGTTCGCGTCCCCGGCAACGTAGACGGCGGGATTCGAGACGCTCCGGAGACGGTCGTCGACCACGATCCCCCGGCGGTCGGTCTCGACGTTCCCGGCCGCAAGGTCGAGCTCCTCGACCGCCGATACCCTGCCTGCGCCGTGGACGACCATATCGGCGCCGAAGGTCTTCTCCTCTCCCTTCCTCCCGGCCCGCACACGAAGGCCGGTGCCGTTCTTCTCGACCGAGACGAGCGGCATGTTCACCTGCACGTCGATCCCCACCTCCCCTGACGCCAGCAGCAGCCGGTCGACGATATCGGGATCGAACTCTTTGAGCACCCGCCCGCTCCGCTGGAGGATGGTCACCGCCGACCCGGCAGCAACGGCGATGTGGGCGAATTCAAGCGAGATGTAGCCCCCGCCGACGAATATGATCCGTTCCGGGAGCGCTTCAAGGTAGAAGAAGTCGTCGCTTGAGGTCATCAGGTCCTCGCCCGGGACGTTTAAGGGGCGGGGGTGCGCACCGGCGGCGATCACGATGTACCGGCCCGTGAGCGTATCGGCGGCGACCGCCACCCTATCCGGCCCGGTAAAGCGGGCAAGCCCGTGGTAGGTATGGATCCCCGCACTCCGGAAGCCCTCCTCCTTTTGCCGGGGAACGGGATCGGTGAAGGTCCTCTCGAAGGCGATCAGTTCCGGCCAGTCGATCGCGATCGCACCCCTGATACCGTTCCCCTGCTGGTCATGGGCACGGGAAACCACCTCTGCGGCACCGGCGAGCACCTTTTTGGGGACACAGCCCCGCAGGGCGCACGTCCCCCCGTAGTCCCGGGAATCAACGATCGCTACCTGCATCGCGGCCTTCCTGCAGTGCCAGGCAATGTCGGAACCGGCGTTCCCCGTTCCGATAACGACGACGTCGTACTCCCGCTCCATGGTGTGAGTCCGGTCGCCATGGACCGGCATAAAGGTTTACCCGGGTAGGAAGAATGCGGCACCGCCAGCTGCCCGGTCCGAGGACGGCACGGGAAGTCAGAAGTAGAAAAGAGAGACGATGCCGACGGCGACGAAGATGAAGACGATCGTCAGAGCACCCCCCGCCACAAGATAGTCCCGGGTCCGGTAGTTCCCCGGGCCCATCAGGAGGGCGTTCACCGGGTGCGTCGGGAGGAGGAAGGAGTTCGACGTGCAGATCCCGACGAGGAGCGCGAGGCCGCGGGGATCGAGCCCGAACGAACCCGCCATAACCAGCGCGAGCGGGACCAGGAGGACGGTGGCGGCGATATTCGACATGACAAGCGAAAAGGCGGTCGCGAGAACCGCAACCGCGATGAGGATGAGGGGCGTCGGATATCCGGCGACCAGGCCGGCCGTCTGGTCGGCGATGAATCGGGCGGTCCCGGTCGTGTCCATGGCGATGCCGAGGGGAAGGAGGCCGGCAATCAGCGCGAGCGTCCGCCAGTCGATAGCGCGGTAGACCTCGCCGATCGGGACGATCCGGAGGAGGATCATCGCGAGCACTCCCGAAAGAAGGCTCGTCGCGATCGAGAGCCCGGTGTAGGTGAGGCCGACGGCGGCAAGAAAGCAGAGGACGGCGGCGGCCGCACCGCGCTCGCGAACCCCCGCCCGCCCCTCGACAGGGGTCACCATGACGAAGTTCCGATCCGTGGCGAGCGCCCGCAGCCGTTCCCAGCGGCCTAAAACGACCATTGCGTCCCCCGCCTGCAGCGGGCGGTCGGCAAGGTTTTGCCGCTGCTCCTCGGTTCCGGAGAGGAGGATCAACACCTCGACGCCGTAAGTCACCCGGAACTCGAGATCGCGAAGCGTTTTGCCGACGATCCCGCCATACGGCCGGACGATCACCTCCGCAAACCCCACGTTCGGGTCGGCCATGACGTTCGCGGTGCTCTCCCCCGCCCGAACCCACTCAAGCCCGAAATCGTCTACAAACCGCCTGACATCCTCATCCTGTCCGAGAATGCCGAGTTCCTGCCTGGCGGCGAACCGGGTATGCCGCCACGGCGTGTAGGTGATCTCGCCCCGCTCGGCGAGGGAGATGAGGTGGAGGTTGTAGCGCGAGATCATATGCACCGCCTCACGTGTCTTCCCGACGATAGGGCTCCCGGGTGGGGCCCGCAGGTAGGATATGCGGCACGGTGGACACCATGTCCGGATGAGTTCCTCCTGTGGGCTCAACCGCGTCTTCTCGCGCCGAGGAAGGACCCGGTCCCCGAAGAAGTAGAAGAAGACGATCCCGGCAAGCAGGAGCGGCACCCCGACGGGGGTGACGGCAAAGAGCCCAAAGGGCGCGTACCCGCGTTGGGCGAGGAGGTCGTTGAGAATGATGAGGGTGCCCGCCCCCACCATGCTGACGGTGCCCCCGAGGATCGCGGCGTAGCCGACGGGCAGAAGAAGACGCGACGCCGGAACCCCCGTAAGCGACGATACCCGCAGGAGCGAAGGGAGGAAGACAGCAGTGGCCCCGACATTCTGCATGAACGCCGAGAGAGAGCCGGCAACAATGGAGACGGCGGCGATGAGCCGACGCTCGCCGGTCCCGGCGAACCCGACGATCGCGCGGGCGATACGGATGGTCACCCCGGTCCGGTCGAGCCCGTGACCGAGCACCATCACCGAGAGCATCGCGACGACCGCGCTGCTCGAAAACCCCGAGAGAGCCTGCGCCGGAGTGACGAGCCCGAACCACGCGAGCGCGAGGGCCACGAGCACGGCGGCGACGTCGACCCTGACGGCGCCGGTAATAAAGAGAACGGCGGTGCCGGCCAGCACCAGCAGGGTGAGGAGGATCTCGGTCTCCATCGGGCACCCTGCGCGGGAGGAGCTAAAAAAAGGTGAGGCCGGTCCCGGTAGGGGAGGTACCGGACGGGTTACCCCGAACGAGGCAGGCCCCCATCACTCGTACACGTCGCGGGTGACCCGATGCGGCTCAAACCGGCCACGGTGGAAGACCTGGACCTCGACCTCGGCACCTTTCCGGAAGTCCCGCATCAGGAGATCGTAGGTCCGCCGGACGTAGCGCAGTCCTTCCCGGGCGAAGAGATCCCTGAGCGATTCCCGGAACCGGATCGCCTGGTCGAGGAACGCCGCTTCGTAGGCACGGGTCTCCCGGGCAATCCGGGCGCATTCAGCATCGTCGATCGGGTTGTTGTAGCATCCGTGTTCGTTCAAACCGCTGATCTGCCGCCAGTCGACGGTGCCCGTCTCGTCGGCCTCCCGATGGAGCATGTAGGGGTAGACACGGCAGATGGCGAACCGCCGGTCGTAGATGCTGCACCTGCCGCCCTCAAGGAAGATGCAGGAGCCGTCAGGCTTTGTCCAGAGGGCGTAGCCCGAGACGTAGAACCTCCCCTGCTGGTCGCAGGCATCAAAATCGGGTGCCGGAATGATGGCGTCGGGCGCAAACGAGCGGACGCTGTCGGTATCCTCCTCCAGCAAAAAGACGTGGCCGTTGAACTCCCGTGTGCAGCACCGGCCGCAACAGTCGCAGGAGAACCCCACCTCCCGGATGATCGCGATGAACTCGTCTTCCGGGAAGCGGAGAAGCCTTTTGCGTTCTGCTTCAAGAGCAGCAATCTGTTCGTCGAACGTGAACGTAACCGGCAGCCTCCGTTTGTCGGCCCGGCGCGAATGCCGGGACTCTTCACTCAGGTGTTGGACGGGGAGGTGGATATGCCCTTCGGCACCCGCCTTCTTACGGTTTTTTCCCGACAGCCGCAACGTAGATCAGGAACTGGCGTTCGCCGTCGATGCCGAGAAGCCGGTTCATCGCCGCGTCGTCGAAGGCGGCGATCGCGCAGACGCCGCACCCCACGCCCGATGCCGCCAGGTAGAGGTTCTGGCAGACGTGGCCGGCGTCGAGATGCATGTAGCGGTAGCCGCGCTCGCCGTAGCGCCATGTCATCCGGTCCGGGACGGCGGTCCAGAGGAAAGTGACGGCACTCTCGAGGATATGCGGCTGGTTCAGGCACCCCGCCGCCACTCGTCGCTTGATTTCGGGGTCACGGGACTCTTCTGCAAGGCGGTGCTCCAGTGCCAAGTAGCGGTAAAGTCCTGGGGGAACATTCTCGACCCGGTTGACCAGCAGGTAGGTCTCGAACGCGTGCCGTGCGCCTGCTGACGGGACGGTGCGGAGGGTGAACGTCCCGTCGACGGCTTGCCGAACCCCCTGGGTGCACCAGAGGAGGAATGCAATTTCCGCAAGCGTGAGCGGTTCCGCCGCGTAGTTCCTGATGCTCTCGCGCTGCTCGATCGCGTCCCGGAGATCGACGGCAGGAATAGCAATATCGTCGGGCGCGGGCAGCGGAACGACCGTCTTCGCTTTTGTGTACGGGACCTCAAGAGGAGGAGGCGGGCGGCCCAGCATCTGGTCCGACGGCGGCTGGGTCCCGTACTCGGTCCTCTGCATGAACTCCCTTCCTGCCCCGCGCAGGGACCGGGTGCCAGGGTCGAACATGACGGCCCGGTAGAGGCCGGAGGTGCACATAACCTTTTGCCCGCAGTGCACCTCCCTACTTCCGGCAGCCTCCGGAACCCGGATTCGGAAACGTATTAGGAGATCTTCGCCCAAATATTACCACCATATCCGGGGCATTCCAGTGATCGTGACCTTCATCATATTCATCGTCGGCATAGCCCTCCTCGTGAAGGGAGCCGACCTCTTCGTGGGCGGGGGGAGCGGCCTCGCCCTCCGCCATAGCATCTCCCCGGCCCTGATCGGGTCGACGATCATCGCGTTCGGCACCTCCCTCCCGGAACTCGTCGTCAGCACGAACGCTGCAGCCACGGGGAACTCGGGTATTGCGCTCGGAAACGTTATCGGGAGCAACATTGCAAACATCGCCCTCGTTCTCGCCCTCTGCACCTTCATACGGCCCGGCATGATCGCCGCATCCGGGACAACCCGCTCCGCGCTCGTCCGGCATGCTGCGTTGATGCTCGTTGCAACGGCGGCGTTCGCCCTGCTCGCCGTGAGAGGCACGCTCGACGCCCTCACGGGGGGGGTGCTCCTCATCCTCTTCGTGGCCGTCCTCTTCATGCTCCTGCGGGAACGCCGCGAGGAAGGAGGGGTTGAGATCGAGTCCCACGGATGGGCCGACGCCCTCTACATCGGCCTCGGGCTTGTCGCCGTCATCATCGGGGCACAGCTGGTCGTCGACAGCGCTGTTGCGCTCGCAGAGGTCTTCGCAATTCCGGCCTTCGTCATAGGCGTCTCGGTCGTCGCCGTCGGGACGTCGCTCCCGGAACTTGCGACATCGCTCGTTGCTGCCGTGAGAGATGAGGGCGCCATCTCCATCGGCAATATCCTCGGGAGCAACATCTTCAACCTCCTCCTGGTTCTCGGGATAAGCCTCCTCCTCGCCCCGGCCACCGTCGGGTCGCCCATCGACATCATCGTCGTCGTTCTCTTCTCGGTCGCGATCCTCCCCCTGCTCTTTGCCCGCCCCTCCATCGTCC
Source organism: Methanomicrobiales archaeon HGW-Methanomicrobiales-6 (assembly GCA_002839575.1). Taxonomy (GTDB): domain Archaea; phylum Halobacteriota; class Methanomicrobia; order Methanomicrobiales; family Methanoculleaceae; genus Methanoculleus; species Methanoculleus nereidis. Next base: position 10,309 of record PGYH01000078.1, read on the forward strand.
GGGGCTGGTCGGCCCTCCTGCTCCTCGGCTACGTCGCCTACATCGCCTGGAGTTTCGGGGCGGTGCCGATCGGGTGAAAGTTTCTTTGTGAAAAATGGTTGACCGGACATATCCGCGATCCACTCCGGGGTCCGTGCCCGGTTCGCGTAGCCGAAAACCACAGGTGGCCAATTGTGCTGAGTGTCGTGACTGCTCCCCGACTTCAGTCGGGGGCCTTCTGCCTGTTTTCTTCGTAAACCCGTCCACGGCTTTCCACCGGATATTGCAACTGGGGGAGAGCGACTGGCCGTAGGGTGCGACGGAAAACTTCCGGAGCTTGAGAAGCCGCCAGGCTTCGATCAGGAACTCGAGAAGAACGAAGTTCTTCGATGGGTTGCAGGGGAGGACGACGTTCCGAAGCGCGACGGTTCGTTAGAACCGGAGCGTGAGCACCGAAGGTGCGAAGGAACGGAGTTTGAGCACCGTAGCACCGTTAGGTGCGAGGTGCGTAGCCCCACGGTCCACTGTACCGGGTTACTTGGAAATACACCGAATCAACCATGCCGCACCTGTATGGCTCATGTCGGATTCCCCCTGCAACGCACCCGGCGCCGCCTCCCCGAACTCACTCCCGACCACCCTGCAAGACTTCGAAAATATTCGTAGGTTACGCAAACCTGATGCGTCGGGACGTGCATCTCCCTCTACCGGAAGGTGAACGGATATGAGGAACTGGAAACCGGCGCTGGTGGCCGCCCTCGGGTGTCTCGTGATCGCCGCGATCATCGGGACCGCCCTCGCATCGGAGGACGCCGGGGGGGAAACCTGGGGAGATTTACGGAAGTTTGCGTCGAAGGAAGAGATCGAGGCGTTCCTGAAGGAACACGCGCAGGGAGTGAAGAGCGGTAACGGCTACCCCTGGATGACGGGGACCGGCAGACAGGAGACCGCCATGGACGCGCCTGCACCGACGAGTGCGCCGCCCGCCCCGTCGGCCGCACGCGACTACTCAACCACGAACGTGCAGGTGCAGGGCGTGGACGAGGCCGACTTCCTGAAGAACGACGGCAGGTACATCTATATCATCTCGGGCGAGACCATCGCGATCCTCGAAGCATTCCCGGCAGAGGATGCGAAGATCGTATCCGAAACCCGGATCGAAGGGATCCCGACGGCGCTCTTTCTCTCGGGCGACCGCCTGACTGTCTTTGCCACCGGGACAGAAGAGATGATGACCACCGTGAAAGGGAGTGTAGCGCCCATCCCCGTCCAGCGGGTGGTGACGCACGCATACATCTACGACGTCGGCGACCGGAGCGATCCCGAACTGGTCCGGACCCAGACCTTCACCGGCAGTTACTACGACGCCCGGATGATCGGGGACAACGTCTATGTCCTCACGCGGGAGGCCCCCCTCTGGATCCGGGACGAGATCGTCCTCCCCGAGGTGCGGACGGACGGCGGCGAGCCCATCCTGCCCGACGTCTACCGCCCCGGGACTCCGCTGCAGAACTACGTCTTCTACACCGCAAGCGCCTTCTCCGTCAAAAACGACAGGGACACCCCCGACGCCGAGACGTTCCTCCTCGGCTACGACACCACCCTCTTTGCGTCGCAAAAGAACCTCTACATCGGCTACCGCCACATGGGGACCCCCCGAACGGCGCCCGACTACGCCGGCAGCCGGGAGCAGACGATCGTCCACCGGTTCGCGATCGATGACGCAAGGATCGACTACAGGGCTATGGGCAGGGTTCCCGGACACCTCTTGAACCAGTTCTCGCTCGACGAATACGGGGAGAACCTCCGGGTGGCGACGACCGTCGAGGGCTGGACGCGTGAGGGGTCCTTCCAGTACAACAACGTCTACGTCCTCGACCCCGCAATGGAGACCATCGGGACGCTCGAGCATATCGCGCCGGACGAGCGGATCTACGCTGCCCGGTTCGTCGGCGACCGGCTGTATCTCGTGACGTTCAAGCGGATCGATCCTCTCTTCGTCATCGATCTCTCGGACCCGAAGCACCCGGGCATCCTCGGAGAGCTCAAGATACCGGGTTACTCGGACTATCTCCACCCCTATGACGCCAACCACATCATTGGCATCGGCAAAGAGACGAGCGAGAACACCTGGGGCGGCGTCTCGGTGGAGGGGCTCAAGATCGCGCTCTTCGACGTATCGGACGTGAATAACCCGATAGAGGTCGATACCGTCGTAATCGGGGAGCCCGGAACCGACTCGGAGGCTCTCCGGGACCACAAGGCCTTCCTCTTTGCGAAAGAGAAGGACCTCCTCGTCATCCCGGTGAGCGAGATAAAACGGGTGGAGAACCGCGAATCGGAGTACCCCGGCTCCTACGGCACCGCGCCCTGGCAGGGCGCCTACGTCTACTCGGTGACCCCGGAGGAGGGGCTCACCCTGAAAGGCACGGTCGCCCATGCCGAGAAGGGATCCCCCTACACCTGGGACTCGCCCGACGCCGTGCGGCGATCGCTCTTCATGGACGACACCCTCTACACCGTCTCGGCAAGAAGCATCGTCATGACCGATCTTGCCGACGGCAGCCGGGTGAACGAGGTCTTCCTCCCCTACCGGTGGGGGATCTCCCCTACCGGTGGGGGATCTCCCCTACCCCGGTTCCGGTCTGGTGAACCGGAGGCCGGTGGTTCCTGACCGCCTTGAAGATCTCCATCACGATCACGACCGAGGAGGCAAGGGCGAGCAGTACGAGCCACTCGACCGGGGAGACGGGCTGCAGCTGGAGGACGTCCTGGAGGAAGGGGACGTAGAGCGCGAGGATGTGGATGCCCTGCGCGGCAACGACGCCGGCAATCAGGAAGTAGTTGCGGCTGATGGGGACACGGAACGCGGAGA
>PGYH01000079.1 GCA_002839575.1 Methanomicrobiales archaeon HGW-Methanomicrobiales-6
GGGAAAAAATGCGGGTCGAGGAGGAGGTAGTCGATGTGCCACCGGGGAGGGCGGTCGCGACGGAGGGCGAGCCTCACGTGCCGGTCTGCGCGGGCAAGCCCGCCGCTTCCTAGCGCCGAGCCCACGTAGACGTGGCTGCCGGGTGCAAACTCCCGTGTCCCGAGAGCGCCGACGCGGACTACGCAATGGTCGTTCTCAAGGATGAGGGCGTAGATCCCCTTATCCATAGAATCGGAGCGCCTCCCGTGCGGCCGCGATATGCCTTCCGCCGTCGCGGAGGGCGGGCTCCCCATGTCCGGGGTAGAGGCCAACGACCTCCAGCGCCGCGAGATGCTCGATGGATGCCGCGAGTGCCGTCCGGTCGCCCCCCGGGAAGTCGTAGCGCCCGAAGGATCCGCCGGTAAAGACGGTGTCTCCGGAGAAGAGCAGTTTTTCCCCCTCATCGTAGAGGCAGATCCCGCCCGGCGTGTGCCCGGGGGTGTGGATCACGCGAAGGCTCCCTACCCGGTCGCCGTCGGCAAGAACAATGTCGGGGACGATTCCAGGCGATCTTGCCCCGAAATGCATCGCGAGACTCCTGGTGTCGTCGATGAGGCCGGGTGCATCCGCCTCGTGGATGCAGACGGTGGCATCGCCGCAAAGCCGGGTGATCTCTCTCACATGGGCGATATGATCGTAGTGGGCGTGGGTGAGGACGATCGTGTCGATCTCGACGGCATACGGCTCCACCACCATCGGGAGAACACCCGCGTCGATGAGGATGTTTCCGTAAACAAACGAATTGGCGTAGGTCGCGCCGCTCGTGATCCACCGGACTGGCATGCAGACTAATATGGCTTCCGGGCAAATGGTTCTTATGCATACCCTTGCTCTAGCGTGCCTGCGCGGGGTTCCTCCTGAGGTGGAGACGATCGCCCGGGAAGAGGATCTCGCCCCCCACGCCGCCGCGCGGGCCGTCGCCCGCGGCCGGATAGTCATTCCAGCAAACCCAACGAGGCCGCACCGACTCTGCGCCATCGGGGAGGGCTGCAGGGTGCGGGTCAACGTGAACATCGGGACGTCGGGAACCCGGTGCGACGAGGACCTCGAGGTCGAGAAGGCGAAGGCGGCACTCCGGGAGGGTGCGGACGCGCTGATGGACCTCTCGACCGGCGGCGATCTCGTCCGCATCCGGCGCCGGATCCTCGAACTCGATGCGCCGGTCGGCACCGTCCCCGTCTACGAGGCAGTCCGGCGGGCGGGGAGTGCGGCGGACGTCGACGCCGATCTGCTGTTCAAGGTTATCCGGGAGCACTGCCGGCAGGGCGTGGACTTCCTGACCCTGCACTGCGGCGTGAACAACCAGGCGCTCGCGTCGCTTAAGGCCGACCCCCGGACGATGGGCGTCGTCAGCAGGGGTGGGGCGTTCCACGTGGCGATGATGGCTGCGACGGGCGAGGAGAACCCCCTCTACGCGGAGTACGACTACCTGCTCGAGATCCTCAGCGAGCACGACGTTGTCGTGAGCCTCGGCGACGGGATGCGCCCTGGCGCGCTCGTGGACGCCGGCCGCCTCGCGAAGACGACCGAGTACCTGACGCTCGGGCATCTCGCGAAAAGGGCGCTCGCCGCCGGGGTGCAGCGGATGATCGAGGGGCCGGGGCATATCCCGGCCGACCAGGTCGGCTACAACGTCCGGATGATCAAGGAACTGACCGACGGCGCTCCGCTCTATCTGCTTGGCCCGCTCGTCACCGACGTGGCGCCGGGCTACGACCACGTCGTGGGGGCGATCGGCGGCGCGATCGCCTGCATGAACGGCGCCGACTTCCTCTGCATGGTCTCGCCGAGCGAGCACCTGGCGCTGCCTGACGTCCGCGATATCGTGGAAGGGACGCGGGTGGCGAAGATCGCGGCGCACGTCGGAAGCCTCTCCCGCGCCGCCGCGCACACGAAAAACCGCGAGATCCGGATGGCGGAGGCCCGCCGGGCGCTCGACTGGGAGAAGCAGTTCGAAGCGGCGCTCGCGCCCGAGGAGGCCCGGCGCATCCACGAGCGCGACGGAGAGATCGAGACCTGCTCGATGTGCGGGGATCTCTGCGCCGTGAAGATGGTGCGGGATATCCTCCCGGTGCCACAAGAGCGGATGGAGCCGTGAAGGGCTCCACTGAATACTTTTTTTTTACCTCACCTGTTGCCGAACCGCCCGTCGACCCAGGCGATTACCGCGTCGCGGCTCCGCCGGTAGGCTGCGATAACCTTGTCGGGGCTTCCGGTAGCCCGGCCCGGATCCGGGAAATCGACGTGGATCGTCTCCTTCGTCCAGGGAAACATCGGGCAGACACCGCCGGCGCAGAGCGCGACGGCGTAGTCCATCTCTTTTCCGTCGAAGAGCGTGAGGTCCTTTGCCTGTTGTTTCGAGATGTCTATCCCGATCTCGTCCATCACCCGTACGGCGAGAGGGTCGAGAGCGGTCGGGGCGATCCCGGCGGAGCAGGCCTCGTAGTGGTCACCATAGCGTGCGCGGAGATAGCCCTCCGCCATCTGGGTCCGGGCGGCGTTGTTCGTGCCGATGAAGAGCACTCTCTGCTTCATATCCCTCCCTTCGCGGCCGGGTGGAAAAAGGTTGCCCGACGCTCGAGCACCGCCGGGTGCGCGCCCGGGGTTCGAGAGGGCCGCAGTGCTCCAGAACGTGTGAGGCCGGCACTCCCGGCCCGGCAAGAGAGAGGCGATCTCAGGTGCGCCCTGCGTTGAGAATCCTGACCGCAAGCAGGGCGGCGTTCACGCCGTTGTCCACCCCGACGCAGGCCACCGGGACACCCTTCGGCATCTGGGCGATCGAGAGGAGGGCGTCGAGACCCATCAGCGTCCCGCTCACCGGGACACCGATCACCGGGCGCTTCGTCTTCGAGGCGATCACTCCCGGGAGGGCCGCCGAGAGCCCGGCGATCGCGATGAAGACCCGGGCGGTGCTCGCCTTCACGTACTCGTCCAGCCGTTCGGGGTCGCGGTGCGCCGATATCACCTTGTAGTCGTAGTCTACGCCGTGCTCTTTCAGGGTCTCAAACACCTTCTCCGCGACGGGGCCGTCCGAGGCGGAACCGCAGATAACCGTGACGTCTGCCATATCTACGTTGAATTATGCCCCGCCTCTTTTTCACCCTGTCGATATTGCACGGTGGTGAGGTTGATATGAATCTACATCCAAGTTCCTTGCAGAAACAGCGTCTGTCCTTAACAAGACAATACGGACTGATATCTTATGGAACACGAACCACTCCTGATGATCCCGGGCCCGGTACCCATTCCGCAGCGGGTACGCGCCGCCATGACGCGGCAGGCCATCAACCACCGCGGCCCCGAGTTCGGCGCCGCATACGCGGACTGTGTCCGGACGTTAAAGACCCTCTTCGGCACCGCAAACGAGCTCTATATCATCAGCGGCTCGGGGAGCGCCGGCATGGAAGCCGGCGTCGCGAACTTTGCGCGGGATAAGCGAATAGTCTCGCTCGTAAACGGCAAGTTCGGCGACCGCTTTGCCAAGATCGGCGCACGCTACGGCACCGTCACCGTCCTCGAGTCCGGGTGGGGAACCCCGCTCGATCTCGCGGCCCTTGAGCGAGAACTCGAGGCCGGGGCCGAGGTCGTCACCATGGTCCACAACGAGACGAGCGCCGGGATTAAGAACCCCGCACCCGAAGTCGGCAAACTTGCCCGGAAGCACGACGCGCTCTTCATCATGGACGGGGTCACCTCCATCGGCGGCGACGACGTCCGGATGGACGAATGGGGCGTCGATATCGCCGTCGTCGGGTCGCAGAAGTGCCTTGCGGCTCCTGCAGGCCTCGCCGCCATCGCCGTCGGCGAGCGCGCCTGGGACCGGATCTCAGAGAAGCGGCCGTTCTACCTCGATATGGCTGCCTACCGAAAGAGCGGGAGCGGCACCCCGATGGAGACCCCCTACACCCCGGCGGTCCCGCTCTTTCTCGCGCTCTGCGAGGCCTGCAAGATCATCGAGGAAGAAGGTGTCCCCGCCCGGGCCGCCCGCCACCGCCGGATGACCGAAGCCGTCCGCGCCGCGGCGAAGGGATGGGGCGTCGACCTCTTCCCGCAGCTCGACGAATACCATGCCTACTCGAACACCGTGACCGCGATGCGGCTCCCCGAAGGTGTCACCGACAAGGATCTCCGGGGAACCGTCAAGCAGTTCGGCATCGAGATCGCCGGCGGCCAGGACCACCTCAAGGGCAAGATCTTCCGGATCGGCACCATGGGCGGCGTCGGGGCGCAGGAGATCCTCGCCACCCTCGCGGCCGTCCAGTCGGCGACGGGGTGGAGGCCGCTGCAGAGGTGCTCCTCGGATGAAGATCGGGATCGCCGACACGACGTTTGCCCGGATTGACATGGGCGGGATCGCTATCGATGAGATCCGCAAGCACGCGAGCGTCGGACTGGAACGCTACGTCGTCCCCGGGATCAAGGATCTCCCGGTGGCGTGCAAGAAGTTGATTGAGGAGCGCGGGTGCGACCTCGTGATGGCGCTCGGGATGCCCGGGGGAGCGGAGAAGGACAAGGTCTGCGCCCACGAGGCCTCCCAGGGCCTCATCCTCTGCCAGCTGATGACGAACAAGCACATCATCGAGGTCTTCGTCCACGAGGACGAGGCAAGGAACGCCAAAGAGCTTGCCTGGCTGATGGAGCAGCGGACCCGCGAACACGCAGTAAACGCCGTCCGGCTCGCCCTCCGCCCGAAGGACCTCGAGAAGCTCGCCGGGACCGGCCAGCGGCAGGGGTTCGAGGACGTCGGGCCCGCACGCCCCTGACGCAAAAAGTGAGGATTATCAACAACCGGTGCGAGTAGTACCACAGGAAGGATTAAGAATGACGGTAAAACTTGGATTCGTCGTCGCGGAGTTCAACCGCGACATCACTTACATGATGGAGATCGAGGCCCGGGAGCACGCCGGTTTCCTCGGTGCGGAGGTTGCCGACACGATCTACGTCCCCGGCGCCTACGATATGCCGCTTGCGATCAAGAAACTGCTCACCGAAGATGACATCGATGCGGTTGTCACCATTGGCTGCGTCATCGAGGGCGCCACCCAGCACGACGAGATCGTCGTCCAGCATGCGGCGCGTAAGATCATCGACCTCTCCCTGGAGTTCGGCAAGCCCGTCGCTCTTGGCATCTCCGGGCCGGGGATGACCCGGATGGAAGCGACCGAGCGCATCGACTACGCGAAGCGTGCCGTTGAATCGGCCGTGAAGATGGTCCAGCGGTTGGAATGAGAGACCTCTCGGAGAAGATTGCGGCCATCGCCCCCTCCGCGACGATCGAGATCTCGAACGCCGCAAAGCGGATGGCGCAGGAGGGGGTCGACGTCATCAGCCTCTCCATCGGGGAGCCGGACTTCGATACCCCGGCCCACATCAAGGATGCCTGCATTGACGCCCTCCGCCGTGGGGAGACCCATTACGCCCCGAGCGCCGGGATACCCGCGCTGGCGTCCGCGATCGCGGAAAAGATCGCCGGAGAAAACGGTTTTGCCGTGCAGCCCGACGAGGTGATCGTCACCTGCGGGGCGAAAGACGCCATCTACGAGGCGATGGAGGCCGTCCTGAACCCCACCGATGAGGTGCTTATCCTCGATCCGGCGTGGGTCTCCTACGAACCCTGCGCTCAGCTTGCAGGCGCCGTCGCCCGGCACCACCCCCTCTCTCCCGAGACCTTCCAGGTCGACGACACTCTTCTTGAGGCCGTCAGCTCCCGGACGAAGATGGTCGTGGTCAACTCCCCCTCGAACCCTTCCGGCGCGGTGCTGGATGCGGCCTCGCTCCGGCTCATCGCCGATATCTGCCGTGACCACGACCTCTACGTGCTCTCTGATGAGATTTACGAGAAGCTGGTCTACGGCAAGGAGCACATCTCCCTTGCCTCTCTTCCGGAGATGGCGGAGCGGACGATCACCATCAACGGGTTCTCGAAGGCCTACGCGATGACCGGGTGGCGGATCGGCTACGCGGTTGCTCCCCGGCCGATCATCCGGCAGATGGAGAAGGTGCAGCAGCACACCATATCGCACCCGACGACGTTTGCTATGTTCGGTGCCCTCGCCGCGCTCCGGGGCGGCCAGGACTGCGTCGAAGCAATGCGCCGTGAGTTCGAGCGCCGGCGCGACTACCTCATTCCGGCGCTCAAGGGTCTCGGCTACACCACCGCACCGGCGGACGGCGCGTTCTACGCCTACGTGCGGGTCGACGGTGACGACATGGCGATTGCCCGCTCGTGGCTCAGGGACGCTCATCTGGCGGTCACCCCGGGAACCGCGTTCGGCACTCCCGGCTGGCTCCGCGTATCGTATGCGACCTCGATGGAGAACCTCGAGGAAGCTGTCGGGCGGATTGCACGGGTTTAAACCACCCTCTTTTCCCCTCAAATCCGGTTCAGCGACCATTGCGCTCTCTCGTAGTATCTTGCTGCCTCGTCATGGCGGTCGAGATACATGAGCGCCATTGCCTTCCCTTTGAGCGCTTCACCGTTTTCGGGGTCGATGGCGAGCGCCCGGTCGTAGCAGTCGAGGGCCTCCTCACAGCGCTCCAGAATCACGAGAGCGTTCCCCTTCGTGCTCCAGACCTCAGGTTTCGCGGGGTTGATCTCGAGTGCGTGCGAATAACAGGTGACGGCTTCGCCATATCGCCCAAGAATGAAGAGTGCAAGGCCTTTGCTGCACCAGGCGTCCGCATTCTCCGGATGGGTCCGAAGTTCCTGGTCATAGCAGACGAGCGCCTTGTCATAGTGCGAAAGAACAGAGAGGACACTTGCTTTGTTGTTCCAGATCTGGCGGTTCTCCGGGTCGATCTCAAGCGCCCGCTCGTAGCAGACGAGCGCCTCTTCGTAGCGTTCGAGCTGGTAGAGTGCGTTGCCGTAGTTGTTCCAGGCGACCACATTCCTGGGGTCCGTGCGGACTATAGCCTGGTAGCAGGGGATTGCCGCTGCGTAGTTCCGAAGGGCGTAGTAACTTTCGCCCCGGTAGTAGCGTGCATCCGTGTGGTCGGACTGGATCCTGAGCGCCTGGTCGAAACATTCTATCGCCTCCCCATAGCGCTTCATGATAAAGAAGAGGGAACCCTTCTGGTGCCAGATATCTGCATTGACAGCGTTCTCTCTGAGCGCCCGGTCGAAGCAGGCAAGTGCGAGGTCGTAGCGCTTCAGTTTCTTCAGCACCAGAGCCTTCTGAAACCAGATCCCGGAATGATCGGGACTGATCCGGAATGCCCGGTCGTAGCAGTCGAGCGCCTCCTCGTAACGTTCCAGATTCTGCAGTGCCCGTCCCCGGTTGTACCAGGCATTGGCATTGTCGGGACTGAGGACGAGCACCCGGTCGAAGCACCCGATAGCCTCGTCATAGCGGTGAAGCGCAGAAAGCGTGCATCCTTTGGTGTACCAGGTGTCGGCGTGATTCGGGTTGATGGCGACGGCCCGGTCATAGGAGGCGAGCGCGTCCTCGTAGTGGGAGAGGAGGATCTGGATCGTTCCCCTGGCGTACCAGGCGTTTGCGTTCTCGGGATCGAGCGCGATGACCCGGTCGTAACAGTCGATTGCCGCATCGTACCGGCGCTCTGCAGCAAGTGCCGTTCCGCGGGCGAGCCAGGCATCGATCCGGCCCGGCTCGAGCATGACAACCCGGTCGTAGCAGGCTACTGCGTCATGGCCTCGTCCCATCTTTCGGAAGGCGTGGCCTCTGGTGAGCCAGGCGTTCACGGTTTCCGGTGCAAGTTTTACCGCCTGGCCGCAGGAGCCAGCCGCCTCCCGGTACTCCCCAAGGTCGTAGAGCACCTGCCCCCGGGCGTGCCAGAAGTCTGCAGAGGTCGGGTCGATGCTGACGGCCTGGTCGAAACACTCGGCTGCCTCGCGGTAGCGCCGGGCGGTAGTGAGTGCGAGCCCCTTGTGATGCCAGGCGTCGGCGACGTTGGCGTTCAGAGCAATCGCCTGATCGTAACACTCGATGGCCCGGTTGTACTGCCCCTGCTCGGCGTATGACCGTCCCTTCCTGCACCAGGACTCGACGCTCTTCCAGGGGAGTTCCATTTTGTGATTGATAGCGGTCCTCTGGTAAAAAGGATTTCGATTACGCACTGGGAGATTTCTCCGGCCGGAAGAAAAGCCGCTCTCTGCAGATCTTCCTTTCCGGAACCGGTTGCGTTCGGGATGCGGGGCCGATTGGTAACGTATACATGCTCTGAGGGCAAAACCGAAATCAGGGTACCCGATCGGGTTGGATGAGCATGAAGAAGATGCGCGATACCCCGAATCACGATCGTCCGCGTGAGAAACTGGCAACACGGGGACCACAGGCACTTTCCAATGCCGAACTGATTGCTCTCCTCCTCGGACGCGGCACAAAAGAACGGGACGTCAGGCAGGTCGCGAGCGACGTCGAACACTACCTGAAGAGTGCTAAAGGTTGCCCTTCTTATGACACTCTCCTGGAAATAGATGGTATCGGTTCGGCGAAAGCCTGCGAGATCATGGCCTGCTTCGAACTCGGGCGCCGGTATCTCGAGGGCGACGGCGTCTCGGGGCACCGGGTCACCCGCCCTGAGGACGTGCTCCCGCTGGTCGCGGAGTGGCGGGATAAGAAGCAGGAGTATTTCTTCTGTATAACGCTGAACGGTGCCGGCGAGGTGATCGAGCGGCGGACCGTCACCGTCGGGATCCTGAACCAGAGTCTCGTCCATCCCCGGGAGGTCTTTTCCGAGGCGATCACCGACCGTGCCGCCTCGGTCATCCTGGTCCACAACCACCCCTCGGGCACGCTCGAGCCCTCCACCCAGGATATCGGCATCACCCGGCAGCTCGTCGAGGCCGGGTCGATCCTCGGCATCCGGGTGCTCGACCATATCATCGTCACGAAGAAGAGTTACGTGAGCTTAAAGGAGCTCGGGCATCTTTAACTCCCGGGGAGTGGTTCTCGGCGCTACAGGCATCTTCCTCCTGTCTCTTGCTGGCGGGACAGAGGTGCGCTTCTCGACCCCCGGGAGATCGGCGCGGTGCTCCCCGCGGCGGTTGTCGTGGGGCACCGGGGGTTCCGTGACGGGCCGGCCTTCTCCCCTGGTTCGGGCTGAACGCCTCCGAAGGATCCCGTAAATCCCGTAAATTCCCCGACATTCGCCCCGAGATCCTGAAAAAGTTTATCTCATCTCCTCTGCCAAGAGTATGAGAGGCATACCTATATGGATACTGGATTTCTCCGGGTGTTGCTTGATCCCGGGCGTTTCTTTGAAGCGCGCATGCAGGAAAAGCCGAGCCTGAAGATTCCGGCGCTGATCGCGGTCGTCATGGGGCTGATCGGTGCGGTCTCGGTCATACCGATGACGGATATTACCATGGCCATGCTTCCCGCGGAGATGCAGGGTCTCGGGGTGCTCATGACGATCATCTCCGCAGCCTTTGCCTTCGTCGGCGGGTTCCTGGCCTGGGTCATCTACGGCTTCGTCTTCTACCTCGTCTCGATGATCTTCAAGGGTCAGGGCGATCTCGAGCGGACGATGGAGTTCACCGGCTACGGTCTCCTCCCTCAGGTTTTTGGGGGTATCATCGGGACGTACTTCTCCTTCCAGCTCCTCTCGGGCCTGAACATCCCGCCCATGACGAACCCCGAGCAGATGGTGGAGTTCTCCGAGAACCTGGTGACCATTCTCTCGACCGATCCCCTGGCACAGATCGCCGGGATCGTGAGCATCTTCTTCGTGATCTGGAGCGCGAACATATGGGTCTTCGGTATGAAGTACGCGCGGAACCTCTCCACGCGGGACGCGGTTCTCACCGTCGGGATACCCGTGGGCCTCTACATCCTTTATAGGCTCATCACACTTGCCGGATGGCTGTAACATGAAACCAATCTACCTTGCAATCATAACCCTCCTCTGCGCCGTGATAGCGTTCGCCGCACCGGCCAGCGCTGCCCCTGCAGACATCACCGTCGTCTCCTCGTCGCTGGACCCGCCGGTCCTGATGAAGGGCGACACCGGGACGCTGACGGTGGTGCTCCAGAACAACGGCGCCGTCCCGGTCGCGATCCGGAACGCCCGGCTCTACGGCAGCGGGGTCGTGCCGCTGAGCGACCCCTACCCCTCGGTCGGGGAGCTCGGCGCCGGGAACAGCAAGACGTTCACCTTCACCGTCCGGGCGGACGGGGGCGAAGGGACGTTCTACCCGACATTCGTGCTCGACTTCCGCGACGGTGCCGGCAGCCTGCGCTACCCGGTTCCGGTCCAGGTCGAGGACACCCCGCTCAGCGCGTCGGTGATCGAGAAGCCGGACGCCTTCTCCGCGTCGCGGACGGCCGACATCACCGTCCGGGTGGGCAACCCGCGGCCGAACGCCGCCTCGGGCGTCCAGGTCGTCCCGCAGGGGACCGGCTTCTCGGTCACCCCGACCGGCGGGTTCATCGGGGCGCTCGCCCCTGATGCGTCCGGGACGGTCACGTTCAACCTGACGCCCACTGCGGAAACGGATGTCACATTCCAGGTGGTCTGGCGCAACGGGATCAACACCCACACCGCCGACCTCGTGCTGCCGGTCGCGTTCGGCGAGGACAAGAAACAGGCCGACCCCGTCATCACCAACGTCGAGGTCACGCCGATCGCCGGGGGCTACCGGATCGTGGGCGACGTCATGAACGCCGGCCTCGAGTCCGCCCGGTCGGTGCTCGTCACCCCCGGGGCGCCCGCGACGCCCATCGACCCGTTCCGGGTCTACGTCGTCGGGACGCTTGATTCCGACGACATCTCGTCGTTTGAGGTGACGTTTACGACCGACGGAACCGTGGAGGAGATCCCGGTCGTCGTCGAGTACCGGGACGACGACGGGAACCGCTACACGTCGACGCGGATGGTCGGGCTCGGCGGCACGATGGCCGCCCCGCTCGAGGAGCGGGAAGACGGCGGGTTCCCGGTTGTCGGGATCGTGATCGTTGCGCTCGTCGCGCTCGGGATCGCCGGAGCAATCTACTACTCGTGGAAGCGGACGTAACGACGATGCCGGTCATCAGTTTCGAGAACGTGAGCAAGGTCTACCCCCTTCCGGCGGGCGACGTCGTGGCACTCGACGGCGTCGATCTCGCCATCGAGCAGGGCGAGTTCGTCCTGATCATGGGGCCCTCGGGGTCGGGGAAGTCGACGCTCTTAAACATCATGGGGTCGCTCGACGTCCCGACCTCGGGCGAGGTCACGATCGCCGAAAAGCGCATCGGCGGGATGGACGACGACGACCTGACCCTTCTGCGGCGTGACCATATCGGGTTCGTCTTCCAGCAGTTCAACCTGATCCCGCTGCTCTCGATCGTCGAGAACGTCGAATACCCGCTCATTCTGAAGGGCCGGCAGAACGGCACCCGGGAACGAGCAGAAGAAGTACTCAAAGCAGTCGGAATCGAGAAGACCCATTTCACCCACAAGCCGGGTGAAATCTCCGGCGGGCAGCAGCAGCGGGTCGCCATCGCCCGGGCGCTCGTGAACGACCCCGACTTCCTCCTCTGCGACGAACCGACCGGGAACCTGGACTCGAAGACCGGCACCGCCATCATGACCCTCCTCGATAAGATGAACCGCGAGGAGGGCAAGACCGTCGTCATGGTCACCCACGACCCCCGGATGACCGAATACGCCGACCGCACGATCCGCCTCGTCGACGGGAGGGTGGCTGAATGACCTTCTTCGACCTCGCCCGCCGAAACGTCACCCGCCACTGGCTCCGTTCGTCCCTTGCGGTCATCGGGATCGTCATCGGCGTCATCGCGATCGCCTCTCTCGGCATCATGGGCAACAGTATCGGCCTGATGTTTGGCGACATGGTCAGCGACGTCGGCGACACCCTCATCGTCTCCCCGGCGACGGGTGTAGGCGGCGGGAAACTCACCGACCGGCAGGTGACCGATATCACCCGGGCGGTCGGATCCAACGTGGTCATACCGTTCTCGAGCACCGGCGACAGGATATCTGTCGGCGATAAGGAGAGCGCCGCAATGATCTACGCGATCCCCGCCGGGGATATCCCCGCTCTGCTCGATGTGGAGTCGGGGAGCTACCCAAAGGAAACCGGCGCCGGATGCCTGATCGGGAGCCAGCTTGCCGCGAACAGCAGGGAGAACGGCCTGAAGCTCGGTGCCCGGGTCAGGGTGGGCGGCGAGACCCTGCGTGTTGTGGGCGTGCTCAAGGAGCGGGGGATGGGGTTCGACATCAACCCCGACTACGCCATCATCGTGCCTTACTCCTGGTACTCGAGCCATTACGACGAGGACGATTACGACCAGGTGATCGTGAAGGTCAGGGACGTCAACGATATCGACGCGGTCAAGGAGTCGATCGAGCAGAGGATGAACCGGCGGGAGGACGTCGTCAACGTCATGGACACCCGCGGGATCCTCGAGAGCGTCTTTGCGGCAACCGAGTCGATCACGGTCTTTTTGGCGGGTATCGGCGCGATATCGCTCCTCGTCGCCGGTGTCTCCATCCTGAACGTGATGCTGATGTCTGTCACCGAGCGGATCAAGGAGATTGGCGTCCTCCGGAGTATCGGCACCCGGCGGGGCGAGGTGATGCGGATGTTCATCTATGAGGCGCTTGTCCTCGGCCTTGCGGGCGCCGCCATCGGGGGGGTGCTCAGTTTCTGCACCGGGTATCTGGTGACCGTGGTCTTCGCCGGGAACGCGGACTACCTCTTCCACCCGATGAGCCTTCTCTACATCGTCTTCGGGATGGCGTTCGGTGTCATCACGAGCGTGGCCTCCGGCCTCTACCCGGCCTGGAAGGCGGCGCAGTTGAACCCGATCCAGGCATTGCGCCACGAGTGACGGGTTACCCCGAGCACTTCTCTTTTTCCCGTTCGATCTCGTCGCGAAGCGTGTCGATGAGATCGCCGGCCTTCGGGGGCGCGCCCGGGAGGAGGGCGAGGTATTCGTGCTCCCCTTCAGCGATGAGGAGCGCAACCGGCGTCAGGCTGACTGTGGCGACCCCTCCCATGCAGAGCGTGAACGCCCTGACGATGGGGATGATGCACCGACCATCTACCCTGCGGGCGCCGCCGACGACAAGATCAGGCTCTTTATGCACCCGGAGCACCTCTTCCCGGTACCTGGCGGAGCCGCTGCCGTACCTGTTTCTGCAAAAGAGCCCGCACCACCGGTATGAGGATCAGGAGCGGGCGGCGGATCTGCATCTTAAGCGTGAACGTGCCTTCGAAGACCTCGCGGTCGAAGACGGGGGTCATCACGAAATCGATCGCCTCGGCCGGCCAGAGGGCGTAGCGGACGGCGGTGCAGTAGCCGTAGACGACACCGGTGTCGGCGGGGCTCTCGAGGCCGAGGGTGACGTCCCCCCGGAGCGTCTCGAGGCAGAGCGATCGGACAAAGGCGGCGAGGATTCTCTGGAGATGGGGCCAGAGATCGCCGGCGGCATCGAGGTATTCTCTCAACGGAAGAGCCGGTTTTGGCTCCTCCACCTTCTTCTTTTTTTCTTCCTCCGGTTCCGGTGCCGCCATCTCCCGGAGGTCTCTGGTCATGACCCGCCGGCCGGCGAGGAGGATATCGAGCACCTGCACCCCGTCGGCGACCCGGACCCTTGCAGCCGCGATGCCCCAGGCTACGGTTGCCGTCGCCCGCGCACCCTCCTGTCTGCAGTCAGCGACCGTCTCGACGGTCACCGGGACCAGGTACAGGGCAAGCAGGAGCGCGAGGAGGATGACGGCGACGACAAGGATGACGAAGAAGAGAAGGGTCGCGGCCATGGAATGGAGGAGAAGAGAACCCTAGGCCTCTCCTTCACCGCCGATCGGGATCTCCGTTCCACCTTCCGGTGCCGGGGGCGTTTTGCCGCTCTTGCGCTGCTGCACCATCTCGGAGCCCTTCTCGAGCACCCTCTCGACGTGGGGGCCGACCGCCTCTCCGATCGTTGAGATCACCTCGGCGATCTCGCTCTTCTTCTTCAGCGACACCACCTGGATACCCTCGGGACCGGCGACACCCCTGGTGATGATGATCAGGGCGACGGCCGATATGCCGCCTGCGCCACCGGTCCCGGAGCCGCCGTGCTGGCTGCCTTCCTTAAGCCCTCCTGTACCTTCCCCGCCGCCGAACCCGAACCCGAACTCGGCGACCGGGATGATTACCCGCTCGCCGGCCTCGATCGGGGCACCGAGGATCGCACTCGCGCAGAGTGTGCGTGCAAGTTGATCGACGGTTATCTGGAGCATTGATTCGCCAGTCATACTATTCACCACAGGTAATCCACTCTTCGGCCACGTATATAATTGTTGGGGTTTTCTTGCACCCGCAGATGCCTCTCCGGATGCGGACGGATACCTACTTACCCTCACGGGGCGACCGAACGGCTGATGGAGGATGTTATTGTCCAGGATTGGAACGAGGTCTGGAAAACGAGGCTCGCCCTGAACCGCTCGACTCCGGCGTTCCGGGAAGGAGCCGACCTCTGGAGCGGACGGGAGCAGGCCCGGCGGTATGCAGACCGGTCGGAGGCCGGCCGGCACGCCCGGGTCGCGGAGGCCCTGGCGGATCTCGCCGTCGCTCCCGGTGATCGGGTGCTGGATATCGGGTCGGGTCCTGGGACCCTCGCCCTGCCGCTTGCCCGGGCCGGGGCATCGGTAACGGCGGTCGACCCGGCGGAAGGGATGCTCGCCGCGCTCCGGGCCGCCGCGAAGCGCGAGAGGATTACTGACATCACCACCTTCCCGGGCCTCTGGGAGGAGATTAATCCTGACCGCGACCTTGACCCGCCTTACGACCGGGTGGTTGCCTCGTTCTCCCTTGGCATGCCCGATAGGCACCCTATCACCCGAAGCCAAAGGCCGATTGTCTCTTCAACGTCCTCTTTGGTATGGGGATCTACCCGAACGTCCTGATGCGCCCGCTCGAGGGGGCGACCACGTTTGCGACCGTTGAGGGTGCGGTCGAGCATTTCGCACCCCGGATGAGTGCAGAGACTCCGCGACAGCGGGCTATCCTGTACAACTATTTTGAAAAGCATCTCGTCCGGCGCGATGGTGGGCTTGTTCTCACCGGTTCTTCGACCTACGCCACGATCTGGTGGCGGAAGCGGGGGTGACGGCCTCACAACAGGAGTCGCCCACCCACAGCCAGCGCAGCGAGGACGGCGAGGCCGAGTGCGGCGACGAGCGCCAGGCGGAAGGATGGATTTGCGAGCCGCGTGAGGACGGTCGTGAGTTCCTGGCGGTAGATGTAGGCGAACAACCCTGTTATCAGGAGGAAAAAGAGCCACTCGCTCGGCTGGGCGAGCTCCCGGAGAACCGACTCCCAGAAGTAGTCTTCCGAGTAGCCGTGATTTTGAAGAGGGCCGAGGAACGGCCAGAACCACTCGACCGGGTGCCACCACATCCCGTCGAGGAACTGGTGGCTCGCCATCCCGGCGGCAACGGCGAAGAGGCCGATCCGTCGGCGGTAGTGGTAGAGGATGAGCCCGGCGATGACGACCAGGAAGAGGACGGTGAGGCCGTGGAAATAGATTCTGCCGTAGCCCAGGGTTCCGGCGAGGATGATGTGCCCGAGCGGCTTGTCGATCAGGTCGGGGAGCACGGCGCCCAGCACGGTGAGCGCGATAACCCGCCGATCGCTGGCGATCGCCGCGAGCACGACGCCTATGAGGAGACCGACCATGGCGTGGGCGAGGAGGTACATCGCTATTCCGTGGCGGAGCATGCATATACTCTTTTCCAGTGCGGATCGGGCAGAGACCGGGTCCGTGGAGCACCAGAGAGATCTAAAGTGATCAATAATGTTGAATAATGTATATATGTGTGCAAGGTACACCGTGATGCATGCAGACGAAGATCCTCCTTGACGAGGGGGAGATGCCAAAACGGTGGTACAACATCCAGGCAGACCTCCCGACGCCCATGGATCCGCCCCTTCACCCGGGTACCGGAAAACCGGCGGTTCCCGACGACCTCCGCCATATCTTCCCGATGGAACTGATCCGGCAGGAGATGAGCACCGAGCGCTACATCGACATCCCTGAGGAAGTCCGCGACATTCTCACCTTGTGGAGGCCGAGCCCGCTCTACCGGGCGAGACGGCTCGAAGCGGCCTTGAAGACCCCGGCAAAGATCTACTTCAAGTGGGAGGGCGTGAGCCCGCCGGGTTCGCACAAGCCCAACACCGCCATTCCCCAGGCCTACTACAACCGCGAAGAAGGGATTGAGCGGCTCGCGACCGAGACCGGTGCCGGGCAGTGGGGCTCGTCGCTTGCGTTTGCAACAGGCCTCTTTGATATGGAGTGCACTGTCTACATGGTCCGGAGCTCCTACGACCAGAAGCCCTACCGCAAAAGCATGATGCAGGTCTACGGCGCCGAGTGCATCCCGAGCCCGTCGGAGAAGACCCGGTCCGGCCAGGCGATACTGGATCGCGACCCGGATACGCCGGGTTCCCTCGGGATCGCGATCTCCGAGGCGGTCGAGGACGCCGCGAGCCACGAGAACACCAACTACGCGCTCGGCTCCGTCCTCAACCACGTCTGCCTCCACCAGACGATCATCGGCCAGGAGGCACAGCAGCAGCTCGCGGCCGTGGACGCCTATCCCGACGTGGTGATCGGGTGCGTCGGCGGCGGGAGCAACTATGCGGGGCTTGCCTTCCCGTTTGCGGGCGATAAGATTACCGGGAAGCATCCCGAGACCGATCTCATTGCGGTGGAGCCTTCCGCCTGCCCGACCCTGACGAAGGGGCTCTACGCCTATGATTTCGGCGACGTTGCGGGGCTGACCCCGCTCATGCGGATGTTCACCCTCGGCCACGACTTCGTCCCGCCGGCGATCCATGCCGGAGGGCTCCGTTACCACGGGGCGTCGCCGCTCGTCTCCCGGCTCGCCCAGGACGGGGTGATCCGGCCGGTCGCCTACCGGCAGAACGAGGTCTTCGAGGCCGCCGTGATGTTCGCCCGGACGGAAGGCATCGTCGTCGCGCCCGAGGCCGCTCACGCGGTGAAGGCCGCGATCGACGAGGCCCTTCGCTGCCGGGAGACCGGTGACGCGAAGACGATCCTCTTCAACAACTCCGGGCACGGCAACTTTGATTTCTCCTCCTACGAAGCCTACTTTGCAGGAAAACTCGTCGACTACGAGTACCCGGCAGAGCTGATCAAAGAGTCGCTCGCCCGGTTGCCGGTGACGGGGTGAGATCGGCGGCGTGACGATCGTCGGGTTCCTGGTCAACCCCATCGCCGGGATGGGCGGGGCCGTAGGGCTCGCGGGGACGGATGGGAGGGCGGCCGAAGCCCTCCGGCGCGGCGCCGTCCCGCACTCTGCCGACCGGGCGGTGCAGGCCCTCTCCGCCCTCCGGGCCGGGGATATCGAGTGGTGCACCTGTGCCGCGCCGATGGGCGAAGACGTCCTCGCGGCGGCCGGAATCGACCGCTCCACCGTCCTCTACCGGCCCGCCGTCCCGACGGGTGCGGCCGACACGAAGGCCGCGTGCCGGGCGTTCCTCGATGCCGGGGTGGATCTCGTCGTCTTCTGCGGCGGGGACGGGACGGCCCGGGACGTCTTCGACGCAGTGGGGCGGGAGGTGCCTATCCTCGGCATCCCTGCCGGGGTGAAGATGTACTCGGCGGTCTTCGCGGTCAACCCCCCGGCGGCGGCCGACCTCATCCGCCGGGCGGGGGAGGTCCCCTGCCGCGACTCCGAGGTGATGGACGTCGACGAGGAAGCCTACCGCTCGGGGCGGCTTACCGCCCGGCTCTACGGCTACGCATGCGTCCCCTACATCGCGGAGCGGACGCAGGGCGGCAAGCAGGTCTTCGAGCAGCAGGACGAGGAGCGGGCGAAGAACGATATCGCGGCGTTCATCGCCGAGATCATGATCCCGGATACCCTCTACGTCTTCGGCGCCGGGAGCACGACGGCGCGGATCCTGGAGCGGCTCGGGCTTCTCCCCACACTCCTCGGGGTCGACGTCGTCAGGAACGGGGAGGTCCTCGCCCGCAATGCCGACGAGCGGACGCTGCTCGCCCTCCTCGACGAACACCCGCGGGCGAAGATCGTCGCGAGCCCCATCGGGGCGCAGGGGTTCGTCCTCGGGAGGGGGAACCAGCAGATCAGCCCCGCGGTGATCCGGAAGGCCGGGCTACGGAACCTGATCGTGGTTGCCACGCCGGGGAAGCTCGCCGCAACACCCCTCCTCTACGTCGACTCCGGCGATCCGGCCCTCGACCGGGAGGTCGGGGACTCTCTCCAGGTCGTCTCCGGCTACCGGATTGCGCAGCGAAAGCGGGTCGTCCAGACCAACTGACGGTGTCCCGGCCGTCTTCTCGCGCGAGTACTGCTCGGCAAGCTTGCGGAGGTCCCGGACTTTGGCGTTCGCCGCCTCGATGATCGAGAGGACTTCGAGGTAGCGGCTGTCCGCGAACGCACCCTCTCTTTTGAGGCTCACGAGCTGTTCGCGGTAGCGCTCGTTGATGGCGTGCTGGAGTTCGACGTCCCGGCCGCGGAGTTCCGCGACGGTCGCGTCCAGGATCTTCGGGAAGAGGAGCCCGAGCCCGACGATGTTCTCGTCGAGAATCCGGTAGACGCCGTCCGTCTTCTTCACCAGGGTGGCGGGGGCGCCGTTCCCGTTCCCCGACATCCTGCGGAAGAACTCCCCGAGGTCCGCCCCGAGGTCGCCGAGCCGCTCGATCTCGTTTGACATCCGCACCAGGAAGACCACCTCGGTCGCTTCCCCGTTAGAGAGCTGCCTCTTCGAGATCGCCCGGAGCGCCTGCTCGATCCTCTGATCCAGGTAGTTGTTCAGGCTCTTGAGCCGCTCGACCATCTGGTAGTCCGCCTCCTTTGAGGTGGCGAGGTAGGTCATCGCCGCCCGGAAGAGGTCGAGCGTGACCTCATGGGCGTGTCTGAGTTCCTTTCGGATCACCTCGAACCCTGCTTGCGTGTCGTCGGGGATGCCGTCCTCGAGGTGGCGCGTCCGCATCAGGATCTCGGGCTCGCTCCCGGGCACCGCCCGCTCCACGAGCTGCCCGAACCGCCCGATGAAGAGGAGGAAGGCCGCCGCCGCGATCAGGTTGAAGATGAGGTGGGCGTTCGCCACCATCTGCGCCTCGGTCCCGCCGATCGCCGTCACGATGTCGGCGAACGGCACGAGGAAGGGCAGGATCAGGAGCACCCCGCCGAGGTTGAAGATGAAGTGGGCCGCCGCCGCCCGCCGGGAGTGGAGGTTCATCCGGGCGGAGGCGATCAGGGTCGTCGTGGTGGAACCGATGTTTGCGCCGAGCAGGATGGGGATCGCCTGCGGGAGGGTGAGCAGCCCCTGCTGGGCGAGGACGACGACGAGGCCGGTGGTGACGGAACTCGACTGCACCGCGGCGGTGAAGAGGAACCCGATCAGGACGGCGAGCGGGAGGGCCGAGTACTCGGCAACGAGCGCGATGACCGCGGGATCGTTCTGGAACGGGGTAAGCCCCGTGGAGATGAGGTTCAGGCTGAAGAGGACCAGGCCGAAGTAGAAGAGGGGTTTGCCCAGGAACCGGTAGCGCCGCCCGAAGATCCCGACGAGAAAACCTGCCGGGATCAGCACCTGCCCGAGAGCGGTCATCTTGAAGGCGACGAGCTGGGCGGTGACGGTCGTGCCGATGTTCGAGCCGATGATGATCCCGAGGCTCTGGAGGAAGGAGAGCGTCCCGGCGTTGACGAGCCCGATGGTGATGATCGTGGTCGCCGCGCTCGACTGGACGAGGGCGGTGACGACGGCGCCGATGAGTGCGCCGACGACCGGCCGCGACGTCAGCCGCCCCAGGATGTTCGCGAAACTGCCTTTCGCGACCGCGAGGATCTCCCGCGAGAAGTTCTCTATCCCGTAGAAGAAGAGGATCAGGCCGGGTATGATGGCGAATAGGAGTTCCCACGGGACCATTGCTGTTCAGGGAGTATGGAGTCGCCGCCCTCAAATACCTCTCTAAACGCATCCCGGCCGTGTGGCTCCGGAAGGGGGTTTTTTATTGATGCTGCGCCGCACTCTGGTGGTACGCGAGGGGGAGCGCCTGTCTCTCCGGAGCCGTTCTCACCCCTCCTCCTCGGTGTGTCTCTCTTCCCGGAGCCCCGGGGCGGAGGCGGCGATCAGGCGGAGAACGGCGTAGATGACCGTGGCGACCAGCACGCACTCGAGGTAGAACCCGAAGACCCCGAAGGCGGAGAAGAGCAGGCTATACGCGAGGGTGCCCGCGGTGAGGGGGAGGACGTTCATGATCCCGTCGAAGAGCCACCCGAATGCCGGCACGCTGTCCACGAGGAGCGGGAGGGCGTCGTCCCGTTCCCACTGGCCCGGGTTTATCAGGAGGGCGGCGACGAACGGAACCGAGGCTGCAACGGCGACGAGCATCGCCTGCCGCTCTCTCCTGATCGGGACGGCGCCCGAGATAAGCGGAAGCGGCGTCGCGGCTCCCGCGACCGCAAGGGTGACCATCACGAGAACGAAGACGGGGAGGACGAACGGTGGCGCCGGTCCGATGATCCCGGAGGCGGTTCTCGCAGTACCCGCCCAGATCACGCATGCGACGACCGCAACGAGCGGGGGGATGGTCGGCGATAGCGGGCTTTTGGGGAGCGAGGCGACGATCTTACCTGACATACTGCACCGTCCGGGACGTGAACCGGGGATTGAATTCCGCGGTCTGGCTGTTAGATCCTGTAACTCTTCCTGAGAAGTTACCTTCTTACTATATACGATTTCTGTCACGATCCTCTACACGTCGGGGTGAGTCAACCCATTCTGCTCATGGGGCGGGCTGCAAACGGCCGGGACATACGGTCCCGCGGATCCCGTCATGCAGGGCGATACCCCTCCCTCAGAACATGCAGGTATTATCGCCGGAAAAACGGTTTCGCCGGTTCATTGAGGATAAGGTGCAGGTTAAGCGTGTTTTTTGATCGAAGAAGCCCTGTCGACGAATAACAAATTATTTTAAGTTTAAACAAATGTACCTTATCTGGACTAATTACAATCTAACACGGTGTATTTGCATGAACCACGATGGAAAAGTTCTCAAAGCATGTGCCGCGGCACTGTTTCTGTTTGCACTCATCTGCATGCCGGCATCGGCAAGCCAGGAGACAATCGAGGCCGAGGTCGCCGGGATCATCGAGCTTGCAGACGCTCTGTACGATGATGCGACGACCATTCTCGAAGAGACCAAGGTCATCAACAGGGATGCAAACGTCTCCGATGAGATAAAACTGGTATCGAAGCCGATCCATATGGCTTCGCACGAACTCGAGCACATTGCGGAGCACATCCAGGACGATGCCCTCGAACTCCAGACCCTGGTCGCCGATCCGGTGACCAACCGGGCTGCGATTGACGGGATCGTCGCCGATATCGGCGTGAATGCCGGGAATTACACGGCGCTCCTGGAATCTCAACACGAGAATGTCCACGAACTGGAGGAGGTTGTACCCGCATCTCACAAAGCGAACGCGGAGAGCGTCCACGACGCCGCACACCAGGCGGAGCGTGACGCAAAGAACCTGGTCCGGAGCACGGAAGCGCTCGTTGCAGCCCTTGACGCAGGGACCGCCGCACCGGCACCCTCTTCACCCGCAGAGAGCCCCGGATTTGGAGCGGTTGCAGCCCTTGGCGGACTTGCTGCGGTTGCATATGCCGCACACAGGAGGTAAGGGCATGCAGGGGGGAATTCTCCCCTTTGGTCCCTTTATTCTCAGCGATAGCCGTTCTCTGGAATTCAAACCAGTATCAGGAGAGTAGCATCCATGCACATATCAGACGGTGTTCTGCCCATGCCGGTGATCGTCGCCGGGTGGGTGATCACCATCATCCTGCTGGCCGGAACACTCCGGTGGGCGGCCAAAAAGGGCGATATCGCCAGAGAGATCCCAAAACTCTCGGTGATGGCGGGAGCGTTCTTCGTCGCTTCGCTCATCCACATCGACATCCCGCCCTCAAGCGCCCACCTCATCTTAAACGGGCTCGTCGGCGTCGTGCTCGGGCCGCTCAGTTATCTCGCCCTCTTTATCGGGCTTACGCTGCAGGCGCTGCTCTTCCAGCACGGCGGCATCACGGTCATCGGGATCAACACCGTGAACGTAGGCATACCCGCCCTCATCTGCTACCTGGCCTTCCTGGCCGGCTCAAAGCGGGGGATCCCGCTCCCCGCGATCGGCGGGGTCTGCGGAGGGCTCGGCGTCCTTCTCACGGTAGTCCTGCTGGTGCTGGTCCTCGTCGTCTCGGGAGACCAGTTCTTTGCGGTAGCCGGGCTTCTCGCCGGTGCCCATCTCCCGATCGCCGTTGCCGAAGCAATCGTGACGGGGGCGGTGGTTGGATACCTCGTACGGGTAAAACCCGAATTACTTCCTATTCCACTCAAAGGAGAGAAAAAATGAAGAGAAAGATACTGCTGCTCGGCCTGCTCGTCCTCCTCCTCTCTACCGCATGCATTGCCCCCGTATCGGCGCACAGGGCCTTTGCCGGTGCTTTCATGACGGGCGATGTAGAGGACGAGGTCATGATCCGGGCATGGTACGAAGGGGGAGCCCCCATGGCCGATGCCGATATTACCATCTATGCCGTCCGGGACGGTGAAGAAGAGGTCTACATCGAGGACGTAACCGACGAACTGGGCTTCTATTCGTTTGAACCCGAATGGAGGGTGACTGAGTACCGTATCCTCGTCGAGCAGACGGGGCACCGGGCAGAGATCGACCTCGACCTTGAATCCGGGACCTCGACGGGGTCGGAGAGTGCGGAACTCCCGCTTGTGGCGCGGATCGTCGCCGGGTTCGGCTACCTGCTCGGGCTTGCCGGCATCGCGATGATTTATTCGGCAAAGATGCAGAACAGGGGCCCGGAGTGATCCGCTCCGGATGAGTACGGTGACTCATGCGCTACCCGGACATCGATAAGTACGCATGGCTGGACTCTCCGATCCACAGGCTTGAGCCGCGGATCAAGATCCTGTCGTTCACCGTCCTCATCTTTTCTGCGGTCTTCGTCGGAAATATTCCCGCTGCGCTCCTGGCGCTTGCGGTAGCCCTGCTGATCCTGATCCTCTCGCGCCTGCCGGTGCGGTTCGTCCTGCAGCGCTCGACGCCAATCCTGGTTTTCGTCCTCCCGATCCTTCTTCTGATGCCGCTTACCGTCCCCGGAACCCCTATCTGGTCGGCTGGCCCGGTTGCTTTTACGGAGGAGGGTCTGTCGTATGCGGTTCTCATAACGATCAGGGCCGTCGCGGCGATCGTGCTCGTCCTCACCCTCCTTGGAACGCAGCGCATTGAGGCGACGCTTCGGGCGCTCTCGCTGTTGCGGGTTCCGGGAGTCATTGTTCAGATGCTGTTCTTTACCTATCGCTACATATATGTCATGATGGACGAATTTCTCAGCATCTGGAGCGCGATGCGGGCGAAAGGCTACACGTTGCGGCCGAACAGGTACGGGCTCTCCATCATCGGGAACCTTGTCGGTATGCTGCTGGTGAAGAGTTACGAGAGGGCTGAGAGGGTCTATTGCGGCATGGAGGCGAGAGGGTATCGCGGGAAGCCGATCACCGTTGCCCCCTTCTCGATCACCGCAGCCGACTGTTTCGCAGGTCTCCTCCTCATCGGCATCGCCGGGGGACTGCAGGTCTATCCGCTGGTGGCGCTATGAACGAAGCCGTGACGATTCGAGACCTCACCCACCAGTACCCGGACGGCACCGTATCGCTCGAGGATGTCTCCCTTACGGTGCATGGGGGCGAGCGGCTCGCGATCGTCGGGCAGAACGGGGCCGGGAAGACGACGCTCTTCCTCCACCTGAACGGCTCCATCAGGAGCCCTCTGGACAACGTGCTCGTCTTCGGCGAGAGCGTCCGGTCCATGCCGATCGAGGAACGCATACAGAAGGTCGGCGTCGTCTTCCAGGACCCCGACGACCAGCTCTTCATGCCCACCCTCTACGACGATGTGGCGTTCGGCCCGATCAACATGGGGCTTTCGCGGGACGAGGTCGACCGGCGCGTCAGGGAGGCCCTTAAAACCGTCGGACTCTCCGGATTTGAGGACCGCGTTCCCCACCACATGAGTTACGGCGAGAAGAAGCGCGCCGCGCTGGCGGCGGTTCTCTCCATGGAACCCAGGATCCTCGTCCTCGACGAACCGACCGCAAACCTCGATCCGAAGAACCGGGCCCTCCTCATCGATCTCATCAACCGGCTGAACAAGGAGAAGGGAATCACCACCATCGTCGCCATGCACGACGTCAACGCCGTCTCCCACCTGGCGGACCGGGTCGTCGTGCTCAACACCACGATCGTCGCGGACGGGGACGCCCACAGCATCTTCTCGGACAGCAAACTGCTGAAGGAGAACAACCTCGAAGCGCCGGAGGCCTATAAACTCTTCCGCATCATGGGCTGTTACGGCTATGCCTGCTGCAATGCTCTTCCTCTCTCGGTCGCGGACGCTCCCGCTGCTCTGGATGCGTCGCTCGAGGAGAACGGGGGCGCGATCAGCCTGAGGCGGGACGGCCGGACCGCGGAAGAACTCCGCGAGGTGTTCGAGCGGTTCGAGTACTGAGCGGCTTGAAATACTCTTTTTCTCCGGGTAAACGACCGTATCCCCGTCCCGGCCGGGGTTGAACCGTTAGAGGGCCAGCCAGGGGTCGACGATCCACCGATGGAGGTAGAACGCGAGGGCTGCACCGGTTGCCAGAGCGACGAAGACGGCGCGGTCCTTCGACTTCTCGTGGAATATCCATACACCGAAGTAGGTCGAGAGGCAGAACCAGGCGAGGAGGAGCAGGCCGGCGAACGGGACTTGCAGGAGGACCGCCCAGGAGAAGAGGATGAGCGGCGAGAGAGCATAGACCGCCGATTTCATCGTCTTCTCGAACTCCCGGCGGACGTCGACGAAGAGCAGGAAGAAGTGCTCGACGAGGCTGACGGCGAGGAGGGCGACGGCCCCGGTTATCAGGCCCTG
>PGYH01000080.1 GCA_002839575.1 Methanomicrobiales archaeon HGW-Methanomicrobiales-6
CGCCCTCCCGACACCGATGCACTCGCCTGCCCTCGTCAGGATGAAGACCTCGTCGCCTTCGGCGACGGCGGGGTCGATCGAGACGAGACCGGGTGCGAGGACGCTTGCCCCCCCATCACGGATGGACGGGATTGCGCCGTCGTCGATGACGACGTAGCGCTTCGTTGGCTTCAGGTACGCCGCGGCAGCCGGGCGCGGGAGGGGCTCCCAGCGGTGCTCGTCCGGGAAGTAGCGGACCGCACCCACGACCGCCCCGCCGAGGACGATCTCGTCCATGCGGTCTTCGGCGGGAACCTTGTTCAAGAGCGCGATATGGCCCTGTGGTATCAGCGGGGCTCCGAAATGCTCGCTGAATATGCGGTTTATCCGCTCGACGTCGTCGGGGAACGCGGGCCGGGCGTCTCCCGGCGGCGTGATGGCTACCGGACGGGTGGGGGCGCCGCAGGCACAGGCTCTGGAGAGCACGGGAGCGTGACATGAGTCGCACCAGCGAAGCAGGATCTTGCCGAGGTAGATGCGGGGCATTCTTATATTCGTTGGGGAGAAATGGATAAAAATCTTAGTGTATTCTCAATCTTTTTCGCAATTTTCTGCCCGAAACAGGAGTTTTTCCTGGCGAGGGGGCGATTTTTGCCTGTGGCGGACGTTCCCGGGATGTGGGGGACGATACCCGCGACGCATATCCCGCTCCCCTGAGGCGTGGTTTTCCGGGTGCAGCAGGGCGAGGGATGCGTAGTATTAAATATATCCTCTGCCTCATAGTATTGTCATGTTCAATCATGTAGAATTGTACCCGCTGCCGGAGCGATGGCATGTCGGCAATTCTACGGCGGTGGAAGGAGAACTACCACATGTACCGAGTGATTCCATGATCTCCCGTCCCCTGGCCGCAAAGACCGCAGGTGCAGCATCAGGCTTACCTGTAATCGCTATCGGCCGTGGGATCCTGCCTGAAACCGTGACCACCAGCCGCCCTCCGCAGCGTGGGTTTACGGTACGTCCTCCCGGGACGGTCGCTTCCGGCAAGCACCAGGCGGTCGGCCGTCCTCTCTGGACGAGGTGCATGGGGTGAGAGATATGCATGAGAGCAGGAGTGTAAAAATGGCGCCATTGCGCGTTGCGGGAAGATCGCTGCAAAAGACCGAGATCCTGGGGCTGATCATCTTCACCTTCATGGCGGTCGTCATGCTTGCGGTCGGCGCAGCGCTCTTCTGTGACTGGCTCGCCGAACCGGGGTCAGCGCCTGTGGGAACACCGGCCGAACACGGACTGATAACAGAAGGCCTGAGGATTGCCGGCGCGATCCCGGCCGTGGCTCTCGTGATNNATCGGGGGGCTCTCGCTGATCATGCTCTATACACTCTCCGGCTTCAGGCGCGGCGTGTAGGGGCCCGCCGGTGCGCCACCGGACACCTCCATGGGCGGCGAGCGGTAAAACCACATATTTTTGCTTCGATTATCGAAAAAAAGACTGAATGTCCATAAAATTTATATCCTGACCGGATAACATCAGATATATCCCTCCTCGGGAAGGAGGTGTGTCAATCATGGCAAAGGACAAGAAGTCTCAGGATAAGAAGGCGGAGAAGGTTCAGGACAAGGCCAGGAAGAACTGAGCCCCCAATTCATCACTCCCTCTTTTTCCTGCTCCATACACCGGTCTCTCTTCAGTTGAGCGGCCTCGCGAAAGACCCGGTCGCAGACCCCGGCGCTCTTCTCCCATGTAAAGCGTTCACGTACCCTCTCCGGTCCTTTCTGGGCCATCCGCCGGTAACGACCCCGGTCACCCCGTTGGCATGGGGTGTTTCGCCGTCGCGACGAAGGCGAGTGTCCCGATCTCGGTGAGCAGCAGCGCCGCCACCGCTCCCGCCGGGCCGAAACCCGCGAGGATGAAGACCACTCCCGGGTATGGATACCCGGTGGCTATCAGACCATTTCGCCTGATTTTCTTTGCAACGTTGCCGCGTGACCGCTCTCACAGCCTCCGTGCCGCCCCGGCCACCAGGGCGATGACGGGCACGATCTCCAGCCTTCCCACCCACATGACGATGATGAAGAGCCATTTCGCTGCAGGACTCATGCCGGGGTTCACGAACCCGGTGCTGATCCCGACGTTGGCCGCGGCGGAGACGACCTCGAAGATGACGTCTGCGGAGTCGAACCCCCCCGGCGGCGCGAGATGGAGCAGGAGAAGGGTGCCGATCGCCACCAGCAGGACGAAGAGCATGGCGACGAGCATGCTCTTTGAGACCTCGTACTCCGGGAGGTGCTCGAGGATCGGCCGCCCGTCGTGCCGGAGCGGGGTGATCGCCCGCCAGCCGGTATGAAGCCTCTTAAACCACCACCTGAGCATCTCGAGGCCGAGGATGATCCGGCCGAGTTTGATACCGCCGGCGGTGCTCCCCGCCGATCCGCCGACGAGCATCAGCGCAGCAAGGACCATCACCGTCGAGCCGTACCAGGTTTTAGGGTCGGCGTTCTGGAACCCGGTGCAGGTGATCCCGCTCACGGTCATGAAGATGCCCTCCCGGAGCGCTTCGGCGGGGGGCAGGAATGAGATGGAGATGAGGTCGAGGGTGACGGCGGCGCACCCGGCAAGGATGAGGGTGAAGAGAAGGATTGCCTGCCGGTCCCGCAGGAGCTCGAACTTCCTTTTGTAATAGAGGAGGAAGTAGATCTTGAACGGCAGGGCCCCGGCGATCATGACCGGGACGGTGAGCATCTCGAGCAGCGGGTTCTCGTAGTAGAGGATGCCGGCCGAATGCACAGCAAACCCGCCGGTCGATATCGCGGTCATGACGATGTTTACGGCGTCCCAGAGGGGTATCCCCGAGAGGAGGACGAGCCCGACCCCGAGGGCCGTGAGCACCAGGTAGATCCGCCACATCTCTATGGCCGTGGCCACGACGCTCGGCATGAACGTCTCTGAACGGCCTTCCGAACGGTAGAGCCGAAACCGGGTCAGGCCGGTTCTCCCCGCGAGAGCGACGGTGAACGCGACGATCCCGAGTCCCCCCATCCACTGGGTCAGCGACCGCCAGAAGAGGATCATCCTCGGCGTGGTATCGACCGACGGGAGAAGGGAGAACCCCGTGCCCGTCCAGCCCGACATCGCTTCAAACACGCTGTCGGTGTAGGAGAGGTTGAGGCCGAACGTGTATGGCAGCGCGCCTATCAGGGCGGCGGCGAGCCAGATCAGGGCGACCGCTGAGAGCGCGGCGGAGAGGCGGGCCTCTCCCTCAACCTTCGGGATGCCGGCAAGCCAGATCCCGATGATGCCGAACCCCGCCGGCGCCGAGGCCATGGGGAGAAGGAGGCCGGCCTCGCCATACCAGAGGCCGACCAGGAACGGGGTGCATGACACCAGTGCGATAAAGAGGAATATGAGCCCCAGTTCCGGAGCGATGATCGCAAACTGGCTGTTTGCCGCCGGCAGCAACTTTTTGCCGGGAAGTGCCGGGAAGAAGGTTTTTCGGTGGTGCATTCTTGCGCCAGGTGCGGGCCATACGCCGCATCGCGGACATGCTGCTTATCCTGTATATATGTTGTGATGCCACTCTGGTCGTGACGGGCGCCGGGCCGGCCGGTATGCTGGAGTGCCAAATCCGGGGCCAACCTGTTTTATCCTATCACATGTATATCTCTACCTGAATACCACCCCGGGACGAATGCTGTCTCGAGGCCGTGTGCCTCCATTCCCGCTGAGGCGGCGGGGAGGTGTTGTTTGTCCGGCGATCGGGATGCCGATGTGCGCCTCCTGGACGGCCGCCTCTGCGGGATGCAGACCCGTTGCCTCGGAAGGCTCCCCTTGCAGGATACAGAGGAGAGAATGAAATGTTGCATGAACTGGAATGATAATGAAGAGCCTGTCTGATGTGTCCCCGGCAGTTCTGTTGCGGGTGCTGCAGGATACCGACCCTGCTCTTGCCTCTCAGGTAAGGGCCTGCATCGAAACGCTGATTGCCAGGAATCGGGATCTCGATGCACGGAACGCCCGGATAGAGCTGGAGCGCGATGCGCTCTTCGCTGCTATCGGCAGGCAGGGGATAGTCTACGACGCCGACGGCAGGGTGGTCGTGGCGGGTCCCACTGGCGAGAACCGGATAGCCCGGTCACTCTCGGGGACGCGGGATGCGCCGCTCCACCATCCCGACGGCAGACCTGTCCAGCCCGAAGACCTCCCCGGGCACCGGGCGCTCCGGGGAGAGGAGCTTGAGTCCTGCCGGTTCGTCATCCCCGATCGTGGAGAGGAGGAGATCTACATAACCGTATCCGCCTCGCCCATCATAACCGGGAAGACGATCTCCGGCGCCGTCGTCACCTGGCAGGACGTCACCGGGGAAGAGAAGGCCCGGCGTCACCTGGAGGAGGCAAACACCCTGCTCGAGGGGCTGTTTGAGAACCTCGGCGACATCGTCGGCGTCCAGCTTCCGGACAGGACGATCCTGCGCTACAACCGTGCCGGCTACGAGATGCTCGGGATGACGCCGGAGGAGGTGAAGGGACGGAGGTGCTACGCCCTCCTCGGGAGGACAGCGCCCTGCACGGTCTGCGCGACGGGGTCTGCGGTCGCGAGCAAGAAGCGGGAGGTCGTGGAGAAGTTCGTGCCCGAACTCGGGCGGTACCTGGAGTGCCGCTCAAGCCCGATCCTCGACGAGAAGGGTGAGGTGGCCTTCATCGTCGAGCAGCTCTACGACATCACCGACCGGAAGCGCACCGAGTATGAACTCCGGGAGAGTGAGGCGACGGCCCGCGCCCTCCTCGACGCGCCTGAGGAGATGATCGTTCTCCTGGATGTGGAAGGCCGGGTTATCGACGTCAACGAGATGGCGGCCCGGCTGTTCGGGCGGAGCCGGGAGGACCTCATCGGCGCGAGTATGCCGGGGTTCTTCCCGCCGGATGTGGAGGAGGTCTACGCGGCCCGCTTCCATGAGGTTGCCGAGACGGGTAGGCCTGTACGGTTCCAGGACTGCCGGGAAGGACAGTTGTATGATGTCGTCTTCTACCCGGTCAGGGATGCGTACGGCGCCGTCACCCGGATCGCGGTGACCGCGAGGGATGTCACCGAGATGCAGCGGGCGGAGGACGCCCTGCGGAAGCGGACGCATGAACTGAACGAACGGGTGAAAGAACTCTCGACCCTTTACGCGGTATCCCGCATCGTTGAACAGCCGGGGATCTCGCTTGAAGGGATCTTCCGTGGCGTCGCCCGGGTCCTTCCTTCCGGCTGGGAGTACCCGGAGGATACTGTTGCCAGGATCACGGTATACGGGTGCGAGTACGGGACAGAGGGGTTCAGGGAGACGCCCTGGTGGCAGGCGTCGCCGATCGTCGTCCACGCCGAGACGGTCGGGATGGTGGAGGTCTGCTACCTCCGTGAGAGGCCGGAAGAGGCCGAAGGGCCGTTCCTCGCTGATGAGCAGGCACTTATCGACAGGGTCGCCGGACGTCTCGGGCGGACGATCGAGCTCTTTCAGGCGCGGGAAAACCTCGAAAAGAGCGAATCGCAGTTCCGGGAGATTACGCAGCGGAGTTTCGATATGATCTACACCTGCTATCACGAGGGCGGGATCGCCTACATCTCCCCTGCAGTGATGAGGATCCTCGGCTATGTCCCGGATGAACTTATCGGCAGCAAGTGTCAGGACCTCGTCGTTCCTTCGTCGCTCCCCGCCTGGGAGGAGGGGCGGACGAAGATTGCCCGGGGCGAGCCGGTCGAGGGGCTCGAGATTGAGTTTTACCGCAAAGACGGGTCTACGGCATACCTTGAGTTGAACGAGTCGCCGATCGTCCGTGAGCATTCAGTGATCGGGGTGCACGTGGTCGGCAGGGACATCACCGAGCGCAAGCAGAACGAGCAGCTTCGCCGGCAACTCTTCGAGCAGATTGAGCGGAACATCGAGCAGTTCGCGATCCTCGGGGACCACATCCGCCAGCCGCTCCAGGTTATCCTCGGCATGACCGAACTGCTTGAGGAAGGGACGGCAACGGAGAGGATCCAGGAGCAGGTCGAGCGGATCAACGGCTACATCCGGGAACTTGACCGGGGCTGGATCGAGTCGAGGCAGATCCGGGAGTTTCTGCGGCGGCATGAGCTGGCGTGAGGGAGAGGCGCCACGACACCGGCGAGGAGCAGCTGCGGGCCGAAGCGGGGATTGAGGAGGAGGGGACTCTTCCCGATCTCCCAAGCCCCCGGCCGCTGCGATATGTTTCAGCCGGACGACGCCCTGCACCCTCCCATCGACGACCCGCACGGGCAGGAAGAGCGGAACCGGGCGGGCCGTGATGCCTTTTCTCTCCAGGCGGCCGGCGAGCCGCGAGGATGGGGGAAGAGGCCAACCACCCCCCTCTCCCCGGGGAGCCGCTTCGTCCCTCAAAAGACTGATACGCGGTGAGCGTCATACTAACCAGCATAGATACGGCCGGGCGCAACGGCAGGACGCACATTAACCAGGACGGCACGCGAGACTGTCGTCACAATACTCACGAGAAACGATGCCGAGTGGATCGCGATCTTCGGCCCCTATGCGCGGGGATCCGCCAACCCGGTGAGCGATATCGATATCCTGGTCCGGTTCGCCCGCAAAAAAAGCCTCTTTTCGCTTGTCCGGATCGAGGACGAACTCACCAGGGCTCTTGGTATGAAGGTGGATCTTGTCACCGAGAACGCCGTGAGCCCGTACCTTGCCGACGCAATCTACCGTGATGCCGTGGTGATCTATGACGCCTCGCGTGTCTCCACCACATCCTTGATGCCATCTTCGATGATGAGGACCGGTATGCCAGGGAGGACGCAGTGAAGAGGATCCGGGAACTGGACAGGAGAGATTGATCACTACTGCCGTGACGGCCCCTTGCATCGCCACAGTCACGTTGCCTGAAGCACTTCAACAGAGCCGGCAATAGCTGCATCCACTACGCCACCATAGGATGGAGCGTATACGGCAGGAATCGATGGGAGAAGAGGTGTAATCAAAAGAGGTTAACACGGGATGTCTTCGATTGCCATTTATGAAGGGCTTCTGTATGCTATAGTGAACAATATGATACCAAAAGCAGGATACCGGCAGGAGAGGGCGCCCTTCACCTGCCTCATGGCGGCACTCGTTCTCCTCTCCGGTGCAACCGGGATTGTGACGGCGGAGAGCACCGCCGACAGCACGGCAGCGTCATGGACGCTTACCCTCAACGGTGTCGGGGAAGAGACGGTCTCCGCGGATGCGTTCCGGAAGATCAAGGCCGGAGACGGCATTACCTATACCGCGTCCGATGGCAGTAGCTATACCGGCGTCCCCCTCAAACTGCTCATCGGCATGGTGGACGACGCGGACCCTGCGACCTTCAATGCCACTCGCGCCGCTGAAGGCTACAGTATCATCATCCGGGCGACCGACTGGCACGACCGCATATTTTCCCCGTCGGACCTGACCGACACCGGGTTCTGTGTCGCCGACTCGGTGAACGGCGGGCTCCTGCCGAAACAGGACGGGGATATCAAGATCGCACCCCTCATCCTTGTCGGTGAGGACGTACCCCCCGGCATGGGTATCGGGAACATCATGGACATCACCCTCACCGGTGCTGCGATTACGGGAGAGACGGAAGATGCGGTGAGTCTCATGGTCATCCGGTACGATGAAGAGGGCGGGAACGTGCTGAACGCCACTACCATTGACTGCAGATGGATGAGAGACCACCTGCCCGTCCAGGGCGACGGCGCGACTACTTACTCATTCCAGGGCCCGACCTTCGACACCGCCGATCTCTGGAACCCCAAAGAAGACAAGAACCTCGAAAAGGTCCGGGAAGCTCCCCGGGGCACCGCCATCTCCGACCTCTGTGACCTTGTGGGCGGTATGCAGGAAGGAGACGAACTGCGGATGACCTCGACAGATGGGTATGTCGTCGAACTTATGTACGAAAACATCTACACACCAAGAGAGAACCAGGGTACGGCAATTCTCGCATGGGAGACCAGAAAAGAGGGGTTTGTCCCTGAATACACCGGCGGCCCCGCGCTCTTTTTCCTTTCCCCGGACCAGGTCTTCGGCAACCAGGACATGAAGGAATGCACCGACCCGGGGTACTGGCGGTACTACTGGTGTGCAGGGACCTCATATCCGTCCGCAGCAGGACTCGCCGTCCGGAACGTTGAGAAACTGGAGATCTACCCCCGTAAACAGGCGGACTGGGCGCTGAACCTCTCCGGATACCTCACCGCGTCGATCTCAAAAAAGGAGTTTGAACAGGGCCTTGCCTGCGGCGAACGGGCACACGGCCATGCGATGACCTATACAGGCGACGACGGGCATGTCTGGAAAGGGATGCCCCTCTATATGCTGGTGGGCTGGGTGGACGACGCATGCCAGCATGACGAAAACCTCGTCGACAACAAGGCATACAATGTGACCCTTGCGAAGAATGACGCCTACACGGTCATTCTGGAGAATACAGACGGCGATACGGTATCCTTCACTTCCAGCGAGATCATGAGAAGCAGAGACCATCTCGTGGTAAACCAGGCGGACAACCACACCTTCGGCATCGACAGTGACATCTGGCCCCTCGCCCTGCGCGGAGAGGCAGTCCCCGCAGAGAAGGCGATCGATGGTATCACGACGCTGACCCTTGTCTATGACGCTGCCCCCTCCGGCAGGGCGAAGCCTGATGCCATGGCTGCCCCGTTCCCATGGGCAGCAGCGCTTGCCGGAATAGCGCTCGCAGGGTATGTCCTGCGCAGACGCTCGTAACCGCCCTTTTTTGGGGAGCGCATCCCGGAGATATCCGGCGATCGAAGATCCGCGTGATTCTGAAACCTTTTTTAAAGATCCGGCCGCTTTTCAATCCATTCCTTGCAGTTATGATCACGTCCGTCTCCAGGTTGCTCCTCACAATGGCAGAGGCATGGCTGCAGGCTAGGGGGTCTCCCGCGCATACATAGACACAGACAGTGTCTTTGCTCCCGCGGATTGTGCGAGCGAACTTTCAGTGTTTTTCCAACCGCTGAATCCCTATGGTATCGACATCCCCATCTTCGAAGGTGTTCAGACTTTTAATTTCCGGGGAGAAGAACTCACGAAACATATTAAGGTTGTTTTCTATCCATGCGAATTGTTCAGGCCATTCAGAAGTGCTTGCAGGATCCGTCATCGGTCGAACCAAGCGAATGAGATGATCGATGCGATCTGGCCGATAGATCCATTCAATCTGAGGATTTAGTTTCTCTGCAACAGTCTGTTCAAAATTTTCCTTTAACTGCTGGAAGTATGTATCTCGATGCCGACCTCCTACCCAAATCTCGACATCAATCCATTTTTCACGCTGGTTTATTTTTGCGGCCAGCGTAAAGCCGCTTTTTCCGATCCCATATGCTATCCAATTCTGCGGATACGGTTTCCGGGGTTTCAATTTGGAGCAGGCACTCTCGAGAAACTCATTAAAACCACTCCAATACTCCAACTGGACTTTTTGTGATTCCGTTAAATTTGAAGGTTGTCCTGAGGCATGGATTGACTTCGTCCATGCAATTAGGTTTGGATACGACATTGAATCGAGGTGCGGGCGAAGAATCTCTAATTTTCCATAATTCGACCTCAATGCCAAAAAAATTGAGCAACTCATCTGAGATTTGATTGAGCCAATCGAGTGCAGCACGATGCTCATCGGTGAATCTTCTGGCAATCCAGATGATGGTCTTAGCCTCAAGTCCAGCACTATACGTGATTATCTGGCCAAGGTGCGAGTGATCTGTCTTCTCAAGCTGGTTTTCGATGAGCATATTTGTATTGGTAGCAAGATCTCTTGCAAGAATGTCAGCTTTGTAAGGACCCACCCCCTGCTCAGTATTGACGGGCTCCAGTTCCATGCCAAGAGCATCACCCAAGATCTCAAGGTTTTCGGTCTGGGCAAGCCAGGGTGTAAAATCCCGCGCTTCATCTGACCAACCTGCGCGGAGATCAACCTTTTCTAGTCTCCCAAAATGATTTTTAACCATTCATCTCGCTCCATTTAAAGGGGAAATTTGAATTAACTCGGGGAACATCAATAGTACGTCTAAACCTTTCCTAAAATTTATAATTGCCCGCCCAGGAGCTATTACTCAACCACCCCTACCTGGCCCCATCAACGGGCCACACGAGATACAAGCCGGAGCCGCCATCCATCTATTTCCAGTTTATTCAGCGCCACCCCCAAGCAGACCGCTCACACAGGCAATATACCTCCCTGCATCGGTGATGTGAACAGAAAAATGCCTGCCGCTCCAGATGCGTGTGATGTAGCCTGCGGCTTCCAGTTTATGCAGGTATTTTCGATTCGTCCTGTTGAGGAGTTCCCGGTTCAGTGAACTTGAAACATACCCGCCACTTTTGTCTTCCTTTTCGGGCAGAAACTTGTAGCCCTCAACTCCTTTTTCGTGGAAGAAGGTAAAGAGGTCCTTGCTGGTCATCCCCTGCCCCCGCCGGTAGAGCTCGCACAGCAGCAACTGGCACTCGGCGTCCGGCATCATGATGGAGAAGTTGTACAGGGGTTCGACCCGCCCGGTCTCCACGATGCTCAGACCATGGTCTGCCTCAAGCGGGGCATCGTCACCCGTTGCATAGCGGTCCGCATGCACATAGTATGCCGTTACCCCATGCACCATCGCCGCCATGGTGACGGCCACCGACGTCATCCTGCCGCAGGCCGACATATTGATGAGGACGTCGTTCCCCTGCCGCTTCTCTCTCACGATCAGGGAGGAGACGACCCGGAGCACATCGAGGATATCGAACATATTGCAGTAGATGACCTCGGGGTGGACCCCCGCCGCCAGCAGTCCCTCACAGACCTTCTTCGTATAGTGACGCTGCTTCTCCAGCATCTGCTCATTCAGGTCGGCGTTGTCCGGAACCACGATGACGTACGCACGCTCGGCCCGGTATGTATTGAATGGCTTTACCGCCCGGTCGATCTCGTGGCCGAGCGGGATCAGGTGAACCCGCTCGTTCAGGCCATCGGCTCTGGCAGGCTGAATCGGATCAAAACTCTTCACAATATTCACAATAGTCACGTGAATTTTTTAATTGTTTCCCTGTGCGTATACAACAATGGGACAGGGCGACGGGGGAGCCCTGCTCGCACGAGGAACCAGAAATGAATGACCGGAATCTCAAACCATCGGTAAAAGACTGTATCGACAACCTGACCGAGACCTGCAACTTCCCGGAGCTCTACCGCACGTATGCGTGGAAGCGGGACCGGTGGCAGAAGGGATTCCCTGACATCTGCCGGCTTGAGCGTGAGATCGGTGATGCTGCAAGAGCCGGAACGCTCTCCGAGGAACACCTGAAAGCGATCGCGCGGTGGGGCGGGCTGCCGGGCATCGAGCGGATCCAGGCGCCTGCTCCGATCCGGATCGCCCTCTTTGAGGACGGGGACGTTGCCCGATGGGTGCGGGAGAACCCGGAGAACGCCATCCGTGTACTTGGCGACCAGATACGGGGGTTTGGCCCTACCTATACCAGCAAGCTCCTGCGGTTCGCCGCGCCGGAACTTTTTGGAGCGATCGACACCCGGATCGTCCGGGTCTTCGGTGCCAACACCTGTCGATGGGCGCTGGGCGATCCTCTCCGGTCAACAGGGATGGCCGGAAGAATACGGCACATGGACCGCCATCCTGACCTACGCAGCAGCGCAGCTCAATGCATTAGATCAACCGTGCCCGCACCCGGAAGCGCTCATCAATGCAGGACTTCGCGAGCGCGGGATCTGGCTGAACGCCGATGTGGAGATGGCATTCTTTAATTATGCCTCGGGGAAAATCCAGAACATAAGGAGGGAGTGAAATGGATACCCCTGAAGACCGCTCACGGGAAGCAAACAAACTGAGAAAGAACGGAATGTATAAGGATGCCCTGGAGATCTATCGTGAGCTCTGGGACGGCCAGCATCACGATGGATTTACTGCTGCAGGCCTGCTGCACTGTCTCCGGAAACTGCGCCCCATCAACGAGGCGATGACCTTTGCCGACGATATCGCCGCGCATTACCCCGATCATAACTGGGTAAACCTTGAGGTCGCGTGGACATACGCCGACTACGTCAAGGGGATGGCAGAGAACGGGGCATCTGTCCCGGTGCTCCATGCCTGCGGAGAGAAGGCCCTCTCCAGAAACCCGCCCCCACAGGCGGTGAGCCATATCGCCTTCGCCATCATGAGGCCGGCAAAGGAGGCCAAAGACTGGAATACACTGGCAGCATGGACGTCCCGGGTCGATCCGTCGCTGCTCAGCCCGGCAGGGATGAAACTTCCCGACGGAAAAGAAGGCTGGAGTTACCTTGCCCGCTGGTATCACTACCGGAACATGGGGCTCATCGGCACCGGGCGCGCACAAGAAGCCCTTCCCCTCTGCCGTGATGCGATCGAGAAGTTCCCCAACCAGTACAAATTCTTTGCATACGACCTCGCCACAGCATATGCAGGCATCGGCGAGTACGAAAAAGCGGCAGAAACGTTTGATGAACTCTGCCGGAACGTCCGGCCGGACTTCTACCATCTCTTTGAGTACGGGAAGGTCGTTCACCAGCTCGGGCGCCCGGAAGAGGCGCTGGCACTGATGGCCCGGGCCGTGAAGGCAGGGCAGCGCCCGGAGTTCATGGTCGGATACTTCATGGAGATGGGTGACATCTTCAAGCAGGTCGGTCGCCTGGACGCGGCCCGCGACCACTATACGCTGGCAACGGCCATCCGGATGCGAAACTCATGGTCCGTCCCTGCCGAGCTGCAGCAGCGCCTCAATGAGAACGGCATCTCTTCGATCGAGGACTCCGTCGAGGAACTCACCTATCGGTGCAGCCGCCACTGGAGCAGCTGCGAAACCGAGCAGGGTTCCATGACGGCGCAGTATGAGCGGGAAAAGCCGCTTGCAGAGGGGGTAGTTGGCAGGATCTATCTCGGGCATCCGGAGCGCGAGTACTTCTTCATCAACCCGCCGGACGCTGACGGATACATCGGATTCAAGAACGAGCTCACCTGGGCCCCGGAAGACCGGAGCCTGGTTGTATTCGATGTTGTTCCGTCGTTTAACCGGAAGAAGAACGAGTGGGCTGCAAAGGCGGTGAACGTCCGACCGATGGATGATACTGCAGCAAGATAGGGTGAGCCGAAAACGGCACAGGAACGAGAGCGCGTGAAGAGAGGCGCGGCCGGCAGACATCCGGGGGCATCGCCTGCCGGCGTGATGCCTACACAAAAATCGGTAATGCGGGGGAAGGGATTCGAACCCTTGAACTTCTTCAAGACTGGACCCTAAATCCAGCGCCTTTGACCTGGCTCGGCAACCCCCGCGTGCATATACATCGGCGCCCGGAGCATTATACTTGTTCCCCGGCGCCACAGGGGGCGTCTTCCGCCGGGGACCTGTCCCCCGGGTGCCTGCCCGCCGGACGGCGTGCGCGGTACCGGCCGCGCACGAACCCCGAGCCGAACAACCCTCCCCGGGCCCGGTTTTCGGAAGTTCCGGCGCAAAGAATCCCCGAAAAAGGGCGTGGAAAAATATATTGTATATAAAACCTATTACATACCATACAAAATCAACCAGAGGCTATCATGCCGGACAGGCGCCGGAGGCGTAATTCGGCCAAATCGGGCCTGAAATGTTAACAACAAAACCTTTATTGAATCGCTTGACCGTATTTTCCTTTAGTTGAAATAAAATGCTGGGCGAACTCTTCCACATCCTGGCGGCAGCGATCATCTCCTGGATACTCTTCGTAACCGTCGATATCTTCTTCCGGTTGCCAGAGGCGGGGGGTGTCAGTGGAGCATCGGCCATCGCGCGGGATATCGAGGCCGGCGGCGGGGCTCTTAGTGGCGGCACCATGATGGGGAACATCGTCTGCTCCCCCGACGCCTCGGCCGGAACGCTCCTTGCCGCCTGCGGCGTCTACGTCGCCGGCATCCCCGGCGGGCTCGTCGCGGCCGCGCTCGTCTTCATCGGCAACCGCATCTGCCACGACCCCGGCTACGCCGGGACCACCGGCGCGGTCCTCGCCACGTTCGTCGTCTACGGCTTCACCCAGGTCGGATTCGCCGCAACGGACTTCATCGCGGGCATGGTCATCGCCATCCTCACCATCCAGGGGCTCTCCCACGCCCACGCGAGCCGGCTTCTTGCGCGGCTCTGGAGGGTTAGAGAGTGATCGCGATCTACCTCGTAGCCGCTCTGGCGGTCTTTGCCGCGATCAGGGCCACCGTCGAGAAGAACACGGGGAGAAAACTCCCCTACGTCAACGTCATGAACTTCGCTATCGCCGGGACGATCGTCCTGCTGCTCAACCACCCGCTCGCCCTCGTCGCGGCTGCGGCCTACTTCGTCGGCTCGACGCTCGAGGCGAACGCCATAGCGAGCACCTACGCGGGGGGTGAGCAGCGTGGATGACCTTCTCGTCCTCCTCTTCGCGGCCGTGGCGCTCATCGGGGCGGTGAGCGCCCACCTCCAGCGGGACCGCTTCGGCAAACTGATCGCCGTCGGGATCGTCTTCGGCGGCATCGCGCCGTTCATCGCCGCCCGCGGCTACCTGGACGTCCTCATCGCCGTTAGCCTGATCGTCCCCGTCACCACGATCATCATACTGCTGATCTGCAGGAGGGATGCCCATGACGCCTGAGTTCATCCTCGGCTGCATCATCCTCATCATCGGGGTGATCGCCGCCGGGTTCCCGCGCCCGATGACCTATCTCGGGAGGCTGATCAGCCTCGAGATCCCCGGGTTCGGGCTCCTCCTGATCATGCTTGCCTACGACGAGATGCTCGCCCTGCTGACGTTCATCGGGGTTACGGCGATCTCGACCTTTGTCCTCGTCCGGGCCATCGAACGCAAGGAGGCAGCAGAATGACGCCAAACCGGTCGATCATCACCCGGATATCGGTGATAATCTCACGGGTCGAGAACCTCACCGCGCTCTACGCGCTCCTCGCGATCGTCGTCGTCGTGCTCGGCCTCGTCAGCCTGCCGTTCATCGCCTACCAGAACGACCAGCTCTACGAAAAGACCCTCGACCCCGAGAGCACCCTCGACCCCTACGACCGGGGCGGCGTGCCCTTCGGGACGACTCCCGTGAAGGCCCAGTACCCGGAGAACTCGCCCTACGCCGGTTACGTGACCGCTTACCTGACACCGTTCAGCCAGTGGCTCGCCGACACCACCCACCATATGGGAACGACGATCGTCGCTCACCCCGGAGGCATCATCGACGAGATCCTCTACAACACCCGGGGGCTGGATACCGTCGTCGAGACGAGCATCCTCTTCGTGGCGTTCGGGATCGCGAGTTACCTCTTCAGGAGGGATAGTTGATGGACGTCGCCTACCCGGTCGGCCTCGTCGTCGTCGCGGCCGCGATCATCATCGGGTTTACCGCCCTCGTCCGGGAGAAGGACGACCTGCACCGGATCCTCCTCACCGACCTCGCGGAGATCCTCGCCCTCGTCCTGATCGCGCTCGTCGCCACCGACCTTGCCGAGGCGCTCATCCTCCCGGGTCTGGTCGTCGGGATATCCG
This sequence comes from Methanomicrobiales archaeon HGW-Methanomicrobiales-6, assembly GCA_002839575.1. Classification (GTDB taxonomy): domain Archaea; phylum Halobacteriota; class Methanomicrobia; order Methanomicrobiales; family Methanoculleaceae; genus Methanoculleus; species Methanoculleus nereidis. The sequence goes on from PGYH01000080.1 coordinate 15,544, forward strand.
AACTGATGGCCGTCTCGGAGGTCTACATCGCGAAGGAAGGGCTCCGGGCGCCGACGGGACCGCCGTTCCGGATCGAGGTGATGAACAGCGCTCCGGGCATCCTCGCGCTGATCCTGGTCGCTTACGGCATCGTCCTCTCGGGATTCACCGGCGGCGTGATCGCCGCGGTCGGTGCGGTCTTCTACTTCATGTGCCGGGGGCACACCGAGCAGTTCGAGTTGATCGAGACCGTGAGCGGCTACGCGTGGGCGTTCTGGATAGGAGCGTTCTTCATCTTCATGTTCCTCCCCGGATACTGGTTCTTCGGGGTGATGATCGCCGGAGGGGCGATCTTACTGAAGGTGATGGCAAAGATGTCCCTCGTCGGGACGATGCGCGGAGGCGGTCCGGATGTTTAACCTCCCCACGACGAACATCGGCGGGCCGGAACTCTTCGTGCTGGAGTTCGGCGACATCGTCACCTACTTCAGCCCCTACACCGCGGCGCTCTTCGTCTTCGCGCTCATCTTCACGGTTCTCGCCATCGTGAGCCGCCCGGAGCGTCAGGTGGACTTCGCGTTCGGCGGCGACGCCTACTACACGAAGGTGGTCGACCCGGACCTCCTGCGGTTCCAGCGGTTCATGGCGATCGCCTGCGGGCTCGCCACGCTCGGGGCGATGGTGACCGGGGACGTCTTCAACTTCACCCTCTTCGCCTCGATGGTGGGGATCACGAACATCGGCATCGTCGCGGCCTACCGGAACCGGCACGTCTTAAACGCCGCGTTCCAGTACGGCATCGTCGCGATGCTCGCCTCCATCCCGCTCTTTGGAGGAGCGGCGATCGTCCTCGCCAGCACCGGCACGCTGAGCATGTGGGAACTCTTCGGCGGCGCGATGGCGGTTCCCCTCATCGCGAAGGCGTTCCTGGTACTCGGCGTCATGGGAGAGGGGATGGCGCCGTTCTACATTGCAAAAGCGGAGATAACGAGGGCGCAGGGAGCGCCGTTCATCCTGATGGTGCACGTCAGTTCGCTCCTCCTCTTCCTGCGCGTAACGGAGATCGTCATATCGATGTGATTGGCCATGAAGAAACAGACATCACTGGTCATTGGACTTGCGGCGGGCATTATCGCGGTAGCAGCCGGGCTCCTTGCCGCTCTCGGATACCTCCCGGTATGGGCTGCCGAACTCGTCGCGGTCGTCATGTTCCCTGCCTTCGTCATCTTCATCGCACTGTGGTGGAACGCAAAACCCGGAGAAGAAGATATCCCGTTCATAGGATACTGACATGATCGAATACCTGCTCTTTGCCACCTTCATCGGCCTGCTCTTCCACGGCATCCACCGGAAAGTCATCGCGAGAGTCCAGGGACGCCCCGGACCGCCGATCTGGCAGGAGATCCTGCACACCCTGAAGTTCTCCTTCAAGGAGACCTGGATACCAAAGACGGCCAGCCAGACACTCTTTGTGGGGATTGTCTTCGTCGCCATCGCCATCTGGAGCGGAGCCCTCTTCATCCTCCTCTCGGGAGGGAGCATCCTCCTCCTCTTTGCGGTCTACCTTCTCCATAAGATCGTGGAGCACGGGATGGGGCTCTCGACGGGCTCGCCATACACGAAGTTCGGGGCTATCCGGTCGGTCATATCGGCGGCATCGGAGCTGCCACTCCTCGTCACCGTCGTCGCCATCTACTTCTTCACCCACTCGCTCTCGATCGCGGATATCGCGGCCTACCAGGAGGTTCACGGCCCGCTCCTCATCCTCGCGTTCCCGGCGGCCGTGGCGATGTACCTCGTGATCCTCTCCAAGATGCACTACGGCCCCTTCTCGATCATCGAAGCGAAGGAGATCGTGAGCGGCAACATGACCGAACACTTCGGGGTCTGGCGCGCCGCGCTCGAGGTGGCGTACGGCCTCAAGACCTACGTGCTCCTCTACGCGTTCGTCCTCATCTTCATCGGCTCGCTGCCGCTTGCCCTGACGCTGCTCGTGATGCTCCTCGTCCTGGTATCGCTCTCGTTCGTCTGCGCCGTCACGCCCATGCTCTCGCCCTACGACACCGTGACGATACAGACCCTGGTGACGGGAGCGCTCGTCATCTACATCGTCATTCTCGGGGTGGTCATGGGATGAACGCGCTACGGCTTCTGATCACGGCGGGGGCGGCCTTCTAC
>PGYH01000081.1 GCA_002839575.1 Methanomicrobiales archaeon HGW-Methanomicrobiales-6
CGTTTTTGCAGATGCTCAAAGCCGGCGACATCTACCAGAGCGAGCATCCGGTGAACTTCTGCACCCGGTGCGAGACGGCAATCGCGTTCGCCGAGGTCAACTACGCCCCCCGCACCACCAAACTCAACTACTTCGACTTCGACGGCGTCGAGATCGCCACCACCCGGCCGGAGCTGCTCGCGGCCTGCGTTGCGGTGGCTGTCCACCCTGAGGATGAGCGGTACCGCGGGATGAAGGGAAAGAAGCTTACGGTCCCGATCTTCGGTCACGATGTTCCGGTCATCGAGGACGTCGCGGTCGACCCGGAGTTTGGCAGCGGTGCAGTGATGATCTGTACATTCGGCGACAAGACGGACGTCTACTGGTGGAAACAGCATGGCCTGGATCTCCGCAAGGCGATCGACCGGCAAGGTGCTATGACCGCGACCGCGGCCCCGTACGAGGGGATGTCATCCGAGGCCTGCCGGGAGGCAATTCTCCGCGATATGGAAGAAACCGGTATCCTGAAGCGGCAGGAGGAACTCGAGCAGCGGGTCGGGACCTGCTGGCGGTGCAAGACCCCAATCGAGATCCTCTCGGAACGGCAGTGGTTCGTCCGGGTCCATCAGGACGAGATCCTTGATGCGGCGCGGAAGGTCTCCTGGACGCCGGAGCATATGTTCGCCCGGATGGAGAACTGGGCGAACTCCATGGAGTGGGATTGGTGCATTTCCCGGCAGCGGATCTTTGCGACGCCTATTCCTGTCTGGTTCTGCACCACCTGCGGCGAGATGGTCCTTCCGGCCGAGGAAGACCTCCCGATCGACCCGACGGTCGATATGCCGAAGACCCCCTGCCCGCAGTGCGGGGGATCGGACTTCGCCGGCGAGACGGACGTGCTCGACACCTGGATGGACTCCTCGATATCGGTGCTTCACGTCACCGGGTGGGATGGAACCGGCAAACCCCCATACTTCCCGGCGCAGCTTCGCCCCCAGGGCCACGACATCATACGGACGTGGGCGTTCTATACCATCCTCCGGGCGAAGGCGCTGGTCGGCAGCCATCCCTGGGACGAGATCCTGGTGAACGGCATGGTGCTCGGGGAAGACGGGTTCAAGATGAGCAAGAGCAGGAGCAATATTATCTCCCCCGAAGAGATCGTCGGGCAGTACGGTGCGGATGCGCTCCGGCAGTGGGGTGCCGGAGGCGCGGCGACCGGTTCGGACATCATGTTCAACTGGAACGACGTCGTCGCCGCGTCCCGGTTCCAGACCAAGCTCTGGAACATCTTCCGGTTCGTCATGGGGCACCTGGAGAAGGGGGCTGATCTCGATGCACCGGTGACGGAACTCACCGACCGGTGGCTGCTCGTCCGGCTCTCCGAGACCGTGGCGGAGGTCACCGCCGCGATGGAGGGCTACCAGTTCGACCGGGCGCTCAAGGCGATCCGGGAGTTTGCCTGGAACGCGCTCGCCGACGACTACATCGAGGTCGCGAAAGGCCGCCTGTATGCGGACGACAGCAGCAGGGTCAGTGCCTGCAGCGCGCTCCGGACGACCATGGACGTCCTCTGCCGCCTGCTTGCCCCGATTATTCCCCACTTCGCCGAAGAGTGTTACCACAACCTCACCGGGAGAAGCGTGCACAAAGAAGCCTGGCCGGACTTTTCATACGCCGACGACGAAGCGCGGCGCCACGGCGATCTCCTCGTGAAGACGGTCGCCGAACTCCGGCGCTACAAGCATGATAAGGGCATGGCGCTGAACGCCCCGCTCGGACACGTCATGATCTACGCGCCGGAACCGGTCGATGACGCCGGTGACGCCGGGCGTGCCCTCAATGCCGACGCCCGGTGGAGCACCGGCACCCCCCGCCTCGAGGAGGTCGTGAGCGGCGTGAGTTTCAACATGGCAATTATCGGCCCGGCGCTCAGGAAGCAGGCCCGCGGGTTCATGCAGGCCGTGGAGGCGTTCCCGCCGGAGCTGCTCAAGAACCCGCCCGCAACCGTCACGGTCGACGGCGAGGAGATTCCCGTGCCGGCCGATTCCTTCACGCCGAAGGTCGCCTACCGGGTGGCGGGAGAAGAGGTGGACGTCCTCACGCTCGAGGACGTCGTCGTGACGATCGGGCACTCGTCCTGATTTCGCCCGCGATGAACCTCGCAACCTCTTCTTTTTCGAGCAGCGCATCGACGACGACAAACCGCGGGGGATCGGCTGCCGCGAGGTTCAGGTAGTTCTCCTGCACCCGCGCGAGGATTCCGGCGTTCTCAAAGTACTCTCTCTTTTTCTCAGGGTCGAGCCTTGAGACGGCGTCTTCGACGGGGAGAACCAGGAGGAACGTCCGGTCGGGCCGGATCGACCATCCTTCGTGGATCCGGCGGAGCCAGGAGAGCGGGTCGGGGAGAACGCCGTCGAGGACGACTGGCTGGTAGGCGAACCGGGAGTCGGCATAGCGGTCGGAGATGACGAGCCTTCCCTCGTCGAGCGCGGGCCGGATCACCGTATCGATATGCGCGGCGTGGTCGGCGCAGAAGAGCAGCGCCTCGGTGATCGGATCCATCCGTTCGGCAATCGCACGCCGCACCGACTCGCCGACCCAGGTGGCGCCGGGCTCGCGGGTGAAGAGTGGATCGAGGTCGGCGAGCAGTTCCCGGAGACGGACAAGAAGCGTGCTCTTGCCGCTCCCGTCGATCCCCTCGATGGTGATCAGCACGGGCGTCCCCTCCGGAGCCATTCGAGCGGCACCGTGCCGCGGTGAACGGCGGTCGCGACGATCGCCCCATCAAACCCGGTATCTGCGAGGAGGTGGATGTCGTCGACCCCGGCGACCCCGCCCCCGTAGAGGAGGCGGCCGGGGTAGCACGCCCGCATCTCTTCGACTTCCTCCCGGACGAGTCCCCGCTCTGTCCCTACGGCGCCGATATTAAGGACGATGCACCCCTCAAACGAGAGTCCCGATGCGCGGGCCAGCATCTCCGCCGGCCGGATGCCCCAGGGGAGCACCCGGCCACCTTTGACGTCGATGCTGAGATACCCTCTTCGGTATGCCGTAAGGTCTTCGATCGCTCTCGCCGCCGTCTCGGTGCCGACGATCGGCGTCACTCCCTCGACCGCCGTGCATTCGGCAGGCGACCGGCAGCCCCGGTCGAGGTAGCATCGCTCGACCATGGCAGCGCAGCGCCGGACGAGGTCGTCCTGCGGGGCTCTGCCCTCGAGGCTCTCGAGGTCGGCGATGTAGAGATATCGGGGCCGGAGACAGGATAGATAGGCTTCCGGTTCGGCCGAGGGGGATATCCCCCAGGAGAGCGGGCGGTAGCCCGCGCGGTCTCCTGACTTCCCGTGCACCACAAGGCCGCCTGCCAGATCGACTGCAAGAATCAGTTCCATGTCCTCAACGTAATCACTATTAGGGTGAAGGATCATTAATTTCTATGCAATTACTCGTCAGTCCAAGCAGCATTGAGGAGGCAAGAAGCTCGCTTTCCGCTGACATCATCGATGTAAAGAAACCCTCGGAGGGGTCGCTGGGCGCCAATTTTCCCTGGATCATCCGGGGAATCAAGGATATCGCCGGCAAGAAGCCTGTCAGCGCTGCAATCGGGGACAATGAGTATAAACCGGGAACTGCAGCTCTTTCTGCTTACGGCGCCGCGCACGCAGGTGCTGATTTCATCAAGGTCGGCCTGATGTTCGACGGGGCCGACCGTGCCCGTGAGGTCATCGAGGCGGTGACCACAGCAGTGAAGCGGGATTTTCCCGAGAAATTCGTCGTCATCGCTGCGTATGCTGATTTTGAAAGAATAGGCACGATCTCGCCGCTCGCCATCAGCCCGCTGGTCGCGGATGCCGGGGCCGATGTCGCCATGATCGACACTGGTATTAAAGATGGGAAGAGTCTCTTTGAGTTCATGGACGAGGAGACACTGACACGGTTCACCGGGCAGAACCGGGAACTCGGATTGCAGACGGCCCTTGCCGGTTCACTGAAGTTCGAGGACCTCGACGCCTTAAAAAGGATCGACCCGGAGATCATCGGCGTCAGGGGGATGGTCTGCGGGGGCGATCGGTCGACCACGGTCAGGGCCGAACTGGTGGAGAAAGCAGTAATGATGCTCAGGTGATGTATGTACATCGAGAAGATGCAAATGGAAACGACATTCACATTTGACGACGTGCTGCTCGAGCCCGCCGAATCATGGGTCGAGCCCGACGAGGCCGACGTCAGGTCACAATTCTCGCGGAGTATTCCCCTGAATATCCCTCTTGTGAGTGCTGCCATGGATACGGTGACCGAGTCGATGATGGCGATAACCATAGCGCGGGAGGGCGGCATCGGTGTCATACACCGGAATATGCCTGCGGATCGCGAGGTCGCCGAGGTCAGGGTCGTCAAACAGGCTGAGGACCTGATCGAGCGCGAAGTCGTGGTGGTCGGTCCCGAGGCCACGGTCACCGATGTGGAACGGGTTATGCGGCAGTACGGTATCGGCGGCGTGCCTGTTATCGAGAACGATCACGTGATCGGGATCGTCAGCCGCAGGGATATCAGGGCAATCCTCCCGAAACGCGGCGAGGCAAAGATCACCGGCTACATGACCAAGAAGCTGATCACGGCCTCTGAGGACATCACGGCGGAGAGCGCGCTCGAGACGATGTATGCGAACAAGGTCGAGCGCCTTCCGGTTGTGGACGCAGAAGGGTGCCTGGTCGGCATCATCACGATGCGCGATATCCTCGAGAAGAGGCAGTATCCCCGCGCGAACCGCGATGCGAACGGGAAACTTCGGGTCGCCGCCGCGGTGGGTCCCTTCGACTTCAACCGGGCGATGATGCTCGTCGAGGCGGGTGTCGATGCCCTGGTGGTGGACTGTGCGCACGGCCACAACATGAACGTCGTCAAAGCGGTCAGGGAGATCAAGGCGAGCGTGGCCGTCGATGTTGTGGCCGGGAACATCGCGACAAAGCAGGCGGCCTCGACCCTCGCCGGGACCGTCGACGGGCTGAAGGTGGGCATCGGGCCGGGCTCCATCTGTACCACAAGGATCGTCGCGGGCGTGGGCGTGCCGCAGGTCTCTGCGATAGCAAACGTCGCTGAGGTGGCGCACGAGGCTGGCGTGCCGGTGGTCGCCGACGGCGGCATCCGGTTCTCCGGGGATATTGCGAAGGCGATTGCTGCCGGCGCGGACTGCATCATGGCGGGCAGCCTCTTTGCCGGCACCGATGAGGCGCCGGGCAGGGTCACGACGATCAAAGGCCGGCGCTACAAGCAGTACCGTGGGATGGGATCGCTCGGCGTCATGAGCAGCGGCGAATCGAGCGATCGCTACTTCCAGAAGAAGGAGTTCGGGAGGACCAAGTTTGTCCCCGAGGGCGTTGAGGGGGTCACACCCTACGTGGGCCATGTATCGGATGTTATCTACCAGCTTGTCGGGGGCCTGAAATCCGCGATGGGCTACACGGGTTCAAAGACGATAGCGGATCTGAAGAGGAACGGCAGATTCCTCAGGATCACACCTGCGGGGTATGGCGAGAGCCACCCGCACAATATTATGATCACCGATGAGGCGCCGAACTATCGCCTCTTCGAGTGACACTTTTTTATGGTGAAATCACTAACATTTAGTAAGTATGCTCGAGGGCAGTGATGTTTCCCGTCTCCTCGATATCCTGGGAAACCGGAACAGGCGGCGAATAATAGCACTGTTGAGGCAGAAACCGTGTTTCGTGACCGAGATATCCGAACGTCTGGTGCTCAGTCCGAAAGCGGTGATAGAGCACCTGCAGTTGATGGAGCGTGAGCAACTCCTCATTTCGTGCCAGGACGAGCGCAGGCGAAAGTATTACTACCTCTCGCATGACATCAATGTCATCGTAAACCTGCAGAAGCAGGATGGGGTTACGCTTCCCTCTGTTGAGGAGAACCAGAGAACACGATTTACAAGAAACCTCGAGGCATTCAGGAGAATGGTCCGGGCTCGTGACGATCTTCTGGAAAATCTCGAACAACTGGAGCGGGAGATCGAATCGAGGTTTGCGGAGGTCGTGCGCATGCGAGGGGACTTCGTAACGGATGACGGGGACCTGGAGATCATCCTCGCCCTCTCCCACGCCGACCTGGCCTTCGCGGAACTCGAAGAAGTGAGCAGCCTGTCCACGGATGAGCTGAAACAGAGACTGGGCAACCTCACGCACATGGGGATTGTCGAGCGCATCAACAACCGATACAGGATACGTGGTACACATGGCGAATAATCCATACGACGAAATGTTTAGAGATATTGCGCGGCTGATGGAGAGAATCTTGAGCGAGATGCCTCTCCAGGACCCCAGGATCATCGGGTTCACCATCATCAGTGGAGCGCCCGAGGAGGCGCCATATCTTGATCTCTCTGAAGAAGAGGATGACGAGTCCGCTGTTGAGGTGGTCGAGGGGGATGACTGCATCTACATCACTGCGATGGCGGATGCCCGTGCGGACGGTGCCCCGTACGTCACGTTTCAGGAAGACTCCGTGACCCTCTGCACCGGGGGCGACGAGGAGACGGTCATCGATCTCGAATGCGAGATTGATGTCCCACAAAGTTTCTACAACGTGCAGCACGGCGTGATCGATGCCGTCTGCCCGAAGAAGAGCGCGCCCGGTGAGATTGCCCGGTCCTGAACCGGTTCTTACTCTTTTTGCAGCTGGTCTGAAACCTGCGGTTCAAGGTCCTGGTCGGGGCGGCTACAACTAAAAAAAAATGCGTTACTCCTGATATTCCTCAAGAGCAAGCTGGTACATCCAGTCGAGGAGGAGCGCGCACTCTTCCGGTGTGCACTCCTGATCGCAGCCGATGCAGGGAAGGACCTCTCCTCCCGCAAGGATGACGCAGGGATCGATCGCCCGCTTTTTTGCCCGCAGCAGATAGGTCTTGATGCCGTCGCTGCGGAACTCAATGCGCTCTATCAACCCGGCATCCAGCAGGCGCTTCACAATCCTTGAGCACTTCCTGCTGTCGATATCAAGGAGTTTCCAGAGCTCGCTCTGGAGGACTCCCTGTCGATGGGACTGGATTACTTTGAGTGCTTCTTCCTCCTGGTCGGACATGGCTATCAGAGCAGGGGTGCAATGGTCAGGATATTGTTGCCGCGAATGACGACGGTCCCGAGGGTGCGGCCCCGCTGTTCTCCGGTATACTCGGTGGTCTCGTCCATATGTAGATTCAGGTGTTCATCCACCGCCACGAGACGTCCCTGGAGTTTCCTACTGTCATCCTTGATCTCAACGATGACTTTAGAGTCTACAAGCGAAAAAACCTTCTTTACAGGGAGTACGATGCCGTTAACCATCTGTTCTTATGTGGTTATATTCATGCATTAAGGTTTCCCCGGAGAGCCGCGGCAACCGAAGGGCATTGCATACCACGGTGATCGGCAGATGGCCGTAAGCAGCCGCCTGATAAAATGAGAGAGAGGGGGTTACTCGGGAAGGTCTTCCCAGCGGTCCTTGAACTGCTTCTCGACGCCCGGGAGGGTGGTGTATTCCATCTCCTCAAGCGAGAGGCGGTGCGGCTCAAACGGCCCGTGGGCCCGGAGTACGCTGGAGAGGTCGCAGCACTGGTCGCGGACGCGGTTGAACGCCGGGTCGTCGAACATGTCGGCAGGCCCGATCAGCTTCCCGTTGCAGACCTGGAACCCGAGACAGATGACCCGGGGCGGTCCGTCAAACGCGGTGCAGTTTGCATCGGCGACCCCCACCGGCATGAACGGGCCGTGGTGCGAACCGCGCATCCAGCCGGCCACGAGGATGGGTGTCCTGAAGGGGTCGATAACCTCGCCCACCGCCGGGAACCCGCTCTGCGCACGGATGACCATGACCGGGTCGTCTTTGCCGACGTACCGGCCGGCCATCAGGTTCAGCCGCTGGGTGCTGGTGGACGCCCCAATCGTGCCGTCCCTCTTCCAGACGTACTTGATGACGTAGCGGCTCGGTGCTCCGATGTAGGCAAGGAGGCTGTAAGACTCTTCGGGGGTGTTGAAGAGAATCTTGCGCTTCTCGATGACGTCGTGGACCTCGAAGGTGAATCCATCATGCAGCGACGGGTCGATGACGAGGCCGGACGTGCTGAAGGGGTCGGCGAAGATCTTGTAGAGGAAGTAGTTCCATGCACCGGGCTCGGTCTTGTCGGCCATGAAGATCAGGATCGGGTCGGAACCCCGCTCTTCGAACTCCATCTCAGCGACGCCGGGCCCCATTCCCTTGACGTTGCCGCTGAACGCATCTCCGAGCAGGTCCTGGCCGGCGCCGTAGAGTTTCATCTCTTTGGCGAGTCCGGCGCATTCCATGAAGATATCCCACGCCAGTTTGTGGATCTCTTCGTTATCCTCCCCTTTGGTGTGCGTCATGATCAGTTCGAGGTCATCACCGCAGTGGGTGACGTACGAGTCGATGAGGATGCTGCCTTCTACCTCTTTGAGCCTCCGGGCGGCCACCTCAAGGATCTTCGGGTGGGTGCGGGAGTGCCCCGGGAAACTGCCTATATCTGCTTTAATTACGGACACGGTGGTCTTAACCATATAATCACCACTACCTGGACGGGCATAGCCCTTACGACTAGTAGATAGGTATTACTCTATATGTAGGTGTTGCTGCCTTGAAAAAAGGTTGGCTACGGCAACCGATTTTCAGGTTCGTCCTTTGCGGCTACCCTTCGCGGCAAACATCCCATTCGAAAACTGTGGGGTTGTTATACTGTCTTTTGCCGTTTTTGACGATTTATGAGGGCATATTGGTGATAGGGACATCAACGGGAGCAGCATTCGTGAAAAGCGTATCTGATGGCCCCGGTGTCGATCGCGCGTTCCCTCAGGGAGATATTATCCTGATGCCGCTGAGAAAAGAACTGGAATGGGTAGGGTACGGAAAGAAGAAGCGTGTTCCCTGCAGCCTCCGCCCGGCACCTGCCGGTCAGTCTGCGGGCTGATACTCCAACCGATGAAAAGTATTGTGGCCCTGCCGCCCTAACCCGGCAGGCACTCCGACGTATCAGTCGATCCTGATCGACTTGCCCCTGGAGAATTTGACTTCGAGGACGCCGTGCTTGTAGTTCGACTGCATGGAATCGGCATCCACAGTCGGCACCTCCACTGAGGTCAGCTGGCTAGCCCCGGCGATGATCGTCAACGTCCCGTTGATGAGTGACAGATGAATATCCTCCGTTTCGGCACCCGGGAGATCGATTGCCACCGTCACGTCGTCATCGGTCGTATACATCTCTGCTATCGGCTCGATGGTCCCCTCGGAGGAGGGTTCTCCCGGCTCTGCTACGGGAGCCGCTTCTTTTGCCGGTGTCTCCGTCTTGCCGGCGTCATGGAGGACGATCTTGAATCCGTAGGCAAACGGCCTGTTCTGATCTCCCTGCTCTTTGAGCCCCTGCTCCATGAGGCGTTTCATCAGTTCGTTGAGTTGCTGGAAGATGTCTGCTGGGCTGTCACTCATGTGCATCACGTAGTTTCCGTCTCTGCTGATGAGAGGGTTGCATTACCCCTCCTTGGGGGGAGCGCCCCATGAGGGGGCACTCCCGTCAGAACGCCATGGCCGTCTGCGGCAACGGGCGTTCTATCCTGGTCTTCAACTCCTTTGTGAGGCGCTTGATCTCGCCGAAGTCTTTCTTCCTCTGGTAGACCGCATCTTTGAGGGCTTTTGTCAGGTCCTTGACTTCCTGCTCGATCTTTCCCGTCTCCCGCATTCCTGCACGGTTGATGGTCGAGACGGCATCTTCGAGTGCCGACCGCTGCTCCTGGTTGTAGAGGATCTGCCAGGAGTGGCGTTCGTTCTCTTCCAGCCGGTCGATACCGAGCGTGCCTCTCACGCGGGTGAGGGCATCTTCGAAGTGGTTCTTCGTGATCCGCACGTTGCCGATCGCCTGGTGCCGTTCTTCCTCGGTCTTCCCACCCATTGCGGCGATGAACTCGCGCATGGCGGAAGTCTTTGCTTCGCGGACCAGCGCCTCGATGTCGGCTCCGACGTAACCCTCGGTCCTGTCGACCAGTTCCTCGATGTTTACGTCGTTTGCGAGGATCTCTCTGTTTCTCAGGTACACCTCGAAGATCTTCTTTCTGCCTTCCCGGTCAGGCGGCGGAACGTAGATGATCCGGTCCAATCTGCCGGGGCGAAGCAGCGCCTCGTCCAACATGTCCGGGCGGTTGGTAGCGCCGAGAACCACGACATTGTTGAGCT
>PGYH01000082.1 GCA_002839575.1 Methanomicrobiales archaeon HGW-Methanomicrobiales-6
AGGTGTCAACATACTGGCGGGAGAGTTTGTGCAGGAAATCTCTCTTCTGGTTCGTGATATGATCATAGACCTTCTCCAGGTTACTCTTTGCCTTCTTCCAGTTCTGCGAGAACCGCTTTTTCCGAGTAATGCTCTGTTGCAGCTTCTTGATCTTCTTCAGCGAGTGCTCATGGAACCGAGGGTTCTCGATCACTGCCCCGTCGCTATCGACTGCAAACGAGTTCAGACCGACATCGATCCCGACGGATCGTCCCTCTCTCTTCGGTTTGGAGACCTCCTGTTCCGCCTGAACGATCACATACCATCGATCTCCTGAATGGGTGATCAGGACGCCCTTCACCGTGCCAGCGTACGGGCGGTGCATCGAGAACGGAAGTGCTCCGATCTTCGAGAACGTGATCGTGCTCTGTTCCCGGTCGATCTTGAACCCCGACTGGTTGTAGTTGAGCGTCCGATACCGGCATGCGCTCTTGAACCGGAGTTTGCCAATCTTTCGATTCCTCTTCTTTGTTTGGGAGAGAGCGGCGATGTTACTCCAGAGGGTATAGTTCACCATCTGGAGCACCTTGGAGTATACGCCCTTCAGAAATGGATTCTCCTCCTTCAGCGTGACGATCCGCGCCTGCGATCCTCGCATCGTCGGGGTGAGCCCGTGTTCCCGCGCAGTAGTACATTCTTCCAGAAGTTTGTTGTAGAGCCACCTACAGGTATCGAGTGCGGTATTCAGCCGTGTCTCGGTGATTGCGTCTGGATATGCTCGATACTTGTAGGAAATAAGCATAGGCAACAGAATAATCAGGCAGAGGCATGATATACTCGAGCCGTGCGGGGTGAAAGTGAGGAAGGGCGGCTCCGCTTGCATCCCCGGTCCTCTCGACCGGGGACTTCCCGCTCCACCCCCTTCACCCCCGCAAGTTAAATATCCGATGCGCGGAGAGGGAATACAGGAGTGAGTATCATCGCATGTTTGAACGCATCCTGTTTCCCACAGACTTTTCAGAACCCTCCATGAAAGTGCTGGATTACATCCCCGCACTGCAGGAGGCCGGAACCCGGGAGGTGGTCCTTGTCCACGTCATCGACTCAAAGGACATCACGCTGATCGCTTCAGGCGGGCAGGGGTTCCTCGGGACCGTTCCCGACCAGGAGACCGAGACCCAGCGCCAGCTTCGGGAAGAGATCCAGCACCGGATCCTCGATACCCGCCGGGCGCTTGAGAGGCGGGGCGTGAAAGTGACCGTCCGGACGCCTGTGGGCAGCCCGGGGAAGGAGATTGTGGCCGCGGCCGATGCGGAAGGAGCCTCGCTCATCGTCATCGGCTCCCACGGCCGGTCGAACATCCGCGACCGCCTGCTCGGGACGGTCTCGGAGTACGTGATCAAGAACGCCCGCCAGCCAGTGCTGGTCATCAAGCGGGACATTGTTATCGGGAGGTAGTTCCTCCACCACCTCCCGGTATTTTAAAGGCAGTCTTTACCGCTCCTGCCGACTCTCCAGCAACCGCCGGATCGCCCGGAGTTCCTCCACCACGGCATCGGCTGCCGGCCCCTCTTCTGGCTCGCCCCCGGTCGCGGCGACCGGCCTGGTAGTCCGCACGAAGTTCATGATCTTCTCCTGAAGATCCTTCGGGTCCGCTATCCCGTTGAGGACGATCTCCGCCCGGGCCTGCGCCGAGTACCCCGCGGTCTGCACCCTGACCGCCGAGAAGGAGAAGAACCGCATCAGGGGCCCCTGGGCGATATCGACGTTCGTGATCCGGTTGTAGGGGACGATCCCCGTCTGCCGGAACCAGACCCCGCGCTGCCAGGTCACCTCGGTGACGGTGAGCCGGTAGACGATGCTCTCGTGGTAGAGCGGTATCCAGTAGGCGACGAAGACGACGATGGCGAGCACCGGGACGGTGAAGGCGAGAGCGACGGGCAGCCGGCTGAAGATGACGATGGGAGCGAGCCACGGCAGGACGAAGACGACGACGGCCAGGATCAGGGACGCGTAGAGGTACGACCGGAACTGCGGCACCGGTTTGAACGCTTCCCCTATGCGGTAGGTGGTGAGGGACATGGTATCGCACTGATCTCAATCGGAACAGATTAAATCTTGCCGGCCGGTGAGGTCTCTTCGGAGGATACAGCGATCGCCTCCCTCGCCGAAGTAGGCCGGAAAGAAGTCCGTCTCCAAAAAGCCGTGCCTCTCGTAGAGCGCCCGGGCGGCGTGGTTCTCCGGCGCGACCGAGAGGTAGACCTCATACGCTCCCCGCTCCCGGAGACCGGTGATAACAGCGGCAACGAGGCTCTCCCCGAATCCCCGGCGCCGGTAGCGCTCCGCCACCACCAACCGGATGATCCAGCCCGTTGCCCGCTGGTGCTGCACGAGAGCCCCGATGGTGTAGCCGACGATCTGCCCGTCGCATTCCGCAACCAGGAAGGTGTCGCCGAAGAGGGCGCCGGCCTGTCGGACGAAGACCTCGGGCTTGCAGTCTCCCGGGCTGTTCTCCCGCTCGAGAGCACAGACCGCCTGGAAATCCTCGTCACGGTATTCCCTGATCGTCAGGTCCATGGCGCAATATTCGTCGTGAAGAGTAAAAAGAGCCAGTACCCTCCTGTGTGTCCCGATCCTGGCATGGATGATCCGGCAGCGGGAGTATTGACGCTTTCCTAGAATAGGGGCGTGCTCTCGCTCCCCGGGCGCCGGTTCCGGTTGATGCAGGTGTTGAGCACCTCTTCCATCAGCCGGAGCGCCCCTTCCACCCCGGCGACCGCATGGGAGGAGAGCGTGACCCTGTCCCTGAGCGGGGGCGTCAGCCCGACGAACGCGGCGCCGGGGGAGAGCGCCGCCTCGTAGGAGGAGCCGAGGATCAGGTCGGGTTCGGCGTCCCGGATCATCTCCTGGATGACCGAGAAGTCGGTCGTATGGGTGACGCCGTCACCGGATGCGCCGGAACCGTTCCGGGTGGCGACGCAGGCGATCTCGGCACCGAGATACCGGTCGAGGAGATCGGCGGCAAACGCAGCGTAGGCGCTTCCGGCGGCGATCGCCACCCGGGGAGGGTCGAACCTCCTGAGGTACTTCTCGCAGGCCTTCCTGAGCCGGGCATCGGCCCACGCAACTTCATCCATGACCGGACGGGCATCCACGCCGTCGATAACGGCACCAAGCCGCTCGAAGGTCTCGCCGACGGCATCGAGGCCCAGGAGCGAGCCGTAAGAGGTCCCGACGCCGCTTGCAAGATCCGGGTTCGTTCCGACCGTGAACGGCGCCGCCCGGCGGGTCGCGGCGTAACGGTCGAGGCAGAAGGTGGTGGCGACGGGAGCACCGGCGAGGTTGAGCAGGCGCCGCGCCTCGAGGGCGTTCCCCCGGCAGAAGGGATCGGTGCGGCAGATGCCGTCGATGTTGACGCCGGGGGCGTCGGGGTCGACCTCCGGCCCGACCGTATCGAGCGCCCGGCGGTACCCGGCCTCGAGGTCGCCGAGGAACCCGGGGCTGTCGACGAAAAGAACCTGCCCCTCATGGGTAAGGTCGGCCATATCCTCGCCCATGATCGCCGGCACGCAGGTGTTGACCACGGCTATCCGGGCGTAGCGGCCAACGAGTTCCCGGATCACCTCCGCGAGGCGGGACTCCGTGCCGAAGATGACCTCGTTCTCGACGAGGAACGTCCCGTAGATGGGAACCCCGACGAGCGACGCGGGGTAGAAGTAGCATCCGCTCGAACCGTGGACGACGACGGCGACGTCCTCGAACCCCGAAAGACAGGCGACCGCCCCGGTCATCGCACAGGGCCAGAGCGGGTTCTCGCACGGTATTTGCTGCTCTTCTTGCATCGGTCTACAAGATCATGGTGGTACGGGGATATAAAAGACAGGATCCGGGGAAACGCCCCGGAAGGCGCCTGCAGTTACCGGCGGCCCTACACCGTCCTCACGAGCGAGGCAAGGTGGCGCCCGACCTCGCTCGTCTTCTTCGCGCCGCCCATATCCCGGGTTACGTATCCCTCGAGGATACTCCTCTCGATTGCCCTGAGGACTGCCGCCGCCGCCTCGTGCTCGCCGAGGTGGTCGAGGAGCATCGAGCCCGCCCAGACGGTGGCGAGCGGGTTTGCGACATCCTGCCCGCGGTACTTTGGCGCGGAGCCGTGGATAGGCTCAAACATCGAGGTCCCCGCGGGGTTGATGTTCCCGCCGGGGGCGAGCCCGAGCCCGCCCTGGATCATGGCGCCGAGGTCGGTGATGATGTCGCCGAACATGTTCGGGGTGACGACGACGTCGAACCACTCGGGGTTCTTGACGAACCACATCGTGACGGCGTCGACGAAGTTGAACTCCGTTGCAACGTCCGGGTACCCGGCGGCGACGTCCGTGAAGACGTCGCGCCAGAGGCCGTAGACATCGGAGAGGACGTTCGCCTTGTCGACCGACGTGACCTTCTTCTCCCTCCTCCCGGCGAGATCGAAGGCGTAGCGGATCGCCCGCTCTGCGCCCTCCCGGGTGACGACACCGATCTGGTAGGCAAGTTCGTCGGCGTCGGTCTCGACGTCGAGGCCGAACCTGACGTGGTAGATGTCGCGGACGACCTCGAGGGTCTTTTCCTCCCGCCGTCCGGCAAACCGGGAGCCGATACCAACGTAGAAGTCCTCGGTGTTCTCCCGGACCACCACGAAGTCGATATCCTCCGGACGCTTGTTCGCGAGCGGCGTCGTGACGCCGTCGAGGAGTTTGATCGGCCGGAGGTTGATGAACTGGTCGAAGTGGAACCGGATCGCAAGCAGGATGCCCTTCTCGAGGATCCCGGGCTTCACCCTGTCGTCGCCGATCGACCCGAAGTAGATCGAGGAGAACTTCGAGAGTTCCCGGATATCATCCTCGGTGAGGAGTTCACCGGTCGCGAGGTAGCGGTCGGCCCCGATATCGAAGTCCGTCCACGCGATCTCGAACCCGTAGCGCTCTCCCGCGGCGTCGAGGACATCCTTTCCCGCCGCAACGATCTCGGGGCCGATCCCGTCTCCGCCGACTGCGGCTACCCGGTGCTGCATGTCTCCACCTCATCCAGGTCTTTCGCGTAGGCCACCAGGCCGCCGGCATCGACGATCTCCTTCAGGAACCCGGGCACCGGCTCGACGGCGAGGTGCTTCCCGTTCACCTCGATGTAGCCGGCGGCGACGTCCACCGTGAGGGTGTCGCGGTCCCGGATAGCATCCGCCTCCGGACAGACCAGCGGCAGGAGCCCGGTGTTGACGGCGTTGCGGTAGAAGATCCGCGCAAAGGACTTTGCGACCACGACCCTGATACCGGCCCCGAGGAGCGCGAGCGGTGCGTGTTCCCGTTCCGGCGACGACGATGTCGCCCTCCCGCGCCTCCTTTGCGAACTCGTCCCTCGTCCCCTCGAACGCGTGCTTCGCAAGTTCCACCGGATCGTAGATGGTGAGGAACCGCCCGGGTATGATTGCATCCGTATCGATATCGTCGCCGAACTTCCAGACTCGCATGATTCACACCTCCCTCGGGTCGGTTATCTCCCCGTAGAGGGCGCTCGCAGCTGCCGTCGCCGGCGAGGAGAGGTAGACCAACGCCTGCGCGCTCCCCTGCCTGCCCCGGAAGTTCCGGTTCGAGGTCGAGAGCGAGACCTCGCCGGGAGCGAGGAGCCCGAACGCCCCGCCCATGCAGGGACCGCAGCAGGGGGCTTCCACAAGGGCCCCTGCCTCGACGAACCGCTCGATCAGTCCCGCCCGGAGGGCCTTGAGGTACTCGGTCCGCGAGGCCGGGATGACGATCACCCTTACACCGTCGGCGAAGCGATCGGCGTTACCGAGCACCTCCGCAGCCTCGAAGAGGTCTTCATAGCGGCCGTTCGTGCAGGAGCCGATGAAGATCTGGTCTACCTTCGTCCCGGCGACGTCTCCGACATCCACGACGTTGTCGACGTTATGGGGGACGGCGACCTGCGGGGCGAGGTCGGTGACGTCGTAGTGCCGGCGCTCCCGATAGGCCGCGTCCGGATCGCCGGCAAGGTCGAACGGTTCGATATCGCGGCGGGCGGTCACGTAGTCCCAGGTGGCTGCATCGGGCTGGACGATTCCCGCCTTTGCCCCCATCTCGATCGCCATGTTCGCGCAGGTCATCCGGCCCGCCATGTTCATCTCGCGCATCGCCCGGCCAGTGAACTCGAGCGCCATGTAGGTCGCCCCGTCGGCGCCGATATCGCCGGCGAGGGAGAGGATCAGGTCTTTCGCCCCGACCCTCCGGCCGAACGCGCCCTCGACCTCGACGAGAATGCTCTCGGGCACCCGGAAGTAGAGCGCCCCGAACTTCAGCACGAACCCCATATCGGTCGAACCGATGCCGGTCGCAAACGCCCCCGCCGCGCCGTAGGTGCAGGTGTGGGAGTCGGTCCCGACGATGATCTCGCCCGGAGCCGCCCGCCCCTTCTCCATCACGACCTGGTGGCATACGCCTTCGAGGAGGTCGTAGTTGTGGATCCCCTGCTCATCCGCAAACCGCCGCATGAAGACATGGTTCTCGGCAGCCGGTATCGAGTCGGCGGGGACCTGGTGGTCGAAGAGCATAATGATCCGTTCGGGATCATAGACGCGCTCTCCACCCATCTCGCGAAAGACCCGAACCGCCAGGGGACCGGTGATGTCGTGGATCATCGCTGCATCCACGGGTGCCATCACAACCTCTCCCGCGCGGACAGCCCTGCCGCACTGTTGAGAAAATATCTTTTCTGCGATAGTCGCCGACATACAGTATCGTGTTCCTGGTACGCGTTCCGGACGTATGTAGTTTGCCGGAGGCCGCCGGAGTGGTGCAGCAAATCTGAGCCCTTTCCGGCCGTTTCCCCGGGACAGTACCCTTATGTGACTTTATGCGGATTCTATAAGGAGAAGCGATGACCGACGGACCGACCCCGGCCATGCGGCAGTACTATGCAGCGAAGGCCCGATACCCCGATGCCGTCCTCTTCTTTCGGATGGGGGACTTCTACGAGACCTTCGGCGAGGACGCCGGCGTGGTGGCCCGGGAACTCGACATCACCCTGACGGCCCGGGGCAGGGATAAGAACGGCGACCGGATGCCGCTTGCGGGCGTCCCCCACCACGCCGCCGACGGCTACATCGCCCGCCTGGTGAACAAGGGCTACAAGGTGGTGATCTGCGACCAGGTGGAAGATCCGAAGACCGCAAAAGGCGTGGTGAAGCGGGACGTCACCAGGGTGATCACCCCGGGAACCCTGATCGACTCCTCGATGCTCGCCTCGGCCGGCGCCCACTACCTGATGGCGGTCGCTCCCGACCGGAAAGAGACTTTCGGGCTCGCGTTCCTGGACGTCTCCACCGGCGAGTTCTTCGTCTCCGCGGGGAGCGGCGGGCGCGACTATGCCGATATCGTCTCGGAGGCCGTGAGATACCGGCCGATGGAGGTGATCGTCCCCGAAAGCCTCGGCGACGGGCTCCCCGGCCGTCTCGAAGCCCTCGGGGTGACGGTGAGCCGCTACCGTGACGACGCTTTCGAGAGTGACGCGGCATACGAGCGGCTCTGCGGGCAGTTCGGGACGGCAACGCTCGACGGCTACGGGTGCGCGGGAATACCGGGGGCAATCGCCGCGGCCGGAGCGGCGCTCCGCTACGCCCAGGATACACAGCAGTCGCCCCTCTCCCACATCTCGGGGCTCTCGACACGGGTTCCGTCGGGGAACATGGCGCTCGACGCAATCACCCTGCGGAACCTGGAGATCACCGCGGGCATCCGGGGGGAGGGCGACGCAAACACCCTTCTTGCCGCGCTCGACGCCACGGAGACGTCGATGGGGAGCCGGACGATGCGGTCGTTCCTGATCGCTCCTCTGCTCGGGAAAGGCGCTATCGAGGCACGGCTCGATGCGGTGGAGTGGTTCTTCGACCACGCGCTTGAGAGGCAGGCACTTCGTGCGACGCTCGACGACTTCGCCGATATCGAGCGGATAGCGGGAAGGATCGCCTACGGGAACGCCGGGCCGAGGGATCTCGCGACGCTCCGGGAGTCTCTTTGCGCCATCCCGGACGTAAAGGCACTCATCCCTGCCGACGCACCCGTGCGGGTCCGCAAGGTCCTCGATACCATGAGCGACCACGCCCGGGTTACGGACCTCATCGGCCGGGCGATCGTGGACGACCCCCCGGCACGTGCGCTGGCCGGCGGGATGATTCGCGAGGGGTTCAACGCCAAACTCGACGAACTCCGGCACCTTGCGACGACCGGGAAGGACTGGATCGCGGAGTTCCAGCAGCAGGAGCGGGAGAGGACCGGGATCAAGTCGCTCAAGGTAGGCTACAACCGGGTCTTCGGCTACTACATCGAGGTGACGAAACCGAACCTGCACCTGGTGCCGCCGGAGTATGAGCGGCGGCAGACAACCGCGAACGGCGAACGCTACACGATCCCCGACCTCCGGGAGAAGGAAGCGATGATCGCGAACGCCGAAGACCGACTTACCGCCCTCGAGGCGGAGATCTACGCCGAACTCGTCCGGACGCTCGCAGCGGAGGTCGCCGGCCTCCAGGCGACCGCCCGGGCGGTGGGGCTGCTCGACGTCTATGCGGCGCTCGCCGAGGTCGCCGCCCGCTACAGCTACACCCGCCCGGTGATCGAGGAAAGCGGCCGGACCGTCATCCGCGACGGCCGCCACCCGGTAGTGGAGCGCCACCTCCCGGTGCCGTTCGTCCCAAACGACACGGAACTTGATTCCGCCGGCGACCAGATCATGATCATCACAGGGGCGAACATGGCAGGCAAATCCACCTATATGCGGGCGGTGGCGCTCTGCTGCATCATGGCCCAGATGGGGAGTTTCGTCCCGGCCCGGCACGCCACCGTCGGGATTGTGGACAGAGTCTTCACCCGGGTGGGGGCGTTTGACGACCTCGCCTCCGGGCAGTCCACGTTCATGGTCGAGATGCTGGAACTCGCGAATATCCTGAATAACGCGACGCCGCAGAGCCTTATTGTCCTCGACGAGATCGGGCGGGGGACGAGCACGCTGGATGGCTGTTCCATTGCCCGGGCGGTGGTGGAGTTCCTGCACGGGAAAGCGGTCGCCGGTCCCCGGACACTCTTTGCGACCCACTTCCACGACCTGATCGACCTCGAAGGGACGCTCAAGCGGGTGAAGAACTTCCACTTCGCCGTGAAGGACACCGGGCAGGACGTCGTCTTCCTCCGTAAGATCATCCCCGGCGCGACCGACAGGAGTTACGGCGTCCACGTCGCCCACCTTGCCGGGATCCCGAAGAAGGTGACCGACCGTGCGATGGAGCTCCTGAAGGAGGCATCGACGCGAGAGTTTCCGGCCGGGGTGCGGGCTCCCCGCTACACCCAGATGCTCCTCGTCGACCCCGGCGAGGGGGTCGTGGAGGAGAATCCGGCAGTCAAAGAACTCAAAAATTTGAATCCCGATGAAATGACGCCTATCGAAGCTTTAACCACCCTCTGCAGGCTCCAGAGGATTGCAAACGGCAGGGACGCCGAACGATGACGAAGATACGGGTCCTCGACCCCGATACCGTGAACCAGATCGCCGCCGGCGAGGTCGTGGAGCGGCCCGCGTCGGTGGTGAAGGAGCTCCTGGAGAACGCGATCGACGCGGGCTCGACGAGCATTCTGGTCGATGTCGCATCAGACATGACGGGGATCACGAAGATCCGGGTAACCGACAACGGCGAGGGCATGACCGGGGAGGAGGCGGCTCTCGCGTTTACCCCCCACGCGACGAGCAAGATCCGGGATATTGCCGATCTCTGTGCCGTCCGCACCCTCGGGTTCCGGGGGGAGGCGCTCGCGAGCATCGCCGCCGTCGCAGAGGTGACCCTGGTCACCCGCCCGCGGGGAGGGGGAGCGCTCGCCGGGACGCGGCTGGTGGTCAGGGGCGGCGAGATCGTGGAGAAGAACGAGGTCGGGGCCCCGGAGGGGACGACGATCGCGGTGGAACGCCTCTTCTACAACACCCCCGCCCGCCGGAAGTTCTTAAAGAGCAGGAACACCGAACTCGCCCACGTCTACGGGGCCGTGGAGAACCTGGCCCTTGCCCACGGCGAGGTCGCCTTCCGGGTGGTGCACAACGGGAAAGAACGGGTGGCAACCCAGCGATCGGAAGGGCTCTTAAACACCATCGCAGGCCTCTACGGCGCAGAACTCGCCCGCTCGCTCGTCCCGGTCGAGGGAAGGCTTCCGTTCCTCCGTATCGGCGGCTACATCTCCCGGCCATCGGAGAGCCGGGGGAACCCCTCGCAGATCTCCGTCAGTATCAACGGCAGAAGCATTGCCTCACGCCAGATCGCCGCCGCCGTGCGGGAGGGCTACGGCACCCTCCTCCCAAAGGACAGATACCCGGTGGCGTTCATCGAACTTTCGATCGACACCGGCCTCGTGGACGTCAACGTCCACCCGACCAAACGGGAGGTCCGCCTCTCCCGGGAGCGGGAGATCACAGGAGCGATCGCGGCCGCCGTCGAGGAAGCTCTCGCCGGGCACGACCTCGCACGCGAAGCGCCGGCCGAGCCGGTGCAGCAGCAGATCGCGGTGCAGGAGCCCGAACCGATACCGGCCCCGGCGGCCGGCGAGCCCGGAGCGCCCTACACAGCCGGCCACCGGGAACTCACCCTCTCTGATAAGCAGCTCCGCCGGACGGAGACGGAAGGCGGCGAGAACCTCCTCCCCGCAATGGAGCCGATCGGGCAGGTGGCAGCGACCTACATCGTGGCGGAGGGGGCCGACGGCACCCTCTACCTCATCGACCAGCACGCGGCCCACGAGCGGATCCTCTACGACCAGGTCGTCGAACAGCGTGACGCGGCGTCCGGGTCGCAGGAGTTGATCATGCCCGTCGTCCTCTCGCTCCCCCCGAAGGAGTCGGCCGCGCTCCGGGACGCGCTCCCTCTCCTCGCGGACGGCGGGTTCGTGGTAGAGGAGTTCGGCCGGGATACCTTCGCCGTCCGGGCGGTGCCCGCCGCCCTCGGCGCGGTCGAGGATCCCGGGACTGTCCGGGAGGCGATCGCAGACCTCCTCGCCGACGAAGCGCGAACCGCTCCCGACCGGCGGGAAGCGGTCACCTGCATCGTCGCGTGCCGTGGGGCGGTGAAAGCCGGCGCCCATCTCACGCACGATCAGCAGAAGCGCCTCCTCGCGCAACTCGCCCGTACAAAGACCCCCTGGACGTGCCCGCACGGGAGGCCGACGGTGGTAGCGTTCGACAAACGGAAACTTGACAGGATGTTCAGGCGGGGGTGACCGGATCCGACGCCCTCTGCCGTAAATACGGAAAATAAACAACTTTTTTTGAAATTCGTCAAAGATTATTGGCACTCCGGGCAAAATCCCGTATCATAATGGATTTAT
Organism: Methanomicrobiales archaeon HGW-Methanomicrobiales-6; assembly: GCA_002839575.1. GTDB lineage: Archaea > Halobacteriota > Methanomicrobia > Methanomicrobiales > Methanoculleaceae > Methanoculleus > Methanoculleus nereidis. The sequence continues at coordinate 11,367 of PGYH01000082.1, forward strand.
GCTCGGGAGATCAGAACGGCTATATGTCACAGCGGGACTCACCCGTTGCAGACGAAAGGATTGAACCACGTGACACTACTCCAGCAGATTCGCCTCTGGATGAAGACCCGGAGTGGAGAGACGCAGTATCACGATTGTGAAAACGACCCGATTATCGAACCCTACTTCGATATCTCCCCCGAAGCGACCCTCTCTCCAGATATCACCGATATTCCGCTGGAAGAGATCAGGTGACGGGGAACCTCCCCCAAACGTCCTGCCGAACGAATCACCTCTAACTCCAAATCTCTTACTAACCATCCCTTTTTTTCGGGAAACCACCTCCGCCGGAACGAAGCACTGCGGGACAGAGAACCGGTTTTGCGGGCGCCTAAAAAAAGGTCAGAGGAATCGGAACGACTCCGCCACCGGAGCCGCATCGGCGTTGTAGATATCATACTCCGAGGGGAAGACCGTGTGCATGACCGAGTAGGTGACGTTGTCCCTGACGGCGTACCGGATGACGAAGGTGTAGCGGTCTTCCTCGACGATAGGGGCGGAGAAGACCGACTCGTATGCCGGGACCCCGTCAAGGGAGGTGTTCGTCGTGGAGACCCATTCGGCATCGATGCCGGCGCGGAGATCTTCTATGTAGGTCGCGTTCAGGGCCTCAAGGACCTCTTTTTCGTCGGCGTTCTCATTCAGCGGGATTGCGTTCACCCGGACCTCCTCGTGATTAACCGGTGAGGAGAACCATACGCTCTCGCCGGACTCGGTGTAGAACCACCCCTCCGGGTAGGTGACAGCATAGCCGTAGGTGGTGTTGACGTACGTGCCGTTCCCGGAGACAGGCACCGGGGTGGGGGTAAGGCCGGGATCGGGTGGCTGCGGCGAGAAGAGCCCCGGCAGCAGAACCGCCCCGACAACGGCCAGAGCAACCACAAGAACCCCGGCGATCAACAGTCTCTCTGATCTCATGCTATCCGGACACTTGGCCCGGGAGAGAATAAATACCCTTCAGTCGGGTCCTGCTGACGGCCGGGATCAGCCCTTTCAACCGTGGCTTCGGAGCATTTTTTCCGACAGGCGCCTCCCCCACGGCGGTCGTCCGTCGTCAGGAAGCCCCGGCGGCCTCAGATACGGGGGCACGAAGATCGGCAAGCAGGTCGTCGATGGTATCCACATACTTCACCCGGATGCCAAGGTACTTCTCGATATAATCTTTTGCGTCCACGACGACCGGCCGTTGCCGCGCTATTCGCAGTCCGCCGAACGAACGGACCTCCTCCCGGTAATCAAACACCTGGTTGTTCTCGTCAGAGAGGATCAGGAGCGTTTTGCCGCTCCCTGCGGCGGCCTCGGCCTTCTCGAGGATTCCTCCGACCGGGCCGATACTCCCGTTCTCATCGATGGTTCCCGTCACGGTCACGCTCTCGTTGAGCGGAAAGTCCTCCAGCACGGAGAGAAGCAGCGCGGTCATCAGTGCCCCCGCACTGGGGCCGTCGATCTCGGAGACCTCCTCCGGCCCCTGGATGCTGAAGATGATGTCGCTCCTCGTGAGGTTCACACGGGAATGGTCGGCGGCGACAACGACCGCAAGGTTTGCAGCATCCTGAAAGGCTATCCCCATCAGGGGCGTCGTCTGGACAAGCACCCTTCCTTTCCCGGGCACGACTTCGACCGAGACGTTCACCATCGCCCCCTCTTCGGTCACCTCCTCGTAGAGAAGCGGGCCGCCCCGATCGACCTCGACCGTCTGGATGATGACCGGCACCTGCAGCGAGGCAGCACTCCCATTCCCTGCCCCCCTCACCAGAGAGAGCGGGATCAAGGTCGGCGTCGGGAGGGGGTCGGCTACCTCCGGTTTGGAGAGGGCCGGGGAGATCTCGTCTTCCGGCACGAGAACGACAGCCAGGAGAGAGACGTTCGCAACAAGCGATAAAACGAGCAGGATCGTCAGGGTCTTCTCCCGTATGCGCATACGCTGCCCGAATACCATGTGTCCGGATATATAACTTTCCGGTGCGCGATGGCTCGTTAGAGCCAGAGCGGGAGCACCGCCAGGTGCGACTCGCGACTGGCGTGAGCATCACGAGCGGCAGGAGCGTGAGAAAACGCGAAGCGTTTTCGAATGCGACGGGCCGAAGGGTGCGAGGGGCCGGGGCAACCTTCCTGATCCCCGTCACTACCCCCGGATGACGTTCTTCAACCCGCCTACCCGGGTCAGGGCTCCGGCTCTTTGACCGCCTCCACCTCGAGGCGCACCATGGGGACGTGGATCCGGCCGTCGGGCGAGGGGAACCTCTCCACGTACCGGCTCACCACCCCGGCGATGAACGCCGGCCGGGCCTCTTCGGGCAGCCGGTCGAGGTAGAGGTGCCAGGTGGTTCGGATCCACCCGGCGAGACTGTCAATCTGGTCGAATGCCATGTCTTTCCCGATCAACTCGACCCGCAGGGGCGTGAGCCCTGTCGCTTCCAGGAGTTCACGCTCCTCCTCGGCGCCGTAGAAGGCGTAACAGGGGGCCGGACCGTCGAAGAGCCTCGTCCACGGATCCTCCGCGAGCGTCTCGTCCGCGATCGCGATGATCGGCGCGGCGTTGCCTCTCCCGCCCATCTGGAGGAGGACCCTTCCCCCCGGCCGGAGAGCGCAGGCGATACCCTGAAAGACCCTGCCGTGGTCGGCGACCCAGTGCAGGGCAGCGTTCGAGAAGACGACGTCGAACTCTTCATCGAACGGCAGGTCGAGCATGTCCCCCTCAATGAGGCGGAGATTCGGATACTGCTCCGGTGGGAAGCGCTCCCGGGCGAAGGCGATCATGTCGCGGGATACGTCAAGGCCGAGTACCGAGCCGGAGGGGAGGCGGGCTGCAATCTCCGCGGTCACCTTCCCCTCGCCGCATCCGAGATCGAGCACCCGCTCATCGCCGGCAAGCGCGAGCTTTGCTATCAGTTCATGCGCCCAGGTCTGCTGGGCGGCGGAGTGCCGGTGGTAGTCGCCCGGGTTCCACGCGTGTGCCATGATGTTCACCTCCGTGCTGTCTGCACGTTCTCCCGGTGAGAGGTATCGCCTCCACCCGTCATCATACCTTCGGCAACGGGCCGTCCCGGCAGGTCCTGCAGGCCGTCACGCTCCGCCCCCTCACTCTTGAACCATCCAGGACCTAAAAAACCGATAACCGGCAAATTTCACCAGGATTCTCGCGTTTCGGCACGTATCGTACACAGGAACACTTCAATACGATTTTATCCTCCTCCGTTGGAAGAAAAAATAATGAACCGGGTACCAGAGCGCTCTCTGCGCACATACCTGCCCGTGTGCGTCCTCGGCGTGGTGATCCTCCTCATCGCCGCTGCAGGCTGCACGAACGTCACCACCCCGACAGGTGGAGATTTCATCTCCGGGAGTGTGGCGGGGGATTACGCGGGAGGAACAATCTACGTTGCGGCGATCGACGCCGCGGCGTATACGGCATCGGATATCAGGGTTATGGAGACCGGGGAGCATCCCGAGCGCTCGCAGTACGTCAGCGGCTTTGCCGCGCTCGATGCGCCGGGCGATTACGTCATCTCCGGACTCGCCCCGGGCAACTACACCGTCTACGCCTGGGCGGATACGGATGATGACGGCCGGATCGACCACCTCGATTACCGCGACCCGACCGGATGGTACTGCACGCCGTCGCACCTTACCCCCGTCGGGGTCGCCGTTACACCGGGGAACGCCGCGACCGGGATCGATGTAACCCTCATCGCCCCGACGCCCTACCCCGACGATGATCGGGAGATCGCCGTCGGCAGCGGCGGCGGAAGGCTCGCCGTCATGAAAGGCTGCCATGTCCTCCAGGTATGGGGAACGCCGGAGGAGAGGGCGTATGCCTACGGCTACCTCTGCGGCCCGCAAATCCGGGACTGGATCGACTACGTCCTGATCGAGTCGTTTATGCAGTCGCCCGCCGACTACGAGGACCTCTTCATCCCCTACATAGAGGAGCATATGGCACCGGCAAACCCGACGTATATGGCCGAACTCGACGCCATGCTCGCCGGGATGAACGCAGGCGGCACGGATCTCTACCTCCCGTCGGTCTCGCGGAACCTCACCCGCTACGACCTCCTCGCGGAGAACAC
>PGYH01000083.1 GCA_002839575.1 Methanomicrobiales archaeon HGW-Methanomicrobiales-6
CGATCCGGCTCGTGATCGGCCTCTTCTGCACGGAGACCTTCGACTACGCGAAACTGGTCGAGGGGAAACTGCAGTCCGACAAGCACATCGAGCCCTGGGAGATCCGTCACCTGGACATCAAGGGAAAACTGGATGTCTACCTGCAGGACGAGCGGCACCTCTCCATCCCGCTCGCTGAGCTGGAGGAATCTGTCCGGCCCGGGTGCCGGGTCTGCACCGACTTTACGGCGGTGAACGCGGACGTCTCGGCGGGTGCCGTCGGGTCACCGGACGGCTACACGACGCTCGTCATCCGTAACGACATCGGGAGAGGGTTCGTCGACCGCGCGGTCTGGCAGGGAAAACTTGCGACCGGCAGTGCCGTCGACCTCCCTGCCATCGAGCGCCTGGCCGAGAGAAAGGCACAGCGCCGGCAGGAATAACACTTTTTTTTAGCGCTGCCCGGAGCCCCGGGCATTTCATGCTTCTGAAACGGTTTCATCGGGTGTAGTACCGGGCAACGCGTTTTCAGACCGGCCTGACCCGTAAAGCAGACGGCCTCCCCACTTACTCTCATCGCAACGCTCGGGGCCGGAGGAGGAGACGCAGCCGGGAGGGAGATCTACGTAGTATGTTTAATCATATATGTTTGAAAAATATGAATTACATGAGAACGTTGCACCAGATCCACAAAGGCACCCTGGAGCCTGCACGGGGAGGAAAGAGCCCGCATGATCAAAACAGGGCATGAAACCGCAGAACGCGCAGACAGGATGCCGGGTTTCTACTTCCGGTTGATGTCATGCACCATACATATCAGGGACCGCTTCAGGCCTCCGGCGAGGCTGCTTGATGAGGTCGGGATCCAGGAAGGCATGACCGTCGTTGACTACGGCTGCGGGCCGGGAAGCTATATCAAAAAGGCCTCCGGGCTCGTCGGTGCGACCGGCACCGTCTATGCGGTGGATGTCCACGAGCTCGCTGTCGGATCCGTTTCACGGAGGGCCCGGAAAGAAGGGCTTACAAATGTCGTTCCCATCCTTGCGAAGGGCTACGACTCGACCCTCCCCGACGCGGCTGCAGACCTCGTCTATGCCCTTGACATGTTCCATATGGTCGAGGACCAGAAGGCGTTCCTCGCGGAACTCCACCGGATTGCAAAACCGAACGGCACCCTGATCCTCGACGAAGGGCACCAGTCCCGGGAGAAGACGCGCCGGGCACTTCAGGCATCGGCGGTATGGACAATAGAGGAGGAGACAGGGGAATACCTGCGGTGCCGGCCGCGATAGGCCGGCGGCCGAGAATACACGATAAGTGAGTAGAATTATGTTCCACGATCACCACCGCTGCCACGACCATGGCGGCAAAAAACACATCTTCGGGACGGTCAAGGTGGGCGAACGCGGCCAGATCGTCATCCCGAAAGAAGCGCGGGAGACCTTCGATATCAAACCCGGTGACACGCTGATGGTCCTTGGCGACGAGGGGCGCGGAATCGCCATTGTCAAAGCGGATAAATTTCGTCGGATAGCAGAGGAGATGCTCCGGATCTTCGATACAGTGCCGGAGGAGCCGCCTGAGGATTGAACGAGGTGCTCGAATGCATACGAATCCTCCATACCAGGGAACCATACCCATGCCGGCTATAGACGCGCGGAACCTGACGAAATCCTTCGATAGCCTCGTCGCTGTCGACGGCATCTCGTTTACCATCGAACGCGGCGAGATCTTCGGGCTCCTCGGCCCGAACGGAGCGGGGAAGACGACGACCATCTCCATGCTCTCGACGATGCAGAAGCCCACCTCGGGCACGGCGACGGTCAACGGCCACGATGTCGTGACACGGGAAGACGATGTTCGCAAGTCCATCGGGATCGTCTTTCAGGACCAGAGCCTGGATGAAGAGCTGACGGCATACGAAAACATGGACTTTCACGGCCGCCTTTACCGGATCGGCACAGAGGAGCGCCGGCGGCGTATCGGCGAACTCCTGACCCTTGTCAGCCTTGCTGACCGGAAAGACGACCTCGTCAAGACCTACTCAGGCGGCATGCGGCGCCGGCTCGAGATCGCCCGGGGACTGCTCCACGAGCCGAAAGTGCTCTTCCTGGACGAGCCCACCCTCGGTCTCGACCCGCAGACCCGAAACCACCTCTGGGAGTACATTGCACGGTTAAACGACGAGAAAGGCATCACCATCATCCTCACCACCCACTACATGGAGGAGGCCGACCGGCTCTGTGACAGGGTGGCGATCATCGACCGTGGAGCAATCATCGCGCTCGACACCGCGGAGAACCTGAAACATTCCATCGGCGGCGACGTCGTCACCATAACCTCGCCCGACCCCGACGCAATCGCCGAGATCCTGACCGCCCCGTGGGTCTCCGGGATCGAGCGGCACGACGGCTCGGTGACGGTCCGCCTGCAGGAAGCCGACCGGCACATCCCCGGGATCGTGACCGCCATCCACCAGAGCAGCATCGGCATCACCTCGCTCTCGGTGAGGAAACCGACGCTCGAGGACGTCTTCCTGCACTATACGGGGAGAACGATCCGGGACGAGGGGGCAGACGGCAAAGAGACGATACGCATGTCCCAGCGGGCAAGGAGGCGGTAAGGGTGGATATCGTCTACACCATCTGGTTGCGGAACGTCAAGCGCTACCTGCGGTCGAAGAGCAGGATCGCCGGCAGCCTTGGGATGCCGCTCTTCTTCATGCTGGTACTTGGATTCGGGCTGAACTCAATCGTCCGGATTCCCGGCATGGAAGAAGGCTACCTGGAATTCATCATCCCCGGCATCGTGGCGATGAGCGTCCTCTTCACCTCGGTCTTTTCGGGGATCCAGATCATCTGGGACAAACAGTTCGGGTTTTTGAAAGAGACGCTCGTCGCCCCGGTCTCGCGGCTCGAGATCATGATCGGCCAGACGCTCGGCGGTGCAACGACGGCGGTTATCCAGGGGCTGATCCTGATGGTGTTTGCGCTCTTCATCGGGCTCAAGCCGGCCGGCATCGCCGGATTCCTGGTCGCCATCGGGTTCATGGCGCTGATCGGCGTGACCTTCACCGCGTTCGGGATCGCCATCGCATCGAGGATGGAGGATATGCACGGCTTCCAGCTCATCATGAACTTCGTGATCTTTCCCATCTTCGGACTCTCGGGAGCGCTCTTCCCCATTGCCAGCCTGCCCGACTGGATCCGGCCCCTGACGCTCGCCGACCCCCTGACCTACGGCGTCGAAGGGATCCGCTACGGCCTCTCGGGCACCGCCCAGATTCATCCGCTCGCGAGCCTCGCTGTTATGGCCGGCTGCGCCGTGCTCATGACCGTCATCGGGGCGTACCTCTTCCGGAAGATCCGGATGTGAGTTGTGGGCAGCGGGAGGGGACCCCACTCGAAGACCTTCGGTCTTCTCATGCTCTGGTTCTACGAACCGTCGCACCCCGCACGGCCTGTCCGGCCGCATACCCGATCCCGACCGCGATGATCGGGATGGTGAGGTAACGAAGGCCGATCTCTGCCATGTAGGTGCCGGCGTCCATCCCCGAGAGGGGCAGGAGGAAAGCGGCGCCGAGCGCCCAGTTGATCAGGAGCCATACGGCGCCGAGCAGGGCGCCCTCCCGGACGAAACGGTCCCGCACGCCCCTGAAGTAGACCAGAATGAGGACGGTCCCAAGCGCGGCCGAGAAGACGATCAGGAACGACTCGACCAGAAAGGTGTCAGAGAGCTGAACGCTCTCCGGCGAATAGAGAGACCGAGAGGAGGAGCCAGATGAGGAGACCCTATGCTGAAAAATAACCCTTCAACGTAATATACGGATCGGAAACGCACCGGGGTACCGGGCGGGCGCAACGGTTTTTCCGGGAGAGAGGTGTGAACACCTGCACGGTCGGGAAGATTTATTGTATCGTGGGGGAGAATGCAATCGGCAATCGGGCTGCTGCAGTTGCTCAGGCTCCGGCCGTTGTATGCGGAAACCGGCCGGCCAAAGAGAGTTTCCGACCGCTGGTTTCACCAGGCGCGGCATTGCACGAAACCCCCGCAGACCGGGGTTACCGTAGCATGCAGCAGATCCCGTCCCGCATCTGCCCGGGGTGCGTATGAGCAAGGAGTCCCAGCCAGTCAACCTCTACCTCACGCTTGGAAAGGTGGGCGTATTCGCATTCGTCCTGATGAGTGTCTACCAGTCCATGAAGGACTACTTCTACCCGAACATGACGCTCGCGGAATCGCACATGCATACCGTCCTCTTCACCACCCTGCTGGCCGTGACCGCCACTTACTTCGTCTTTCGCAAACAGCAGACTCTCCTTCTAATGCTGACCGCCGAAGCAAACGAGCGCAGGGTGACCGGGGAGGCCCTGCAAAAGAGCGAGGAGAAATTCCGCTCCATCGTGGAGATGGCAAACGAGGGTATCCTCCAGATAGACAGCCGTTATATGACCACCTACGCCAATCGCACCATGGCCGGCATGCTCGGTTATTCGGTCGAGGAGATGCTCAGACGGCCGTTAACCGACTTCCTGTTTACCGAAGAACTCGACGCGCACCGGAACCGCATGGCAGCAAGAGAGCAGGGCCTCGACGGCAGGTACGAGTGCCGGCTCAGGCACCGGGACGGCAGCGCGCGGTGGGTGCTGGTCTCCGCAACCGCCAGAAAGGATGAGGACGGCAGGTTCGCCGGATCCTTTGCCATGTACACCGACATCACCGAACGAAAGCAGACCGAAGAAGCGCTCCAGCGCCACACCGAAGACCTCGCCCGGCTCCACCAGCAACTCGACAGTGCGAACCGCGAGGCGAACCTCTACCTGGACATCCTCACGCACGACATCAAGAACACCGAGAATGTCGCGAACCTCTACACCGATCTGCTCATCGAGACCCTGGATGGCGATTCACGAACATACGTAGAGAAACTCCAGCGGAGCATCAAAAAGAGTATCGAGATCCTGGGTAACGTCTCGACGATCCGGCGGATCCACCAGCCGTCCGGCGGGCACAAGCGCGTGGACCTGGACGCGGTCATCCGCGATGAGATCGCGCAGTTCCCCGAAAACGCCATTCATTACGAGGCGGCCGAGCGCCAGGTGCTGGCCGACGACCTCCTCTCAGAAGTCTTTTCTAACCTCATCGGCAACGCCGTCAAGTTCGGCGGCCCCGGCGTTGAGATTACCGTCCGCGTGGAAGACGAAGACGGGTTCGTCCGGGTCTCGGTCGAGGATACCGGTCCGGGGGTCCCCGACGACCAGAAGCAGGAAATCTTCCACCGCTACGAGAAGAGGAGAAGGGGCGTCGGCGAAGGGCTCGGCCTCTTTCTCGTGCAGGTGCTCATCGAGCGGTATGGCGGCCGGATATGGGTGGAGGATCGTGTGTCGGGCCGGCCTGAGGAAGGGGCGGCGTTCCGGTTCACGCTGCAAAAAGCCGTCCAAGAAAAACCGGGGGTTCCAGCCGATGGCGACGCGCAGGGGTGCAGGGTTCCCCTGATCGGTTGAGAGATGCAGGGAGCCGGGCCGGCAGATCCCTACTTCCCTGTCATCCTTTTTACCCTCGCGAGCGGCGATGCGCGGTCAAGGAACCTCGAGACGAAGACGGCGAACTCCTCGTCCCAGCACTCCGCACCGGCCTTCACCGTCCAGCCCTGCTTCATCGAGCGGCGGACGTGCTTGCCGAGCGCGACGTCAAAGAGCGCCTTCGACCGCAGGAGGTCGACGGCCCGGGTGTACCGGCGCGGGAGTTCGACCACGTAGCGGCCGTCCTCCACGTAAGGGCCGGCGAAGACCTCCTCACGGACGTACTTCGCGAGGAACTTCTCGGCGTTCTCCCGTGCCGAGAGCGGCGGGCCGATATGCCGGCGCACCGCCGGGACGGTCTCAGCCATCAGCTCGAAGAGGAGCATGCACCGCTCATTTCCCATGCAGACGTCGATGCGATTCGCCGGAAACCCGCTCCTCTCAAAGAGTTCCCGGATCGAATCGGCGGACTTGCGGAGTTGGGGAACCACCGTGTCGGGCGTGTAGTCCGGCGTTGCGAGGATGAGTGCGAAGAGGTATGTCCCTCGCGCGGAGAGGAGACGGGCGAAGACCTCCCGGGTGAGCGGGGGCGAAGGAGGCCGGCAGAAGAACGCCTCCGACGGCTCCGCGAGGTAGCCGCGTGCGAGCTCCACGAACTCGAACATCCGCGAGAGCGAGAGCGCCGCCGCCACGTTCCTCTCGGGATCGACCGGGTCGATGACGACGAGCGGGTCCTCAAACCGCTTCGCCCCGTGTTCCTCGATATCGATCACCTCTCCCGGCTTCCAGCGGGCGGCGGCGCGAAGAAGCGCATGGAACCCCCCGTAGTAAATCGTCAGGATCTCGCAGAGGTAACCGGAGAACCCCTCGGTCATGTGGTCCGACCCGTAAACCCCGCCCGCCTTCGCGAACTGCTTGAAGAGGAGGACATCGTCGGCATAGTCGTTGATGTGCGCGAGGATGTAGCGGGTGTGGAACGGGGTGCGGTCCACAGCGCTCTTGATCTCAGTGGCGCTTGGTACGGCGTAGCAGGGGACGAGATCGATGTCGAGCGAGTTAATCGTCGCATTGACATAAGGGTGTTCCGCGTACTTCTCGCGCCAGGTCGCGCCGAACTCCTCTGCGATCCGGCGCGCCAGGGTCAGCCCCTGCTCCTGCAGCTCTTCCCGGGAGAGGGCGGGGTCGAAGAGCATGAAGACATCGAGGTCCCGGTCGCCCCGGACAAAGGTATCGCGGGCGACCGACCCCACCATCATCGCCTTCGCCTTTCCCGAACGCTCCACCGCCTCGATCAGTTGCTGCCCGATCGCCCGGATGTAGGTCCGCTCCTCAGGCGTGGGGCGGATCCTATTGAGCACCTCCTCCTCGCAGGGGCACCAGGTCACAGCGGGGCCTCCGCAAGGTCTTCATAGATCGAGCCACGGGGTGTCAGCGTGCTCTTCTTGAGCCTGATACTCTCCACCCGGCATGTCCCAAGCGGTTCGCGCGGCAGTGACGCCACCTGGAGGCACTGCGAGGGGTGGAACTCCTTCACCCGTGCAAGGGTCACGTGGGGTCGAAAGGGGCGGCTTTCCCGGCGAAATCCGAGCGGGAGAAGGAGATCGTCCACCTGCCGGGCAAGGGCGGCGCTCTCCCCCAGGTCCGTGACGTCGCACCAGATCACCCGCGGCCGCCGTGGCGGGTTGCAGACCGCATGCCCGATTGTCATCTCGAAAGGGTCGGCACTCACGGCCCGGAGAGCCTCGATGATCGGTTCGATCAGTGCCGGATCGACCTCCCCGAGAAACTTCACCGTGATGTGGAGGTTTGCGGGGTCAACGATAGAGAGCCTCCCACCAGACCGTTTCAGGATCTCCTGGGATTCACGGGCTCTCTCGCGGATCTCCTCCGGCAGCTCGATTGCAACGAACGTCCTGACCATATTACCGTACTATCGTGCCTCACCCTACAAAATGGTGATTGTCCTAGAGAGGCGCACCCGACGGAATATGGTAGAAAGAGAGTTCACGGCCGAATCTAAGATATTTCCTCGCTGTGATCCCCACTAGCACCACGAGTGTGTGCTCCCCGGCAAACTGTTGCCCGTTCGTAAGAATGGTACCTGTTATATTCGTCCAGAGCGAAAACATAACGACCGACTCCGGGGGTATTCTCATTTCCGATACAGCACAATTCATCATATATACATTGGAATTCTGCCCGAATTGCGAGATTCTCAAAGAATTCCTGGCTTCCAGGAATGTTCCCTTCACCGAGTGCGATATGGCGTCCGCTGAAGGGCTGACGGAACTCCGTATGAACGGCGTATTTGTTCAGGAAGCGCCAGTGCTGCAGAAGGGCGACGCATTCTATACATCCGCCGATCTCTTTAGCGGAGGCGCGTTCCAGGAACACCTTGTCGCCGACCTGATTGCGGGGGCATGAGGTTGACACGCAAGTCGACGCAGGCAACTCTATTTGGGGAGTTCGTCCCCACTTTTCCCAAGGTCCGGACCTCGCGAGGGTATCTTCTCGACTGGAACCGCAACCGGATTGTCCGGCAGATCCTGGAGGAGAGCCGCCTTGTTGAAGTCTTCTACGGCTACGAAGGGGCCGATGAAGAGACAGCAAAGGATATCGCCCGGCGTGTAGAGAGGAAGATCCAGATGCTGGGCCTCCAGTCGCTCTCCGGCCCTTTGATCCGCGAGATCGTCAATATGACGCTCCTTGAGCGCGGGCTTACATCGTACCGCAACGTCTGCACCCGGGTGGGAACGCCGGTCTTCGACGCGCACCTCATCGATGTGGGGAGGGGGTTCGAGGCGCACGACAACGCCAACCTCCAGGAGAACGCCGAGACCTCGCACAAGAAGAAGGCGGACAAGATCAGCAAGGAGCAGTACCTCCTGCAACTCCCTCCGGAACTCGCGGACCACCACCTCCGCGGCGATCTCCACATCCACGACCTGGAATACTTCGGGACGCGGCCGTTCTGTATCGACGGGAGCACGGTCGTACCCCTGCGGATGGAGAACCGCATCAGGAGTACCCTTCTTGCCGAACTCCCGATCGACGGCGATGCGTGGATCCCGCAGGATCTCTGTGCGCTCACACCGGGGGGCTGGAGGCGCGTCGCAAAGGTGACCCGCCGGAGAGTGAACCCGGGCGAGATGTTCCGGATCCGGACATCTGGCGGGCGATCGTTGCTGGTCACCGGCGAGCACCGGATCCCGGTGCGAACCGACGAGGGGATGACCATCCGCCGTGCCGATGAGGTACGTCCGGGAGACGCCCTTTACCGGATCTCCCCAACCAGCGCCGTCCGTGGAGAGACGATCGAATCAATCGACCTTGTCCGGGAATTATTCGCATCGGTTCCGACCGAACTTCTCGAGAACGTCTACGTCCGCGGTGCCGAAGAGATCTTTGCCGGCGTGGTACAGAGCGGGCGGGCCGCCTCGTACGCCGAGATTTCGCGGGAACTCGGCATCGAGCACCGAAAGCAGTGGTATACGCGCGGAATCATGCCGGTCGCGCTCTTCAACGCTTTCTGCAACCGCTACGGCATCGAAGACTATGCCGGGGTCACCAGCGGGGCCGCCGGGAGCGAACACGAACTGCCGGCCCTTCTCACCCTTACGCCGGAACTCGTCCGGCTCCTCGGGTTCTTCGTCTCGGAGGGGAACTATAACGCCGTTCCAGCGGTCGGGCAGTACAACCTCGCGATCACCGAGAACCGGCAGGCGTCCGCCATAGGGGCCGCGGCATGCACCGCCCTGAATACCTATGCAACGATCGCCGGAGGCGCCCCCGACACCACGACCATCTACGGGATCGAGGTGGAGCGCAACCGGGCACTGCAGGTCTACTTCGGTGGCAAGGTACCCTATCTCCTCTTCCGCTACGTCTTTGCCATCCCAGAGGGTGCAGCAGGAAAACGCCTCCCCTGGATCGTCTACCATCTCGACGACGTGCTCCTCCACGAGTTCCTCTCCGCCCTCTTCACCGGGGACGGTTCGGCCTACTACCGCCCGGAGAAGTCGGACTGCATCGTCAACTACACCACCGCATCGCCGGCGCTCCGGCAGGAACTCTCGCTCCTGCTCACAACGCTAGGGATGACCCCCCACATCGTCGAGCTCTATGGGGACGACGGGGAGCGGCGGACACTCTACCGTCTCCAGCTCAACGGTCGGAGGAACATCGAGGCGTTCGCCCGGTATGCCACGTTCCTCGATGAGCGGCAGAACCACATCGACGGTTTCCTCTCCGCGGTGAAGGAGCGGGCGGCTGGAGAACGGGAGGAGGCTGTCGTCGAGGTCTCTATGGCAGAACCGACCGGCGCGTACGTCTACGACCTCTTCCTCGACGGCGACGGGAGCGAGGAGAGCCATACGTTCTACTCCTCCGACGGCCTCCTCATCCACAACTGCCAGGATTGGGACCTGCGCTACTTCTTCTACTACGGCCTGATGCCTGACGGCAACGGGACGAAGGCCTCGGTCGCCGGCCCGGCGAAGAGAGCCGAAGTGGCGGTCCC
>PGYH01000084.1 GCA_002839575.1 Methanomicrobiales archaeon HGW-Methanomicrobiales-6
TCATCCTCTCGTGCAACTACTCCTCGAAGATCATCGACCCCATCCAGAGCCGGTGCGCCATCTACCGGTTCAGGCCGCTTGAGGCGGAGGCGGTCATCGAGGAGACCCGGAGGATCGCCGCGGCCGAAGGGCTCACGGTCACGGAGGGTGCGCTTGACGCCATCGTCTACGTCGCCTCGGGGGATATGAGGAAGGCGATCAACGCCCTGCAGGGCGCCGCCATCCTCTGCTCCGAGATCGACGAGGAGACGGTCTACGCGACCACCGCGACCGCCCGTCCGGACGAGATCGACGAGCTCCTCGACCTCTCGATTGCGGGCAAGTTCGACGAGGCAGAGCAGGCGCTCTCCGAACTGACCCATGTCCGGGGCATCGCCCCGAACGAGCTGATCAACCAGTGTTACCGCACACTGGTCCAGCGCGATATGGACCGGACGCTCAAAGTGAGACTGATCGACGCCCTCGGCGAGACCGACTTCCGCCTCTCGGAAGGAGCGAGCAGCGACATCCAGATGGAGGCGCTGCTCGCCCGGTTCGTCCTCGCCGCAGGGCAGCACCGCTGAGGATTCTGCTGTGACCGAAGAGATAACCGTCGCAGTCACCGACAACGTCGGTGAGTGGACGAAGTTTTTAAAGAAGCAGTACAAGCGGGAGCTTGCCGAACTTTCCCGCGAGTATCCCCACAACCACTCGCTCATCATCGATTACCGCAAGATCTTAAACAACAAACTCGCCTTCGAACTCCTGAGGAGCCCCGGTAAGGTTCTCGGGGATATCCGGGACGCAATCGTCCAGAACAAGCTCCTCAAACTGAAGGACAGCCAGGACCCGGATCTCGTCAACATCCGGTTCACGAACCTGCCGCAGAAGACAAACGTCCGCGATATCCGGGCCGACCAGATCAACACCTTCGTCAGCATCGAGGGGATCCTCCGAAAGACCACGGAGGTCCGCCCCCGGATCGTCAGCGCGGTCTTCCGGTGCCGCACCTGCGGCAAGAACACCGACCCGGTTCCCCAGGGCTACGGGCGGTTCGACGAGCCCGACTTCTGCCCGAACTGCGAGAGGAAGACCCGTCTCGATCTGGTGA
This sequence comes from Methanomicrobiales archaeon HGW-Methanomicrobiales-6, assembly GCA_002839575.1. Classification (GTDB taxonomy): domain Archaea; phylum Halobacteriota; class Methanomicrobia; order Methanomicrobiales; family Methanoculleaceae; genus Methanoculleus; species Methanoculleus nereidis. The sequence goes on from PGYH01000084.1 coordinate 1,091, forward strand.
TGAACCGGTGCCGGTTCGTCGACGCCCAGAAACTCCGGATCCAGGAGTCCCCGGAGGGCCTCCGGGGCGGCGAACAGCCCCAGACGCTCGATATCGACGTCACCGACGACCTGACCGGCATGGTCGCGCCGGGCGACCGGGTGGTGGTGAACGGTATCCTGCGGTCGGTCCAGAGGGTCAACTACGGCCAGAAGAGCACGCTCTTTGACATCTATCTCGAGTGCAACTCCATTGAGGTCGCCGAGAAGGAGTTCGAGGAGGTCTCGATCACCGAGGAGGACGAGGCGAAGATCATGGCGCTCGCCCGCGACCCCATGGTCTATAAGAAGATCGCCCGGTCGATCGCGCCGACGATCTACGGTACCGACGACGTGAAGGAGGCGATCGCGCTCCAGCTCTTCGGCGGTATCGCGAAGGATATGCCGGACGGCTCCCGCCTCCGCGGCGACGTCCACGTCCTGCTGGTCGGCGACCCCGGTATCGCAAAGAGCCAGATCCTCCGGTACGTCGTGAAACTCTCGCCCCGCGGGATCTACACGAGCGGCAAGTCGTCGACATCCGCCGGGTTGACGGCGACGGCCGTGAAAGACGAGTTCGGCGACGGGCGCTGGACGCTTGAGGCCGGTGCGCTGGTCCTCGCGGATATGGGGATCGCCGCCGTCGATGAGATGGACAAGATGGCAAAGGAGGACCGGAGCGCGCTGCACGAGGCGATGGAGCAGCAGTGCTACGACGACGAGACCGAGGTTCTCACGGAGAGCGGGTGGAAGCTCTTCCGCGACGTGACCGCGGACGACCGTGTCGCGACGCTCTCTCCCGAAGGCAGGCTCGAGTACGCATCACCGTCCAACTTCGTGGCATCGGAGTACGACGGAGAGATGTACTACGTTAGATCGCGGCAGGTCGACCTCGCGGTCACGCCGAACCACCGGATGTACGTCAACCTGAACCGGCGCGCCGACGAGTGGGAAGGGTTCCGGCTCACCCGCATGGACGAGATCCCCATCCACAAGCGGATGCGGTTCAAGAAGAACGGCGTGTGGACGGGGGAGCGGCAGGAGACCTACGAGATCCCGCCCGTCGTCAAGTTTGCGAACCAGAACGCCGAGGGAAAACTCACCGAGCCCGTCACCGTCAGGATGGACGACTGGCTCGAGTTCCTGGGCTACTTCCTCTCCGAGGGGTCGGTCCAGCGGCACTACCAGACGGGGGTTCCCTACCGCGTGATCATATCGCAGACGAACCCCGAGTCTGCCGAAACGATCCGGCAGTGCCTCGAACGACTGCCGTTCCGCTTCTCTTACGACGGCAAGAACTTCGCGATCAACACAAAGCAGCTCGCCGAACACCTCGCGCCGTTCGGGAAGTGTCACGAGAAGCACGTCCCCGGCTACGCGAAGAGCCTTTCCCCTGAGCAGATCGAGATCCTCCTCGACGCGCTGATGCTCGGGGACGGTTACGTCAACAAAACGACCGGGGTCTCGATATACACCACCTCGTCGAGGAGACTGGCCGACGACGTCACCGAGCTCCTGCTGAAGAAGGGGTGGTCGGGGAACGTCCACCTCATGCGGGAGGCCGGGACAGTTGTACCCAATCCGCGGGGCGGGACCGCGACCGCGACCCATGACATCTTCCAGGTGACGTTCATCCGCGACGGCCAGAACGAGCCGAACGTCAACTCAAACGGGCAGCGGCAGATCGAGAAGCGGCCGTATAAGGGCATGATCTACTGCCTCGAGGTCCAAAACCACATCCTCTACGTGCGGCGAAACGGCATCCCGGTCTGGTGCGGCAACTCGATCTCGGTCGCAAAAGCCGGCATCACCGCGACCCTGAAGTCCCGGTGCGCCCTCCTCGGCGCGGCGAACCCGAAACTCGGGCGGTTCGATCAGTTCGTCCCGATCGGCGAGCAGATCAACATGCCGCCATCGCTCCTCTCCCGGTTCGACCTCATCTTCGTGATGACCGATCAGCCGGAGGCCGAGCGCGACGGGGCGATTGCGCAACACATCATCAAGACTCACAGCGTGGGCGAGCTGATCAAGCAGCACGAGTACGAACCGCTGCCGGACGTCGACGACGAGTACATCGAGCGAGCGCTTGCACCGGTCATCCCCGACATCGATCCGACGCTTCTGCGGAAATACATCGCCTACGCGAAACGGACCTGCTTCCCCATCCTCTCCGACGGGGCAAAGGAGGCGCTGATCGCCTACTACATGCGCCTCCGAAACCTCGCGAGCGGAAACAAGCCCGTCCCGGTCACCGCCCGGCAGCTCGAGGCGCTGGTCCGGCTTGCGGAGGCGAGCGCCCGGATGCGGCTCTCGAACACCGTGGACACCGAGGATACCGAACGGATTTTGAAGATCGTGGATGCCTGTCTCCGGCAGGTCGCCTACGACGCCGAAACCGGGAGTTTCGATATCGACAAGCTTGTGACCGGGGTCACGAAGTCTCAGCGCGACATCATCCGGTCGGTCAAGGAGACGATCCGGAACGTCTCGGGCGACTCCGGCGGCCAGGCGAGGGTCGACGAGGTGATCGATATCCTGGCGCAGCAGGGATTCGCCCGCGACAAGGTCGAGCACACCATCGAGCAGTTGAAACGCGGCGGGGAGTTGCTCGAGCCCCGGCACGGGCTGGTGAAGCTGATCGGGTAGGGGGAGGAGGTACCCTTTTTCGCGAAGGGCAGCCCAGATTCCCCAGGAGGGAGACCTGGTCTCATGGAGATCAAATGTCGGTCAACGTAGCCCGCCGGAGTTGACGCTCACATGCACCGGCTCAGAGGAGATCGTTTAGATCTTCTACCGTCATATCGGCCTGTTTTAAAATGTGCGAAAGTGTTGAGCGCTTAAGCGGTTTGTGCATAGGGACTGTCAGTTTCAGTGTTTTAGCCGGCAGATGCTTATGCAGTCGAATGTGGCTGCCGCGCGTGCGGACGACAACCCACCCGTCTCTTTGAAGAGCGATGACGATCCTGTCGTAATCAAGAACAGGCACCTTGCTCATACGGCAATCTCAACCTGTTCGGCTGTTTCGCTACAAACGAGATCATCCTCAACGGTTTCAAGGTACAGCTCAATGGCTTCCCTGATGTTTTCCAATGCTTCGTCCCTCGTATCGCCTTCGCTGATACAGCCGGGCAGGCTTGGTACATAGACCGTATATCCCCCTTCCTCACTGGGTTCGAGCACTACACGCAGTCTCATATCTTAACCTATCCAGCAGGCGTATACTTAATTGTAATACCTTACGACATTCCGCGGCATTGATTGAATCCGCCGGATCTGATCAAACTACTTCTGGTTCGCCGTGCTTACGACGATCCTCTTCACGTTCTTCGCGGAACCGAACGCAATGGGAGCATTCATAGTCAAATTCCCGCAGATGGTGCAGGTCTGGCTCAACGCCGGAATGCTGCCGGTCTTCATCATCCTCGGCTACCACCTGTTTGCCCGCGATACGATGCCTGAAGCGGAACGCCTTCAGGGCAGAGCGGGGCTTGCGGCCTCGGCCTCGGGTTTCCTCCTCTGGCTCGCGGTGCTGGCGGCTCTGGAGGTTCTGGGGGTTGCCGTGGCGTATCCCTATTATGTCGCCGGGGGCTACGCCGTCATGCTGATTCTCGGAGTGTTCTTCTGGAAAACCTGGAGCCGGGGAGTGTGAACCCGGCAACAGGAAGAAGCACTATCAATACCGAAAACGAAAGATGAATCAACAACCTTCGCCGGTGGAGAAGCCGGGCTAAAGTATATCGCCAGATGAGTTGAATATCACACTGATCGCCTCTACTCTGATTACATGCAGGAGAGATACGTGTCCATGAAAACCTTGAAAATCATCGTCGAGAAGCATCCCGACGGCTATGTCGCCTACCCCCTGGGTCTGAAGGGTGTCGTCGTTGCAGAGGGGGATACCTACGAAGAGGCGCTTGCCGAGGTGAAATCCGCCATACAGTTTCACATAGAGACCTTCGGGAACGATGCGTTCGAGAACAACGACATCATGGAGACCTTCGTCGCCGAAGTCGCTGTATAGATGAAGTTCCCGCACGATGCGCCCCAGCGGAAGGTGCTGAAAACGCTGGAGGCGCTCGGTTTTCAGATCGTCAGGACGGGCAACCATATCGCGCTTATCCGCAGCAATCCGGACGGCACAACGACGCCGCTCACGATGCCGAATCACCCCAAAATCAAAGGCCCGACCCTCCGAACCATCTGCACGCAGGCAGGTATCTCTCGAGAAGAGTTCTTGCGTGTTTATGAGCGCGTGTAAAACAGAACCCCTTCTTTCACCTCCGGGGCGCACCTTCTTACTCCCGTACCCACAAACCTAACTACCATGATCACCGACCGCGAGAGAGCGGCCTTCGAAGCCGGGATCAAGCTCGGCGCCCTCTACCACCAGTTCGTCGGGACGCCGATCGCCCGCGAGACCGCGGCGGCCGTCGAGACCGCCATCGAGCAGGCCGTGGGGCTGCAGCCCTACGTGACCGGCATCACCGTCCGGCTGAACCGCGAGATGATGGTCTCGAACCGGTTCGGCTACTCGGAACTTGCCGGGAAGATGTTCGATGCCGCTATCACGACCGGGGTCGGGACGGCCGTCTGCCGCGCCCGGCTGCGCCTCGAGGACGACTACCCCATGATGGAGATTGTCGAGTTCCATGAAACTCCCCGCGATACCGATCACTGACGACCATATCCACATCGACCCGGGAAACGGCCGGGGGGTAGAGGCCGCGAAGGACTTCCGCCGCAGCGGAGGGACGCACATCTTCCTGGTCGCAAAGCCCTCCTGGTCGCTATCGGTCGAACCGTCCACCGGAGACGATTACCGCGAGGTCTTTGACGCCACGCTCCGGGTGGCGGAGATGGTCCGCGAGACCGGGGTCGTCGTCTATCCGGTCCTCGGCGTCCACCCCGCAGAGATAGGCCGGCTCGCGGAACGGATGACTCTGGACGAGGCCGCCGCCGTGATGATGGCCGGGCTCGACCTTGCGGCCCGCTACGTCGAGGACGGGCGGGCCGTCGCCCTTAAGAGCGGCCGGCCCCACTACGAGGTCGCGCCGGAGGTGCTCAGCGCCTCGAACGCGGTCCTCTTCCACGCCCTCGAACTCGGGGCCGACCGCGGCTGCGCCGTCCAGCTCCACGCGGAGAGCGGGCCGTGCGCCGACGTCGTCGATATGGCACAGCGGGCCGGCATCCCGGTTGAGAAGGTCGTCAAGCACTTCGCGACGCCCGACACACCCCTTATGCCCTCGTTCATCGCGCGGCACGAGGAGATCCCCGCGCTCGCCCGGAGCGGCCGGCGGTTCACGATGGAGAGCGACTACATGGACGAGAACTCCCGGCCCGGCGCGGTCATCGGGCCGAAGTCGGTGCCGCGGTTCACGCGCCGGTACCTCGAAGAAGGGCTCATCACCGAAGAAGACGCCTGGCGCATTCATCAAAAGACCCCTTCGCGCACCTACGGCGTGGATATCGCGCTTCCTTAACGGAACTGCGCACCTTTTTGACGACTCCCGTCAAACGGTATGTGATGTACCTGAAAGTGCACCGCATACCGGGCGCCGGTGAAGTGGTGGCTGCCTGCGACGCTGAACTCATGGACGTCACCCTGATGCACGGAGACGTGGAGGTCTGCATCACCGGAGGCTTTTACGGCAACGAGCGCACCGACGAAGAGGACGTCCGGGGAGCGCTCGCGTGCGCGGAGAACGTCAACATTATCGGGAAGCGCGTCGTAGCCCTCGCCGTCGCCATGGGACTGATCACCGAGAAGGACTGCATCATGATCGGCGAGGTGCCCCACGCCCAGATATTCAGGATCTGATCCATGACCATCCAGACGAGCATCTGCCCCCGTTGCGGGAAGCCGAGCGAGGAGGGACTCTGCCCGGAGTGCCGGGCCGCGGATGTGCGGCTGCTGACCTGCGAGCCGTACGTGACCGCCGTCTACTGTCCGGTCTGCGAGTCGCAGAAACGCGGCAAGACCTGGTCCGACCTGCAGATGCCGCGGGAAGACCTCATCGCCGATCTGGCGGTATCGGTGACCGCCATCCACGAGGATGCGAAGGATATCCGGGTTACCGTCCGGGCCGAAGATATCGCACCAAACAGGACGGCCTGCACCGTCGAGGTGGAGGCGGCCCTGTATGGGGTCCCGGTCCGGGAGACCTGCAGTACCGAGATCCGCTGGCAGAAGGAATCCTGCGACCGGTGCAGCCGCATCTCGGGCGGCTACTACGAGGGGATCGTCCAGGTGCGGGCGACCGGCAGGAAGATCAACGCTTACGAGCGCGAAGTCGCCGCGACGATCGCGGAGCAGGCCGAAGAGTCGCTCCAGCAGTCGGGCGACCGTTTCTCGTTCATATCGGAACTCGAGGACACAAAGGACGGCGTCGATATCACGGTCGGGACGCAGCACCTCGGCCAGGAGATCGCGAGGGCGATCACGGGGACGCTCGGCGGGCGGTTTACGACCCATCCGAAGCTGGTCGGTGAGAAGGACGGAAAAGCGCTCTACCGGATCACCTACTCCATCCGGTTGCCGTTCTACCAGAAAGGCGACGTGGTGGTCTCCCGGGGCAATTACTTCGAGGTGCGCGATATCGACGGGCAGCGCCTCCGTGTCTTCGATCTCGCGGCCGGCGTTGCCCGGACGCTTCCCGAGGGGGAGGTCGAGCGCCTTATCGGGAACGTCCGCGAGGCCGAATCCGCGCTCGTCGTCTTCACGCAGCCGAACCTGGTGGGGTTGATGGACCCGAAGACCTACCGGACGCGGGAGCTCGACCCGGTGCCCTGGACGTTCCCGGTGGAGGGGCAGCCGATCCGGGTGCTCCGCGACGAGGAGCAGGACCGCCTGGTCATCGTCGGGTGAGTTCTGCCATGCGTGCGCGGAAGGTGCCGGCGGCCGCTCTCGCCGATATCGCGGACGCGGAGTGGGTGGATACCTCCCGCCGGCCGTATGTCGAGGGCGGCACCGCCTGGGTTCCGGTCAGGGAGGGCTATTTTGCCGACGCAGATCTCCCCGAGCGGGAGATCTACCGGGGCCGGGGCTACCACCTCGTCGGCGATGTCGCGGTCGTCCGCGGCGACGCGCCGACGGATGAGGAACTCGCCGCAATCGTTGAGCACTGCCGTCCCCGGGGCGTCGTCCGGGTGAAGGGGTTTTCAAGCGAGATGCGTATCCCCCAGGTTGAGATCCTCTACGGCACCGCCGGCGAGGTGCGGCACCGCGAACAGGGCTGCACCTTCTTCCTCGACCCGACACGGGTGATGTTTGCGAAAGGAAACCGCGACGAGAAGGCGAGGATTGCCGCCCTCGTCCGGCCCGGCGAGCGGATCGCGGATATGTTCGCCGGGATCGGCTACTTCACCATACCGGCGGCCATGAGCGGTGCACGGGTCCACGCGATGGAGATCAACCCGATAGCCTTTGAATACCTGAAACGAAACATTATGGCAAACCACGTGGCAGACCGGGCCACACCGGAACTCGGCGACTGCCGGGACCTCCTTGCCGGGGTCTACGACCGGGTCCTGATGGGGCATTTCGACGCACCATCGATGCTCGCCGACGCCCTCGCCCACGTCCGGGAGGGGAGCGTGCTCCACGTCCACAGTATCGGGGACGTGAGCGAGACGATCAAAAAAGAGGTTGCGGGCGCCGGGTTTTCGGTGGCGGTAGCCTCCCGCCGGGTGAAGAAGTACGGTCCGCACGCGTGGCACATGGTGCAGGATGTGACGATATCGTGAAGACGCTTTCGGGAAAGACGGTGGTGCTTGCCGTGACGGGGAGCATCGCGGCCGTGGAGACGGTGAAACTCGCCCATGCCCTGCGCCGCCGGGGGGCGACGGTGCAGGCGGTGATGACTGCGGCAGCAGCCGGGATCGTCCACCCCGACGCCCTGACCTACGCGACGGGGCGGCCGGCGATCACCCGGATCACCGGTCTGGTGGAGCACGTCCTCTACTGCGGGGAGGGCGGGGAGGCGGACCTCCTGCTCATCGCGCCCGCTACAGCGAATACCATCGGTAAGATCGCCTGCGGGATCGACGACACCCCGGTCACGACCTTCGCCACGACGGCGCTCGGGCGGGGGATGCCGGTGGTGGCCGTTCCGGCGATGCACGAGAGCATGTACCGCCACCCGGGGGTCGCGGAGAACCTCCGACGGCTCCGCTCCTGGGGCATCGACGTCGTCGATCCCCGGATCGAGGAGGGGAAGGCGAAGATCGCCGATACCGATACGATCGTCCTCCACGCCGAACGGGCGGTCCTGGGCCGGCCGCTCGCGGGGAAGCGGGTGCTGATCACGAGCGGCGCGTGCGCGGAGCCCCTCGACGACGTCAGGGTTCTCACCACCCGGTCGACCGGGCGGATGGGGAGAGCGCTCGCGCTCGAGGCCTTCCGGCTCGGGGCCGAGGTGACGGTGGTGCACGCGGGGTCGATCCCCTGCGTCAGAAACGTCCGTGCCACGACCGCGGCCGGGATGCGCTCGGCGGTTCTCTCGGTCTGCCGCGACGAGGGGATCGACATCTACGTCAGCG
>PGYH01000085.1:0-12331 GCA_002839575.1 Methanomicrobiales archaeon HGW-Methanomicrobiales-6
CCGGGTAACGCCCTCGTATTCCCTGACGGCCTGTGCTACCGTATCGGTGGAGCAATCCTTCACCACAAGAACACCAACATTCCACGTTTCTTTATGGTATTCTGCCTCATCAAAGATAATATATTTGATTCACCGGTATTATGCACTCTGCTTTTAGGACCGATCACAGCGGCAGAGAGCCGGCCAGTCCTGATCGGGAAGCGGGCTTATGCAGGCACCCGGCAGGGCGGGCACGGCTCTCTGCCGGCGTGTCCCGGGAACGATCCCTGCTTCCGCACCGGGGTGGTATTTTTGATGCGCCACGTCGAATTGATCGGTATGGACTGGGTGGAGAAGTACAGGCCACAGCGTCTCCGGGACGTTGTGGGGAACTCCGGCGCCGTCAGGCAGATGTACGAGTGGGCGCAGAACTGGTCACGGCAGAAGAAGCCGCTGATCCTGTACGGAAAACCCGGTATCGGCAAGACCTCAAGCGCATACGCCCTTGCAAACGAAATGAACTGGGAGGTGGTGGAACTGAACGCCTCCGACCAGCGGACCAAATCAGCCCTTGAGAGGGTGGCAGGCGCGGGTTCCACCACGGCCAGTCTCTCCGGCGCGAAGCACAAGCTCATCCTGCTTGACGAGGCCGACAACCTGCACGGGCAGGCCGACCGGGGCGGGGCGAAGGCGATCGTGGAGATCATCGCGGCGTCCAGGCAGCCGATCATCTTGATCGCAAACGACTACTATTCTCTCTCAAGAGAACTCAAGGCGGTCACGGAGCCGGTACAGTTCCGGGCGCTTCAGGCCCGCTCGATCGTCCCCCGCCTCCGCCAGATCTGTGCCGCAGAGGATGTAGCATGCGATCCTGCCGCGCTCGATGCGATTGCCGAACGTGCCGGCGGTGATATGCGGGCAGCAGTGAACACACTCTACGCCGCGGCGATCGGGAAGGAGCGTCTTCTCGCTGGTGATGTCCATACCTCCGCAAAAGACGAGCGGTCCACCATCTTCGAACTCGTCGGCGGGGTTTTTAAGGGGAAGAGGGACGCCGACCTGCTCCGCATGGCGGTGGAAGTCGAGGATACCCCCGACACCATCGAGCAGTGGCTCGAGGGGAACCTGAATATGCCCGATCCCGCTTCCCGGGCGAAGGGCTACGCCTGCATAGCGAGAGCGGACGAGTACATCGGCCGGACCTACCGGCGGCAGTACTACACCCTCTGGCGCTACGCGAACGCGGTCATGCTCCTCGGCGTCGCCGACGCCGCCGGCGGGCACGGCGTCCACGGCCGCATCATGCCGCCGTCGCGCTGGCAGAAAATGGGGGCGTCAAAGAAGCAGAAGGCGGTCAGGGCAGGCCTCGCCCGAAAACTCAGCGCGATGACGCATATCCCGCAGGATGCGCTGCGAGAAGACTTCTTCACCGCGATCAGCATCCTCGTCGAGCAGGACCCTGCAAGGTACGTCCGTGAGTTCGAGCTCGACGCCGACGAACTGAACCTCTTCATCCACGACAAAGCCCGTGCCGCGAAGGTGGTCAAAGACGTGGCAAAGGAGGAGAAGGCGAAGGCAAAGAAGGCTTCCGGCAAAGAGAAGGGCCCCGGCAAGGGCAAAAAATCCAAAGACGACCCGCCCGCCGACACCGGAGAATCGCGGCGGGACCCGCCCCCGGGCCAGGCGACGCTCTTTTAAGGACGGCGGCGGCGGTAGCGGTGGAGGAGTACCGGGCCGCAGTCCACGACCTCGCCGCCGTCCCCGTAGATCTCGCATCCCAGGTGATAGACCAGGAGGTCGCTGTTGACCCGGCCGGCAAGCGCGATCAGCGGCGGGACCATCTCCACACCGGGGCGCACAGCGTAGATCAGGTCCGCACCCGCATAAAGCCGGAGATCCGGCTCGAAGACGTCATCAGTAACCACAGTAAGCCCGTCGTGCCGGATGCCGGGTCTGATGTCGGTGCAGAGCATGAGAATCCCGGCAGCCTTGAGCAGCCTTGCAGCCTCGGGATTGTTGCCGATACCCACTTCCACGGCCCGGTGGTAGCGGCCGGCGATATACTCCCCGATACTCCGTTCAATATGTTTATACCGACACATTACCCAGAGATTAGGTAATGGGCATCAATATCCTTTGGGACCAGCAGGCACCGGGAGGTATCGAACTCCCGGTCGTCCGGATGATCGCGATGATCCTCGGGCAGGAGCCCGGGCTCGTCGAATATCCGTTCCTCATCGACGGCTACGACCGGAACCGCAACCAGCACGATGCTCAAAAGATTCTGGACCGCCTGCAGGACACCATCACGCGCAGGTACACTATCAGTGGCCCCCTGCTGCTCGTCACCTCTCGCGACCTCTACGTCAACGGGTGCGACTTCGTCTTCGGTCTTGCGAGACCAGCGTGCGGCGTCGCCGTCGTCTCGACCGCCCGTCTCGGGAACGACTACTACGGCAGGATGCCGGACGACGCAGACCTTATCGACCGGACCGCAAAAGAAGGAGCACACGAACTCGGGCACCTCCTCAGGCTCGCCCACTGTGAAAACCCGGAGTGCGTCATGTTCCAGCCGCGGACATATGACGAACTGGACCGGAAGAAAAAGATGCTCTGTCCGGTCTGCAGGGAGGCGCTCGCGTCGCGGAGAGAGGGGTGACGGAAAATCCCGAAGCGTCCTTCCTCGATGCCATCAGCGATCGTCGAGGGCCGCATCAAAGACGAGGTCCTTAAAGAGGCAAACTCCGGTGCATACGGGCGACGATGTCGTCCGGATGGCGAAAAACTAGAAGAGATAGGCGGCGCGGTCAACCCGCCGCTGCCCGTCGCCCGGTGAAAAACCTTTTTTCGCCCGGAAGAAGGGATAAGCCTCCGGGCAGGATTGCCAGCCTATTCGACCGCTTCCAGATCTTGTGAGAGGTCCCCCGAGAGATCAACCGTTAAGAAGTCGCCGCTCGTCGGGAGCACCATGGTAAAGTTCGCCGTGGTGTCGACCTGCACAATGCTGTCCGCGGGCACCACAATGTCAAGCACGTGGCCGCCGGCGGTGCGGTCGGCGGTGATGAAGTGGAGGTGGTAACCCGGAACGTTGACCCCCTCTGCGAGTTCCGGCGTCCAGAACCCGACGGCGGTGCCGGTGACGTTCTCGAGCGTAAAGACCGTCTGGTTTGCCGTCACGTCGACGAGCCGCGGGTAGGGTTTCTCCTGGGCGGGCACGCTCCGGGTCACCACACGCGGGAAGGTGCCGTCCACCCTGAGCGCGTAGAAGAGGTTCTCGGAAGGAAGCTCCGACTCCACGCGGCTCTGGAGGGCGGTCAGGTTCATGGGCTCTTCGACCGCGACCGTGATGTCCGTATCGAAGAAGGTCGCAGCCGCGAAGGGCGTCGTCGCGTCTCCGTCAACCGGATAGACCCGCCCGTCGACCCGGATCAGGTACCAATCGCCGTCGACGCCGATCAGTTCCCCGTCAAGCCTGTCGCCGCACCCGATCCCGAAGTCTCCGTGCTCAGCAAGTTCATCGAATGTCATGCTGCCATCGTAGACTCCCTGGAGGAGCGCGTCGATGGTCGAGACCTGGTAGAGTGTCTCGCGACAGGTATCCTCCTCGCCGGGAGGAGAACCGGCAAGCAGGGGTGCGGCCGCAAGGGCGACCAGGGCGCCGATGCAGAAGAAGGCGACGGCAACGAGGGCGTAACGAAGCACCGTGCTATCGGACACAGATCCTCCTTCACAGCGCCCCGATATCCTCATACCAGAGGTCAGGATGCTGCTCGATGAATGCGTGCATCATCGTTTTACAGATATCGAGGTCCAGGTCGATCACCTCGACACCGTGCGACTCAAGAAACTCCCGTGCTCCCGGAAAGTTTGCCGACTCCCCCGCCACGACCTTCCCGATCCCGAACTGGACCACCGCTCCCGCGCAGAGGTAGCAGGGCATCAGCGTGGAGTAGAGGGCACACTCCGCGTAGTTGCGGATCCTTCCAGCGTTTCTCAGGCAGTCAATCTCGGCGTGGAGTACGGGATCGTCGCACTGCACACGGCGGTTGCGGCCCCGCCCGATGATGCGGCCACCACGCACCAGCACCGACCCGATGGGAATTCCGCCTTCCTTGAGGCCCGCCTCCGCCTCCTCGATGGCGCATTTCATGAATAAGTCCATAACATTCTCCCGGACGCTCAGTTTGGGATATAAACCGATCGCAATACTTAATCAACTATATGAAGTCTTTCCTGGATTATAAACGCATACATCATGAGGCAGCAGCCCCGGACCCCGCAGATACCTGCCAGAATGAGGCGAGTAGGGTTGCAATACTCAAAAAAAAGGGCGTCAGGGCAACAGGAACCAGTATCCCATCAGATGCTCGGGATCTCCCGTTCGGTTCCGATCTCATCGAGCGCCTGCCGGCCGGCAAGCCTGACGTCACGGTCGGCATCGCCGAGGAGGCGCACCAGGGGTTCCCTGGCACGCGGGTTGCCAATCTTCCCGAGCGCCCATGCCGCCATCCTCCGGACCCTGGGTTTTGTATCGTCGAGTAACCGGATCAGCGGTTCGACGGCCCGGGGATCGCCGATCTTCCCGAGCGCCCATGCTGCGCCTGCCCGGACCCAGGGACTGTCGTCCTCCAGGCCCTGTATCAGCGGAAGGACCGGTTCACGTCCATCGATGAGCCCGAGCGCTTTCGCTGCCTTCCACCGGACGTCAACGTACTCGTCGTCCAGCGCTCCGATGAGTGGCTGCACCGCACGACTGTCACCCAGCTCCCCGAGTGCATCCGCGGCGCGCCACCGGGCATTCAGGTCCCCCGACTCCAGCATCGTGAGATACTGATGGAGTTTCTTCTCCCTTTCGAGGCCTTCAACCTCTCTTCCCGGTACCGACGAATCTTCTCCTGCCATTGGCCACCCCAGGCCCACTTTGGGGCACCCGAGTATAAGGTTTTGCCCGGGCCAGACGCCTCCGTGAGGTGCATTTTTCTACTCTCCCTCCCTTTACCATACTATGGAGAGTCCGACCGGCATACTGGAGGGTATAGCGTTCCCCCCGGAACTGGAACGCCTCGGCATCATCCCGGGAGCAAAGATCGATATCAGGGACCTCGATATGATGGGTGAGCGCCACAATTTCCATGTCTTCCTCTACTTTGAGGAAGACCTGGCAAGATCTTCCACGCTCCAGAAAGACCTGCAGGAGTACAGCGACGTCCCGGACCTTGAACGCCCGTTCATCAACCTGGGTGCGTTCCTCCGGTTCGCGACCGAACAGGATCCCCTCTTCACCAAGCGCTTGGACGAGCTCCCGCTGGTCATTGAAGTCGTAGCCTACGGAGAACTCAGGACACAGGAAGGGGAACTCGTGCCGTATGTCAAAGGGGTTATGCCGTTCCTGGATGAACTCCCGATGGAGGACACGGCCGGCATCTCTTGATGATCCTCCCATATGGGCTATTTATCCGGGTGTTACGGGAGGCTGTATAGGCCGAAGCCGTGTATCACCCGGATACACGCAGGATACGGTATAGTTCTGCACCAGAACAGATCGAAACCCTATTTTACCCTGGCGTTCCACTCCCCCCTATCGCTGGTAACCGGGAACACCGATCCGCTCGCCCCGACGGGTGGGGTGTACAGCGGGCCGAACCCGGGAACGAAACCTTATATCCACGGGAATGTTGCCGCATTGACAGATAGTGACTGCTTCACGGACGAAACGACAGTCCTCTCCAGGCCATCCTGGGGCACCCATGCCTGCCTCGTCTACCGGAGCCGGCACGACCTCATCGACACTCTGGTGCCTTATTTCCAGTCAGGACTGGAGCAGAATGCCTGCTGCGTATGGCTCACTGCAGAGCCCCTGCAGGCAGGTGCAGCAAAGAAGGTCCTCGCAAGAAATATCAAAAGCCTGGACCGGCACTTGAAGCGGGGCCGGATCGAGATCCTGGACGCACGCGACTGGTACCGCCTTAACGGCGGCTTTTCGTGCTCCGCTGCGCTGCACCGCTGCGTCAGGAAAGGACTCGAGGCACAGGAGAGGGGTTATGAAGGCCTGTTCGTCTCCGGGAACACCTCCTGGCTGGGAGGATCGGAATGGGACGCTTTCATGGAGTACGAGACGATGGTCAACCAGGCCATCGAGAACAGCCGGATCGCCGCCGTCTGTGCCTACCCGCTTGATGTCTGCGGGGCACGCGAACTGCTGGAGATCGCCTCCATGCACCAGCTGGCCGTCATCCGGCAGGACGGGGTATGGCGGCGGATCGCCCTGGCAGAGGAGGCAGCATCCTCAGATGAGGAGAAGAGGTGGGCTATCGGCCAGATCGAAGCGAACATCGAACAGTTCGCGACCCTTGCCGACCGGATCCGCCACCCTCTTCAGGTGCTCATGGCGATCGCGGATCTGATTGAGAACGAACAGTCGGACACGATCCGGCAGCAGGCAAGTGAGATCGATGCGGTCGTCAGGCAGCTCGACTCCGGCTGGGCGGGATCGAGGGCGGTCAGGGAGTACCTCATGAAACACGACCTTGCCAGATGCGGCACGGCATCGGTCACGGAACCCGGACCGTGCCCGCACCCTTCAGAACATCCAGACTCACATCGAAGTTCCTGACCGTATGGGTGAGCGCGCCCATGCTGATGACATCGACCCCGGTCGCGGCATACCCGGCGACGTCGTCACCGGCAACGCCTCCCGAGACCTCAAGGGTCACCCGCTCCCGGAGCCCCTGCTCGTTAAGTGCCCGGACGGCTTCCCGGACCGCGTCCGGCGGCATATTGTCGAGCAGGATAATATCGGCACCGGCAGCTGCAGCCGTGATCGCATCTTCCGCAGTCTCGACCTCCACCTCGACCTTCCGGTAGAGGCTCTGCTCCTTTGCCTTCCGTATCGCTTCCGGGAGCGGCACCAGGGCAAGGTGGTTGTCCTTGATCAGGACCATGTCTGAGAGGCAGTAGCGGTGCGGGTCGCCCCCGCCGAGAACCACTGCCTTTTTATCGAGCATCCGGAGTCCCGGCGCAGTCTTCCGGGTCGCGGCAACCCGGACGTCCGGCGAGACCGCCCGGATCGCATCGACAGACTCCCGGGTCCGGGTTGCAATCCCGCTCATGCGCCCGATGATGTTGAGCGCCGTTCGCTCCACGAGGAGAATCGCTCTCGCGGGGCCGTCGAGCTCGAGGAGGGTCGTTCCCACGGCAACCGCCCTGCCGTCGACGGAATGCTGGCGGGCCGTGACCCCAAAGTACTCGAAGAGCGCCCGTGCCTCTGCGAGGCCCGCGACGGTTCCCGAATCCTTCGCCCGGATCACCGCCAGGCAGGTGGCGTCGGGAACGACCGTTTCAGAGGTGACGTCGCCCCATGGCGCATCCTCCCGGATGAATCGGAGGAGATCTTCGATCGGGATCATCCGCGATCACGTCCCGACGGCGAGCATCCGCTCGATGGCCCGCCGTGCCCGGTCCATGACCTCAGGAGAGAGAACGATCTCGTGCTCCTCACGCTCGAGCGCCCGCTGAAGGTCGGTGAGGGAGATCTTCTTCATATCCGCGCAGACAGCCTCCGGTTTCTCGTAAAAGACCCTCCCGGGGTAGAGCACCCGGAGGCGGAAGGCCATCTCCCGTTCGGTGAAGACCCACCAGGGCTCATCGCCGGTGGCGGCATCCCGGACCATGCCCCCGGTGGATGCGATCCGATCGGCCTGTTCCTGGATCTCCGGCGGGCATTCAGGGTGACAGACGATCGTGCCGCCCAACTCCCTGGCCGCTTCTATGTCGGCAAGGGTGAACCCCGCGTGGACGTAGCAGTGGCCGCCGGGCGGCAGGGGAATGATCGTCTTCTCGGGGAGCTCCCGCTGGACGTATGCTGCAAGGTTTGCATCCGGCCCGAAGAGGATCGTGTCATTTGGGAGGGACCGAGCGACCTGAACTGCGTTTGCCGAGGTGCAGGTGATGTCGGCGAGCGCCTTGCTCTCCGCTGTACTGTTGACGTAGACCACCACGGCTGCATCGGGATGCCGTTCCTTTGCCTCCCGGATCACCTCCGGGGTCAGGAAGTCGGCGAGGGGGCACCCTGCGTCCTCTACCGGGATGATCACCTTCCGTTCGGGATTGAGGATCTTTGCCGTCTCGGCCATGAACCGGACACCGCATACAACAATCAGGTCCGCATCGGTCTCCTTCGCCTTCACGGAGAGCTCGAGGCTGTCGCCCACCACATCGGCAAGCGCCTGGATCTCCATGGGCTGGTAGTTATGCGCCAGGATAACTGCGTTCTTTCTGGCTTTGAGTGCACGAATCTCCTTTTCCATTGCTATGTCCCCACCACCAGAGGGTTCTCGAGGTTCTTTAAGAGCGTCAGGATGGAGAGAGCCGCCATATAACTCGTGGCGGGATTCTCAGGGCTCGGAACGTTCCTTACCCGGACATAAATATCCCCGAAGTCACCCTCGACGAATATCTCGTGGATGTTTCTCTCTGCTGCAGGGTCGACCCAGAGTTCCACATCAGCGTCCCTGCCGGCAGCGAGTCCCAACGCTACCGCGACGTTAATATTCTTAGGGTACTGTTTAATACAGTCGTGAGCCAGCCCCTTAAATATCTCCATTCGGGTCGCAACAGGTATCCCGAGCGATACGGGGGGCTTTGTCGTCCGAAGGAGGAGTTTTCTCGGCGGCGAGACCTGGCCGATCTTAAAATTATCGAGTCCGACGATGGCGCCGCTCGGGATCCGGATCTTTCTTCCGGCCTCACGCGCAGCCTCGATGAGATGCTCGCGGAACTCTTCGTCCGCGAGCGCCCCTCCGGAGAGAAGGATGATGTCCCGTCCCGACCGAAGGACTGTCTCTGCGTAATGCCTGACAGCATCGACCGAAGCGGCTTCCACGACGATCGAGAAGTCCTCCCGCATGAAGGCGTCGAAGTCAGTATACGGCCGGGCATGGCAGAGCGCTGCCAGTTCTTCCGCCCGGCTCTGGATGATATCGAAGACCGCGACAACCTGGATGCTCTCGGCGTGCGTGGCGATAATACGCCCGACGTTGCCGCATCCCAGCAACCCTATTTTAATCATCGAATAAAGAAGTTGTAATAGCAGCGGTTAAGTATTGTGCTCGGCACGAAACCAGCCCGGAAAGGGGCGAAAATTCCTCGAACAATGGAGGTAGTCGCACCCCGGGGACCGGGCCGGCCGCAGACCGCGCAGGGAGTCGATCGTCATCACCTTCGAAGATCTGCAGGGAAGGCGAATCTACATTGAGAGTTACGGGTGCACCTACAACCATGCCGACACCCGGAGGCTTGAAGCGATACTGGAGGGGCTCGGCTGCAGGCTGACCGGGCCGGAGGAGGCGGACGCTGTGATCATCAACACCTGTACAGTGATCGGCGCGACCGAGCGGAAGATGCTCCGGCGCCTTGCGGCGTTTGCCGACAGGGATCTCTACGTGACCGGATGCATGCCACTCGTCCAGATGGATGAGATCCGCTCGGTCTGCACGCCGCACGTCATCCACCCGGACGAGATCCATGAACGCTCCGACGGCGTCGGCACCCCCGGAGCAGGAGCGGTCGGCGTGGTGCAGGTGGCGAGCGGGTGCGTCGGCCGGTGCAGTTACTGCATCACCCGGCTCGCGCGGGGGCGGCTTAAGAGCGCACCTGCACAGGACATTCTCGATGCCGTCCGGCACCTTGCAGCGGCGGGCGCCTGTGAGATCCAGCTGACCGGGCAGGACGTGGCTGCCTGGGGGCTTGAGAGGGGCGAGTCGCTCCCCGACCTCCTGCAGACGATAGGTGAAGTCCCGGGGAGGTTCGCCGTCCGGCTGGGGATGATGAACCCGGCCTCGGTGCTCGGGATCCTCGAGCCGCTCGTGGATGCCTGCAGGAGCGACAGGGTCTTCCGGTTCCTCCACCTCCCCGTCCAGTCCGGTTCCGATGCCGTTCTCGAGCGGATGCAGCGCGGCTACTCTGCGGCCGATGTCGTCCGGATCGTCGATACCTTCCGGTCAGCGTTCCCGGATATGATGATCTCGTCGGACTTCATCACCGGGTTTCCTGGAGAGACGGACGAAGAGTTCCGCCGGACGCTCGAACTCCTGCAACGTGCGGCGTTCGTTAAGGTGAACATCACCCGCTACTCCCGGCGGCCCGGCACCCCCGCCGCCGCCTTAAAGGATCTCCCCGAGAGGATACGCAAAGACCGGTCCCGGGTGCTGCTCGCCGAAGCGAACCGGATCTACGATCGTTACAACGAACGCTGGATCGGGCGGGAGACACCGGTCGTTGCGACCGAGAAGAACGTGCCGGGGTCGACCGTCTGCCGCAACCCCTGCTACCTCAACGTCGTCGTTGAAGAGGATCTGCCGTTCGGGTTCTCAGGGAGAGCAGTGATAACGGAGAACCGACGGCACTATGTCATCGGCGAGCTGATCCCGTCCGATGTCGGGCAGAAAGTTTAGCCACCCCGAAACTTTTTCTTCCAGGCGTTGCATATCCCCTTCCATGCAGGGGATCACCGGGGACGAGCTCTCCTCGAAGAAGGCCGAATACCTCAAATACATCTATATGCAGGGCGATGTCGTGAAGACGACCGAGATCGCCGTCCATTTTTCGGTCGCGCCCTCGACGGTGACAAAAGCGCTCACGGAAATGGCAAAGGCAGGATATCTCGAGCATACGCCCTACCACGGGGTGAGGGTCACAACTCTCGGCACCGACTACGCCCGGTTCCTGATCCGGCGTCACCGGATCGTCGCCCTGATGCTCAGCCATTACGGGCTCGAGCCCGGCGAGGCCTGCACGGAGGCGAAGAAGATCGAGCAGTGCTTCTCAAAGGACCTCACCAACAGGATGTGCACGTCGCTCGGGCACCCGATGATGAGCGTCTGCGGGGAGATCGAGCACGACCATGGCTGCTGCCCTTCCTGCGAGCGCCAGGAGTGACGGCGCAACGTTTTTATCTCTGGGCGGAGGAAAATTTAGACCCATACCAAATCTGGAGCGGAGAACGATGAGATCGCAGGATAAAAGCAATATCGCCAATTTCTCGCTCATCGCAGTCGTATTATCAGCCGTCCTGTTGACAGCGACTATTGCTGGATGCACCGGGACCGAGCGGCAGGATGACGGACGAGTCGTAGTCGCGGTCACCATACCGCCCGAGCAGGAGTTCGTAGAAAGGGTGGGGGGCGACCACGTCCGTGTTGTCCTGCTGGTGCCACCGGGGGCCGACCCGCACACCTACGAACCTCCGCCGGGAGTCCTCGCCGACGTCGCGGAGGCGGATATGTACGCCGTGGTGGGTTCGGGGATAGAGTTCGAACTCGCCTGGCAGGATAAAATCGCCGCCCTGAACCCCGAGATGCTGGTCGTCGACTGCTCGCGCGGCGTCGACCTGATCTCGACCGGCGAGGGGGGTCACGCGGGGACCGACCCGCATATCTGGGTCTCTCCGCGGAACGCGAAGATCATGGTCGAAAACATCCGCGAAGGTCTCTCAGAGGTCGACCCGGCAAACGCCGAAGATTATCGCCGGAACGCCGATGTCTACCTGGAGGAACTCGACGCCCTGGACGCGGAGATCGCCGGGGCGCTCGCCGAATCGGGGGTGAAAAAGGTCATGGTCTACCACTCGTCGTGGGCTTACCTGGCCCGGGACTACGGTTTTGTCGAGGTCCCGATCGAGAGCGAGGGAAAGGAGCCCTCCCCGCAGAGGATAGAGCACCTCATCAGGCAGGCGGAAGAGGAAGGAATCCGGGTGATATTCGTGTCGTCTGAACACTCCACCCGGAGCGCCGAGGTTATCGCGGACGAGATCGGCGGCACCGTGGTGACGGTAAGCCCGCTCGCGAAGGACTACCTCACGAACATGCGGCACATGGCCCGGGCATTCGCAGAGAGCGGCAGACCATGATCGCCCCTGTAATCGAGGTCGAGGACGTCTGGGTCAGGCTGCACGGCCATACCGTGCTCGAAGAGGTGACCCTTGCCGTCTACCCTGACGAGTTTTACGCGATCATCGGGCCGAACGGCGGCGGCAAGACGACACTTCTTAAGGTGGTCCTCGGCCTCCTCGTCCCCTCCCGCGGCGTCGTCAGGATCCTCGGCAGCACAGAAGCCCGGATGCGTAAGAATCTCGGCTACGTCCCCCAGTTCCGGACGTTCGACTTCGAGTATCCCATCACCGTGCGGGAGATGGTCCTCTCCGGCCGCCTCGGCCGCGTCACCCGCAGGCCCCGGCGCTACGGGGAAGAAGACCACGCCCGGACGGAGGAGGCGCTCGAGACGATGCGCATCGCCGATCTCGCCGACCGGCAGATCCGGGACCTCTCGGGCGGGGAGCAGCAGCGGGCGATCATCG
>PGYH01000085.1:12338-17874 GCA_002839575.1 Methanomicrobiales archaeon HGW-Methanomicrobiales-6
TCGCCGACCGGCAGATCCGGGACCTCTCGGGCGGGGAGCAGCAGCGGGCGATCATCGCCCGGGCGCTCGTCGGCGACCCGAAGGTGCTGCTCCTCGACGAACCGACGGTCTACGTGGACGCCCCGACGACGGCGCAGTTCTACGAGATCCTTGATGCGCTCCGCGACCGGATGGCGATCGTCCTCGTGACCCACGACATCGGGGTGATCCCGGAGCACGTGACCCGGGTCGCCTGCTTAAACCGACGCCTCTACACGCACGGCACAAACGAGGTCACGGCGGATATGCTCGAGGCCGCGTACCACTGCCCGGTGGACCTGATTGCTCACGGTGTCCCGCACCGGGTCTTTTCGGAACACTCGGGGGAGGAGTGAGTATGTTCGAGGTGCTCGGGTACGAGTTCTTCAGGAACGCGCTCGCCGCCGGGGTGCTCGCAAGCGTCGCCTGCGGGATCATCGGCACCTATGTCGTGGTCCGGCGGATGGTCTCGGTCAGCGGCGGCATCTCCCATGCGGCCTTTGGGGGGATCGGCCTCGGCTACTTCCTCGGGATAGACCCGCTCATCGGGGCAACCGGGTTCACCGTGGCGACGGCGCTCGGGATGGGCACGCTCCAGCTCCGGGCCCGGCAGCAGATGGATACCCTCATCGGCGCGGTCTGGGCCGCCGGGATGGCCATAGGCATCCTCTTTGTCTACCTGACGCCGGGGTTTGCTCCCGACCTCTTCTCCTACCTCTTCGGGAACATCCTCCTTGTACCACGCGGTGACATCCTGCTGATGGCGGTCCTCGTGGTCATTATCATCGCCGTCGTGGCCTACTTCTACCGGGAGCTCCAGGCGGTCACCTTCGATCCGGATTACGCAACGGTCATGGACCTCCCGGTCGAGCGGCTCTCGCTCCTCCTCCTCGTGCTGATTGCGCTCACGGTGGTGATGCTGATCCGGGTGGTGGGGATCATCCTGGTTATAGCGCTTCTCACGCTCCCGGCAGCGATCAGCCGTCTTTACACCTTCCGCATCCGAAGTATGATGCTTCTTGCCGTCGCCCTCGGCATCATCTTCACCGTCGCGGGGATCTGGCTCTCCTACCTCGCAAACGTCCCCTCAGGCGCGACGATCATCCTGGTGAGCACGCTCGCGTATGCGGGCGCCCTCGGGGTCGAACACCTCCGGCAGGGCGACTAGCAGGACAAACCGGTGCGCTTATGCCGGACGGCGCGAGAGTTAGGTGAACAATGGATCCGATCATCGAAGAGGGATACACCCGGCTCCTCAAGGAGCTCGAGGACCTGCAGGCGAAGAAGGAAGAGTCGGCCTCGGAACTCCGGGGCAACGTAGAAACCCTCCTTGCACGGATGGGTGCCGATACGGCGCCGGTCGTGAAGCAGATCGGGCTTGAGATGCTCCGGCGCGCGAAGAGGGAGGCATCCGGGGAGCTCTACGACCAGGAGTTCTACGAGAAGAAGATGATCGTCCTCGGGAAGGGCGACCCGCTCCCGTACCGTCCGGATGACCCGAGCAAGCCCGTCGATGTCCAGGTATGCGTTCTCGACGAAGACGGGGCTTTCCACGAGTTGATGTACACCAACACCGAGATCAGGACTGAGTCGTATCTCGCTCCCCTGACACCGGAGGAAGCGTTCAACGTCTACGGCTACGACCTCGTCTTCATGCTCTACCGGGCGCTCTACGAGTACGCACAGAAGGAAGAAGAACTGATGGCCGCGCTCGCGCGGACGCTCGAGTATCTTGGGTCCAGATAAACGTTTTTTCCGGAGGGCGGGAGTTTGAGCACCGGTAGGTGCGAGGAACGGAGCACGAGAAGCCGCCAGGCTTCGGCATTCGCAGGACATGGTAGAGCGACCGGCAGGGCCAGGACACCGTGGTCAACACGCCGGCCTCCGGCCTGCCTCCCTCACCGGCTCCCGAAGATAGGGAACATCGGTTCGGTGGGATCGCGCCCGGCACCGAGCGCCGAGAGCGGATACGAGCGCTGAAATTGCCGGCCTTCGGCATTCTCGTACGTGACGACCGCTTTTGCCTCCGAGATCATCGATGCCAGGCTGAATCCGGATTCCTCGTCAGGGTCGAGTGAGGCGACCTCGAAATCGATGTTGAGCGGGACGAGGGCAACCCGAATCTTCTGCGCCCTCGCGGTGCCCGTGTTGGTGAGGATGACCTCCCGTGCATCTTCCGAGAGATCCGCGGTGATCAGCGGGTAGTTCTCCGTATCTCTCATGATACTGAAACTCATCAGGATAGCGAGCATGAAGACCAGCGCGATGAGGGCGAAGAAGGGCTCGATGAAGAGCAGCGCGAGCGTGATGAGGGTGCCCGTCACCAGGACGATCTTCTGGTTCTTTTCCATGTAGATGAGTTGGTTCGTCGGAAATTATAAGGATAGGCTTCGGGTGGCGAAGGCAGGGTGTGATCCGGGCACAGCCAGGGGATCGCCTGTACTCACCCCGCAGAAGGGCAACATGACCATATACCGTCATGGCGAAGTACATACGAGACAGTATGCTTGAGTTGAAGTTCGTTCGTGCACACCCCGAGATCGTCCGGGCAGACCTCACGAAGAGAGGAGACACCGAGAAACTGGCCTGGGTCGACGAGGTGCTGGAGATGGACCGGAGAGCACGGGAACTCACCGTGGAGATCGGAAACCTGCGCAACCGAAGAAACGTCATATCCCGCGAGATCAGCCAGGCGAGAAAGGCAGGAAATGATATCACGAGACTTCTTGCCGAGGCGGCGGACCTCCCCGCGCGGGTCAAGGAGGCGGAGGCAGAGCGTGAGACGCTCACCGAAGCGGTACGGTACCGCCTGATGCGGCTCCCGAACATCCTCCACGAGAGCGTGCCCGTCGGCAAGGACGACTCCGAAAACGTCGAGATCCGGCGGTGGGGTGAACCGAAACTTCCCGCGTTCGACCTGAAGAACCACGGCGCGCTCGCCGTCGAGCACGACTGGGCGGACTTCGAACGCGCAGCGAAGATTGCCGGATCCGGGTTTTACTTCTTGAAGGGGAGGCTCGCCCTGCTCGATATGGCGCTCCAGCGGTTTGCGATGGATATCCTTGTTGAGCGCGGATACACCCCGATCATCCCTCCCTACATGATGAACCGGGCTGCATACGAGGGCGTGACCGACCTCGCCGACTTCGAGAACGTCATGTACAAGCTCGACGGCGAGGACGAGTACCTCATCGCGACGAGCGAGCACCCGATGGCCGCGATGTACAGCGACGAGATCTTCGAGGAGAAGGATCTGCCGCTCCGGCTTGCGGGGCTGAGCCCGTGTTTCCGGCGCGAGATTGGGGCGCACGGGCTCGATACGAAGGGGCTCTTCCGCGTCCACCAGTTCCACAAGGTGGAGCAGTTTATCTACGCCACCCCCGAGCAGTCCTGGGACCTCCACGAGGAGCTGATGGCGAACGCCGAGGAGGTATTCCAGCAACTCGAACTTCCCTACCGGGTCGTCTCGATCTGCACGGGGGACATCGGGACGGTCGCCGCAAAGAAGTATGACCTCGAGGTCTGGATGCCGCGCGAGGAGCGCTACCGCGAAGCGGTATCCTGCTCGAACTGCACGGCCTACCAGGCGGTTCGGCTGAACATCAAGGTGCGCGACCCGACCGAGTTCACCGAGAAGCGCTATGTGCATACCTTAAACAGCACCGCGATCGCGACCTCGCGCGCGATCCGGGCGATCCTCGAGAACAACCAGAACGAGGACGGCTCGGTCACGATTCCCGGGGCCCTCAGGCCCTACCTCTACGGCGAGGAGACGCTGTAGGCGCACCGGGCCTGCACGAGGCCGACAATACCTTTTTTCCTATCCGTAGGACGCCGGGAACAGGGTTACTTCCGTCGCAGCCCTGCAATCTCGCCTACCAGCATCCCGTAGACCCGGCGCTCCTCGGTGACGTCCTCGTAGGTAATGTACTGTGTCCCGTCGGAGAGCTCGACCGGCGAGAAGCGAATTGTCTTTTCCTTCCCATCCTTGCACCTGACGGAGAACGTTCGCGGCCGGGAGTGGCATGGGCCGGCCTCTTCCCGATCCGCCTGCCAGGCGGCGATCGCCTTACGGCGGCGGACGGGATCGGGGAACGCCAGCCGGAACCAGTCCTTCCCGGTGGGGATATCCGCAAGCGTGTACCCGAAGAGGTCGATGAACGCCCGGTTGAGGTAGGCGTAGCGGCCGTCGCTCTCGATGACGGCGGCCGCGACGGGGGAGGAGTCGACCAGGTCCCGGAAACGGGATTCGCTGCGGCGAAGCCGCTCGGCGGTCTCGCGCCGGGCAAGCGCGATCGAGGCCTGGCGGACGAACGACTCAATTGTCTCCCGGTTCTCAAGTTCCCTTCCCGGAGGGAGGAAGATGCCTGTGAGGCCGAAGATCTCCTCCCGCCAGACCAGCCCCATGATGCATATCTTTGCGATATCGAAGCGGGAGAGGATTGCCTCGCAGACCTCCTCCGGGATCGCCTCAAAACAGAGGCCATAGAACGACAACGAAGATGGTTCGGGACGAAGGACGAACTCCTGGAGGCCGCGCAGCGAGAGCGGGGTCTGGTGATATGGGGCGTCGAAGGCCCGGGCGATCGGGAGTTCCAGGCCGACAGGGTCCCGTCCCAGGAGTTCCGTGAGTTCCTCCCGGAACCCCTCGCCCGCGACCGCCCGGATGACGAACTGCCGGTCGGCCTCATCGTAGGAGAAGATGTAGGCATACGCTCCCGGCACGAGTTCCATGAGCCCGTCGACGACATACCGGTAGATGTCCTCCACTGGTTGCAGGTCAACGAGTTCCATCGCGGTCCGGGCGAGAAATTCCATGTTCCGAACGTAGCGTTTCCGCTCGGTGATCTCCTCAAGGACGAGGGTGCACCCCTTCTCCCCATCCTCGAACGTCGTCGGGATTGCCTGCATCTGGTAGAAGAACTCCCCGTCCTCCCGCGCGTAGCGGATATCGGCGATCACCTGCTCCCGCTCAAGCTCATCGATCACCGCAAGCGCCTCGGGGGTGGAGACGACAGGGAGGGCGGCCTCGCGGATGGTGCGGCCGAGAAGGTCGTCCTTCGACTGCCGGAGGTGCTTCAGGCACTGGTCGTTGACCTGGACGATCCGTTGGTCGGCATCGAGGATGAGGATCAGGTTCTTCGTGAAGCAGAGGAAGGCTGAGATCGGGACGCGCTGGGCGAGAGAGAAGAGTTTTGCGTTGCCGATGTTGCGGATGTCGACTTTACCGGCGATCTGGAGGATCTCGAGGTGTTTCGAGACCGAATTCCGGGTGACGCCGAGCTGCTTTGCCACCTCGGTGATAGTCATGCCCTTCGGCCGGAACCGGAGAGCACGAAGGATGCGGTTCGGGAGATCGTGCTCCTCCTGCATAACAGGTGCATCCTTGCTGCACCGGTATATCATACCTTGGCTCGGGGAAGGTGGGGGGTCAGGATGTCACGGGATCGTCCGGACGATCCGCTCCTTCGTCACCTTCCCGGCAATGAATCGGGCGAGAGCGAGGAGCGCGAGCCCT
>PGYH01000086.1 GCA_002839575.1 Methanomicrobiales archaeon HGW-Methanomicrobiales-6
GAGTTCCTCCGGCCGGGTCACCCGTATCCCGGCGCCGCCCGAGGCTTCTGCATAGAGAGCAAAGTCCGGGTTCACCAGATCGGTGCCGTACGGCGGATAGCCCGCCTCCCGCTGCTCCTCCCGGATCATGGCAAGTTCGCGGTTGTTGAAGACCACAACGACGATAGGAAGATCGTACTTGACCGCCGTAACGAAGTCCCCCATGACCATGGAGAATCCGCCGTCCCCGGTGATGCAGACGACGGTCGCATCAGGGTAGGCCAGTTTCGCTGCAATCGCTCCGGGGAGGCCGAACCCCATCGTCCCCAGGTAGCCCGACATCGCGAACCGGTGCCGCTTCATCAGGAAGTTTCTTCCGAACCACCACTGGTTCTCCCCGACGTCGAGGGAGATGACCGCGTCCTCCGGCAGGGTCTCGGAGAGGACTTTCATGATGTACGGCGGGCGGATGGGGACGGCGTCCGGGTCTGCCTCCCGGTCGAGCCGGCTGAACCATTCCCGCTTTCGCTCCGCAAGCCATCCCCCGACGCCCGGATCCTTCCGCGGCCGGACCTGCTCCCGGATCCGGGGTATAGCGACGGCGCAGTCACCCCAGACCGCCACGGCAAACGGGTGTTTACCGAGCTGGAGCGGATCGATGTCGATATGAACGGCCCGCTTCTCCCCCGGGATCCCGGTGAAGTCGGAGAAACTTGCCCCGCAGGCAATCACGAGGTCCGATTCTGCGATAAGCGTGTGGGCATGCGGCGTCCCGAGCGGTCCGTGCACCCCGGCGACCCACTCGTTCTCGTCGGGGAGGATACCCTTCGCCCGGAAGGTGGTGACGATGGGTGCCCGGATGGTCTCTGCAAGATCGAGGACTGCTCCCGCCGCACGCATGGCCCCGAAGCCCGCGAGGATGACCGGGCGTGCGGCGCCGTCGATCACCCCGGCCGCCGCCCGGACGGCCTCGTCGGTCGGGGCCACCGTGACCGCGGGGAGACAGGTCTCGCGCTCACAGTAGGCCGGATCAAGCGGTTCCCTCTGGATATCGTTCGGCAGCGAGAGCTGGGCGACGCCACGGTCAATGATGGCGTACCGGAGCGCCCGGGTGAGGAGTTTGACCGCCGTCGACGGGTCGGCGACGGTGTTGTTGAAGACTGCGATAGGGCGGAAGAACGCGTCCTGGTCGATCTCCTGGATCCCGCCCGGACCGGCGTACTGCGTCTTCACCTGCCCGGAGAGCGCGAGCACGCTTGCCCGGTCCTCCTTCGCGTCATAAAGCCCGGTCGCGAGATTCGTCGCTCCCGGACCCGCGATGGTCAGACAGACCGCGATCTTTCCTGTGAACTTGTTGTAGGCAGATGCGGCGAGGGCTGCGGTCTGCTCGTGCCGGACGACGATATACCGGGCATCCGGGTTCCTCCTGACCGCGTCCACAAGCGGGAGCGACGATGAGCCGGGGATGCCGAAGTACAGGGTGATCCCCCATGCCGCAAGTTCCGCGACCAGCACGTCGGCCACGGTCACGGCGGCCCCTTCAGAGGTAGTCTTCTTCATCCGATCTCACCTCTTCCTCCTCCTCGCTCGCCCGCACAAACGCTTCCTTTCCCACGCTGCAGCCGGGACACCGCCAGTCATCGGGGAGGGCTTCAAACGGCGTCCCCGGCGGAATACCGGTAGCCAGGTCTCCCGCCTCTTCGACGTACTCGTAATCACAGACACTGCACACCCATCGTGCCATACCGTCCACACTCCAGAGATGATTCTCCGGGCCGTATCCCCACCTTCACGTATAAAAATGCCTCGTCCCGGGGTGGCGGGCATCAAAGAGACCCGGGTTCTCTCACCGTAGAGGGACGGGGCCTCTCATCGCCGGCTGCGGCTCCCCTGCTGCCCCCGTTGCCCTCCGTCACGTCTTTCGCCAGTGCCGAGAGGCCGAGGGTGGTCCCGAGGTTCATCGTGTCGAGCACCGATGCCGGGACGAGGACGAGCGTCGCCTTCTCCTTGAGGCCTTCGTAGAGCATGTTCATCGCCCGGAGATGGAGGGCGGTCGGGTTGTCCTGGTAGGTCCTCGCCGCCTCCTCGAACTTCTTCGCGACCTGCAGCTCCGAGTCGCCGAGGATCACCCGCGCCTGCCGTTCCCGCTCCGCCTGGGCCTGCATCGACATCGCGTCCTGCAGCTCGCGGGGGATCAGGATGTCACGGATCTCCACGGAACTGACGTGGATCCCCCACTGTTCGGTCCGGACATCGATGATCCGCTGCAGCTCCACGTCGAGCCTCTCCCGGCCCTCGAGCATGTTCGCGAGGTCGGACTTCCCGATGACCTCCCGGAGCGCCGTCTGGGCCGCCCAGCTGATGGCCGAACGGTAGTCCTCGACCTCCAGCGCCGCTTTCTCCGGGTCCCTCACGCGCCAGAAGAGGACCGCCTCGACGTCGACCGGAACCGTATCGCGGGTGAGGGTCTTTTCCGCCTTAAACGATGTCGTGATCGTGCGGAGATCGATCCAGTAGGCAATCGTATCGACAAGCGGCATGATTATGAAGACGCCCGGACCCCGGAGGCCTGAGAACCGGCCCAGGCGCAGCACGACCGCTTTCTCCCACTGGTCGGCTACCTGTATCGCAGCGGCGACGAGCACCGCCACCAGTATGACGGCGGCGGCAATCCACAGTAAGAGGGAGAGGCCGGGAGTCGTGAAGGCGGCGTACGCGACCGCCACTCCGAGGAGGGCGATCAGGATGGCGACGGCATATCGCAACGGGTTCTGGCGGCTCATAGGTTTTTCCCCGCGGGGTGCTACACGCGGCAAGTATATAATAATATTTATATAATTAACTCCGAAGCAATGCCGGCCGCCGTGCGGCAGGAGCCGACCATGGAGATCCGTGACGTTCACGCATTCGACCTGACACCTGCCGAAGCGATCCGCCTCCAGGGGGAACTCCGGGCCAGAGTCCGCCTCTCCGGCGATATCGGAGAGGTCTCCCTGGTGGCCGGCGCCGACGCCTCATACACGAAAGGCTCGGATGAGATCCACGCGGTCGTCGTCGTCCTCCGCTACCCTGATCTCGCCGTCGTCGAGCGCGCCTCCGCCTCCGCGGTGACGGCGTTTCCCTACATCCCCGGCCTCCTGACCTTCCGAGAAGGCCCCGCCCTCATCGAAGCGTTCCGGAGGCTGCGGTCAGAGCCCGACGTCGTCGTCTTCGACGGGCAGGGGATCGCCCACCCCCGGGGACTCGGCATCGCGAGCCACATGGGCGTCCTGCTCGACCGCCCCACCGTCGGGGTCGCAAAAAACCTTCTTGTGGGAACAGCGGCCGAGCCCGCGGCAGGCAGGGGATCGACCGCCCCCATACTCCGCGACGGCGAGACGATCGGGATGGCGGTGCGGACGAAAGAGAGGGTGAAACCCGTCTATGTCTCGGTAGGCCACCGGATCGCTCTTTCAACCGCAGTCGACCTCGTCCTCGCGACCGCACGGGGCTACCGGCTCCCGGAACCGACGCGGCAGGCCCACCTCTTTGCAAACGCCGTCAGGAGGGGGGAAGGGCAGACCACCCTCTCCACCTCCGGAGGATAGAGCGAAACCGTTATCACCGTTCGCGCCGGAGAGACATCTGCCGACCGGCGCGGCAGGGCTTCGCCGGGACGGTCGATAACCTAGGAGGCGCAAGCATGTCGGATACCTTGATAACCTGTGTGCCAGCCGGAACAGAACCGACGGAGGCGAAGGAGTAATGGCCGCACGCGAGATCGTGCCGGGCGTCTTTGCCGTCGGCGCTATCGACTGGGACCGCCGGCTCTTTGACGAACTGATCCCGCTCCCCGACGGCACCACCTACAACAGTTACCTGGTGCAGGGCAGCGAGAAGACGGCGCTGATTGACACCGTCGACCCCATGAAGACCGCAGAACTCGTGGGGAACCTGGACAGCCTCGGCGTTGACGCCATCGATTACATCATCTCCAGCCACGCCGAGCAGGACCACTCGGGCTCGATACCGGCGATGCTTGAGAGGTTCGGCGACGCAAAGGTGGTGACGAACCAGAAGTGCCGCGACTTCCTGGTCGACCTCCTCCACGTCCCACAGGACCGGTTCATCGTCATCGGCGACGGCGATACGCTCAGCCTCGGCGACCGGACCCTTGAGTTTATCATCGCCCCCTGGGTCCACTGGCCGGAGACGATGCTGACCTATCTTCAGGAGGACCGGATCCTCTTCCCCTGCGACCTCTTCGGCTCGCACTACGCGACGAGTTCCCTCTACGTCCCCGATGAGGGCGTGGTCTATGAGTCCGCGAAACGCTACTACGCCGAGATTATGATGCCTTTCAGGTCGAGCATCAAGGGGCACCTCGACAAACTCGCGGCGTACGATATCGCCATGATCGCCCCGAGCCACGGCCCAATCTACGACCACCCGGCGTTCATCATCGATGCCTACCGGGACTGGACGGGCGATGCCGTGACGAATATGGTGGTGCTTCCTTACGTCTCCATGCACGGGAGCACGCAGGCGATGGTCGACCACCTGGTCAACGCCCTGATGGAGCGGGGTGTCGGGGTGCAGCCGTTCAACCTCCCGAAGACCGATACCGGCGACCTCGCGAAAGCGCTGGTGGATGCTGCAACCGTCGTGATCGGGGCGCCGACGGTCATCTTCGGCCCGCACCCGCAGGCGGTCTATGCTGCCTACCTCGCAAACCTCCTCCGCCCGAAGACCCGGTACGCAACGGTGATCGGGTCGTACGGCTGGGGCGGGAAGACGGTCGACACCATAGTAGAGATGCTCGGCCGGCTTAAAGTTGAGTTTCTTGAACCGGTCTACGTCAAAGGCCATCCAAAGGAGGAGGACTTCGCGGCGCTCGACCGGCTCGCCGACGAGATCGCAAAGAAACATGAGGAGGCGGGGATCGCCGGCTCCTGAGAACTTCCCCCTTCTTTTTTGTGTTGATTGCAGTTCCGGAACCATCCGCCCGGGACCGAAATGTTAACACGGTAAGATACCGACCAATCCTCGAGCTGACTTATGCCCCCGTCCGACTTCAAGAGAGTCATCATAGAATCACCCTACGTCTTCGTCATCGGCGTCGCGGGAGACAGCGGGTCCGGCAAGACCACGTTCACCCGGGCGATTCGAGAGATCTTCGGACAGGATCTCGTCTCCACCATCACCATCGACGATTACCATAAATATGACCGCCGGGAGCGGAAAAACCTCGGGATCACGCCGCTCGTCCCCGAAGCAAACCGGTTCGACCTCTTAGAAGAGCACCTTGCCGAACTGAAGGCAGGAAGGCCAATCGAAAAGCCGGTCTACAACCACGACAACGGTATGTTCGATCCCCCGGTGCCCTTCAGCCCCACAAAGATCCTGATCCTCGAGGGGCTGCATCCATTCATCACCCCGACGCTCCGGGACCTGATTGACTTCAAACTCTACGTGGACCCGGACCCCGACGTCAAACGCGCCTGGAAGATCAAGCGCGACGTGGAGCGGCGAGGATACTCCCCGGACGCGGTCGAGAAAGAGATGGAGGAGCGTAAACCCGACTACGAGCGGTACGTTGCGCCGCAATGCCAGTTCGCAGATGCGGTCATCCGGATCGCCTTCTCCAAGTACGGGAGGGAAGTGAGCGAAAAGCGTAACGTCTACCACGTCACCCTCTGCCAGAGCAAACTGGATCGAAGCATCGGGGACGTCGACCTCTCCATCGACCTCTTTCCCCTCCTCTCCCTCTCGGAACGTAACTTCATGGTCGAGTTCACGACTGAAGACGTCGGAGGGAAGGCGATGGGGGCGCTCACGTTCGACGGAGAACTAAACGACGCTGTCGCGAGAAGACTGGAGAGGAATATCGAGCTCCAGACGCAGGTGGAGCCTATCGACCTCAGTCAGGACAGCGATTACCTGACGGCAGGGGATATAGCACAGCTCATCCTCGCCTGGCGGATCATCAACCGGCGCATCTTCATCGAGAGCGCTCCGGGAGCGTCCGGCACCGAGGAGGAGGCGTCTGCTGGAAACAACAGGCGCGGGTGCGGCCGATAACGATTATCAGCGCATCTAAAACCCCGAAAGCCAAACTGACTGCAGGAGAAAGTAAATAAGAGCACCCGGAGAACGTGTACTGATGGATAGGATCGAGCAGTTCTCGATCATCGCACCCGACATCGGCAATATCTTCAGGTATATGAGCATCGCCACGGCGGTGCCGCTTGTCGTAGCGGTGATCTACCGGGAGTGGGGGATGATCCTGCCCATGGTCTCCGTCCCGGTCGTCCTTTTTCTCCTCGGATCGCTTCTTGTCCGGGTCCCCCGGCAGGAGCGCGAGGCGCCCCTATCCGCCGCCCTCATGGCCGTCGCCCTGATCTGGCTCGCCATGGCGCTGGTGAGCGCCCTGCCGTTCTGCCTCGGGCTCGGCGTCCCGTACCTCGACGCCGTCTTCGAGGCGATGTCCGGGTGGACCGACACGGGCCTGACGGTGATGCGGTCGGTCGAAGACCTGCCCCGGACGCTCCTCTTCTGGCGGTCGCTGATGCAATGGCTCGGCGGTATCGGGATCGTCGCCTTCACCGTCGCGATGGCTTCGCGGACCGGGCTGACTCAGTTCCGCCTCTACCGGTCAGAGGGGCGCTCGGAGGCGCTGATGCCGAGCGTCGTCGCGACGGGGTTCGAGATGTGGAAGATCTACCTGGTGCTGACCGCCGTCTCGATCGTCCTCGTCCTCCTCTCGGGCATACCCATCTGGGACGCAGTGAACATCGCCCTTGTTGCCATCGCCACCGGCGGATTCTCCGTCCACTCGGAGGGGATCCCGTTCTACAACAACCCGCTGCTTGAAGTCCTCATCGTCCCGGTCATGATCGCCGGCGCCCTGCCATTCAAGCTCTACTACCTCCTCTACCGCCAGAGAGGCGTGCGGTTCTTCGGCGACCAGCAGGCCCGCCTCCTCTTCATGCTCGTCGCGCTCGGGATCGTCGTGATAGCGTGGGACCTCGTCACGCTCACGGCAACCGATATCCCCACGGCTGTCCGCCAGGCGCTCTTCATGGCTACCGCGGCAGCCACCAGCACCGGGTTCCAGGTCGCTTCCCCAAACGAGTGGGCGAGCGTGACCGTCCTCTTCCTCGCGATGCTGATGGTGATCGGCGGGGCAGCGGGGAGCACCGCCGGCGGTATCAAACTCTCCCGGGTGGTCCTCGGGTTCCAGAGCCTGGTCTGGTGGTTCCGGCGGATGTTCGTCTCCGGAAAGGTGCTCGTGCCCTTCAAGTATGACGGAAAGGTGATCCCGAAGAACATCGCCGACCTCGAGGTCTCGCGGAACATGCTGATAATCATGCTCTACTTTTTGATCATCTTCGTCGCCACGATACTGGTGATGCATCTGCAGCCGACATCTTTTGATTCGAGCAACGTGATCTTCGAGGTCGTCACCGCGATGTGCAACAACGGCATATCCACGGGGTTCGTCTCGCCCGATATGGCCAGTTCGGCGAAGGCTCTCTTCATCATGGTCATGTGGATCGGGCGTCTGGAGGTCATTCCGGTGATCATGCTCGTTATGGGTCTCTTCAAGCGATCCGATTGAAGGAGCCGATCCGCGGCGGGGCCGCAAAAAAAAGAACCAGCCGGTTATTCCGGCAGGTAATGAAGGTACAGGTCGTCCACCGTCGCCCTGTCCCCGCCGTTCTTGACGAGCAGGTCAATGTAGGTGTGAACCTCCGGGGCATACGTCTTCAGGACTTCCGGGGAGGTGTGGTAGAGCATGAAGGCCTCGGCGAAGATCGCCGCCTCCCTCTCCTCACCGGCGGGTGCGGTGATCCGGGCCAGGTAGGTGCCCGGGTTTTCGGCAAGCGCCGCAAACGCCTTACTCTGCCCAAATCCCATCGTGTGGTAGGCGCGGTAGCCCACCTGCTGGACGAAGACCTCATCGGCCCGCGCCGGGTCCCTGTCCGACCGGATGTAGATGGCGTTCTCTTCGAGGACGTAGACCCCGCTCACGCCCCCAGACATACCCTCCTGCCTGAACACTTCGCTCCTGCTGTCGATGTAGACAGTAAGGTTCTCAATAAATTCTTCTCGAATTTTGCTGCTCTGTTGCAGCACCAGGGCCTCCGCAAGTGCCGCTTCGGTGCCGCTTCCATCCCTGTTCTCCAGACGGAAACCGGCAACCGGGCTCACTGAGAAGGCCGAACAAACGACGACGATGAGAACGATCGCCGCAATCAACCGTGATCGGAATCGTGGGTCCATGAGTCGTTTTCCCTCTGCTTGACAAGAGTTTCAAACGATTTATTATATACTTTTCTGAATGTAAAAATCACATAATAATCGTCTGATTATTAAAAAGACACAATTTATATCATATTTTAGACGAAGGATAGGTTTGGAGTGCTATCCAGGATACAACAAAGTATATATAGACATATAATAAGAACCGCATCCGACACCTAATTACCCATGCAAGCGCATACTAAAAACAATGAAACAGATCGCCCTCTACGGGAAGGGGGGAATCGGGAAATCCACCACTGCAGCAAACCTCTCGGCAGCACTCGCAGGAGAGGGGCTCGACATCCTGCAGATCGGCTGCGATCCAAAGCACGACAGCACCCGCATGCTGATGCATGGGACCTGGATCCCAACGGTTCTCGACCTCATCCGGGAGCGCGGGGACGAGAAGATCACCGTCGACGACGTGGTCTATGAGGGGTTTCGGGGCGTGCGGTGCGTGGAGGCCGGCGGGCCCGAGCCCGGAATCGGCTGCGCCGGCCGGGGGATCATCGCAACGTTCCACCTCCTCGAACGCCTGGACGCCCTCAAGGGCGACGTGATCGTCTACGATGTTCTCGGTGACGTCGTCTGCGGCGGGTTCGCGATGCCGATGCGCGAGGGATACGCCCGGGAGATCTACCTGGTCACCTCCGGCGAACTGATGTCCGTCTACGCGGCAAACAACATCGCAAAAGCCATCGCCCGCCTCTCGCGCCGGGTGCGGAGCAGGTGCACGCTCGGGGGCGTGATCTGCAACGCGAAGAACATCGAGGGGGAGCGGGAACTGGTCGAAGAGTTCGCACGCCGGATCAACTCCCGGCTCATCGCCTACATCCCCCGCTCAAGGATCGTGCAGGTTGCGGAACTGCAGAAGCAGACAGTCGTCGAGTATGCTCCCGAATCAGACCAGGCGGCGGTCTACCAGGAACTTGCCCGCACGATCTACGGCAACGAGACAACAAGCATCCCCACCCCCCTCGAGATGGATGAACTCGAATCCTTCGCCCTCGAATTCGTCCAGGTTTGAGGGGTGCACCCTGACC
>PGYH01000087.1 GCA_002839575.1 Methanomicrobiales archaeon HGW-Methanomicrobiales-6
GACGCCGCCCTTCTGCATCGACGCAAAGCCGCGCTTGATCAGCTCGGTGCCAAATCTCAGTTCCTCGAGTTTCATTACTCTTATGTATAGCTCATGAACCCCAATAAAAATAGTGCGGCTATCTCTAAGATTGCAAAGGTGATCGTCGCTACCCGGACCGCGCGGACGATCTCGCCGCCCGCCTCCGCGAGCGTCCGCTCCGCATCGCCGATCGTGTAGATACCGGGCTTCTCGAGCCGGATACCGACCCCGCCGGCGATGATGGCCATCGGAATCCCGCCGTTGAACCCAGGGCGTTTCTTCGCATCCCGCCGAAGCGCCGCCCGGGCCGGGGCGAACCGGCCCTTCGCCGCAAAGTAGGCGAGCAGGATAAGCCCGGTGATCCGCGCCGGGATGAAGTTTGCAACATCGTCGGCGCGGGCCGGGAACCACCCCAGCCGGAGCCGCTCGTCCCGGTAGCCGAGCATGGCGTCCAGAGTATTGACCGCTCTGAAGGCTGCGGCACCCGCGAGCCCGAAGAGCCCGAAGTAGAAGAGCGGGGAGACGATGCTGTCCACCAGGTTCTCCGTCATCGACTCGTAGGCGGCCGAGAGGACGTGCTCGGGATCGAGGCGCGCCGTATCCCGGCTCACCATCATCCCGACCCGGCGGCGGCCCGCATCGATGCCCCCGTCACCGAGCGCCCGGACCACGGCAGCGGCATGCTCCTCGAGCGCCCGCCAGGCAAGGCAGACCTTGAGGAGGAAGGGTGCGAGAACGAGATAGAGGTACCACGGAGCCGCGAACTGGATGAGAGCAAAGGGAGCGGCAAAGAGAGCCACGGTCAGAACGGTTCCTGCAACCCCGATAGCCCGCTGGAGACCGGCCGGGTAACGGCCCGGGACCCCCCACCACCCGATGAACCGGCCGAGAGCCGCTACCGGGTGGTACCGGGACCGGGGGTCACCGATCAGCCGATCCACCAGCAGCGACGTGGCGACTACGACCGCTGCTGCAGCCATGTGAGGATGACCCCGATTAACAGCGCCGCAAACGCAGCGGCGTTCAGGAGATCAACCCGGTATACAAACCATAGCCCATACAACACCAGAGCGGCGGCGAGAGTGAGGGGCAGGATGGAGGATCGCCACCGGAACGGAACCAGAGGGGCGGCCGGAGTTGCCGGGACCTCGACCGGTTCGGGCTCCGGTGCCGGGCGCTCCCTGACGACAACCCGGAACTCCGCCCTCCGGGCACCGTATCCGGCGATGACCTCGACGTTGAAGACGCCGGGGTAGGCGTTCTCCCGGATGGGGATGCGGAACTCCTCGGTCCCGTTCACGTAAAGGTTCTCGTGGAAAAAGCCGGTGAAGGCCGAGGAATTTGAGGAGGCGAGGGTGATGTGCAGCGGCGACCCGTGGTTGACGATCCGGAGGACAAGGTCGCTCCCCGGTACCGCCTCGACCTCGGCCGGAACCTCAATGGCGTTAATCCCCCGGCGGTTGAGATGGATCTCCGTCATCGACGCACTCAGTCCTCACAGGCGGTCTGCGGGAGGAGGTTCGGGATGCCCTCGCTGATGGGGTAGTCGACGCTGCACGCCGCGCACCGGAGAGTCCCCTCCAGCACCTCCTCACCGCCCTCCTCGGTCACGGTCAGTTCGAGTTCGCCCTTGCAGACCGGACAGCAGAGTATCTCCATCAGGCTTTTTCTCATAATTTGCCCCTCAGATCGATGATCTGAGACATCTCGGGACCCGTCGAGATCAGGGTGACGGGTTTGCCGATGTCATTCTCGGCCTGCGCGATGAAGTCCCGTGCCGCTTTGGTCAGCTGATCGTACTCCGTCGCGCCGAAACAGGCCGGGTCGATCCGGTCGATGCCGGTGATCGCCGCCTGGGTACACCCGTTGATCATCGCCGAGTAGCGGGCCATCTTTCCGTCCCAGGTGCCGATGCGGCGCTGGCGATGGGTGACGGTGCCGAACTCCTCGATCCCGAGCTCGTGCGATCGCTCCGCCGTCATCTCGGTGGAGAAGGGACCCTCCCCGACCCGGGTCGGGTAGGCCTTGAAGACGACGATGACATCGTCGATCCGGGTCGGGCCGACGCCGTTATCGGCGGCGATCTGCGAGGCGGAGGTGTCCTTGCTCGTCACGAACGGGTAGGTTCCGAAGTAGAGCGAGATCCCGAAGCCCTGGGTTCCTTCGAGGAGGACCACCTCATCCCGGTCCAGGGCGCTGTTGACATCCTCGGCCACGTCGGTGATGAAATCCGCGAGCTCCGGGACATCTTTCGCCTGCCGCGACGTTCGGAGAACACGATCCGCGTTGGCCGGGCCGCACCCGGTTCCGGTGCTCCCGATCTTATCCCTGAGGTGGCCGCTTGCCTTATCCCGGGCGATATGCTCCTCCTCGATGACGCCGCAACGCCCGTCGACAAAGATCCTGCCCTGGACGTCGACCAGGTCGACCTCCCGCAGGAAGACCCGGGGGTCGACGAGCACGCCGCTCCCGATCATGAGGGCCGCTTCCGGGTAGACGAACCCCGAAGGGACCATCCTGACACCGTACTCTTTCTCTCCGACTTGGACAGTGTGCCCTGCGTTCGGGCCGACGCCGCCTCGGGCGATGATGGATGGCCTGTCCTGATGAGCGATGTGGGCGACTATCTTTCCTTTTCCCTCATCACCAAAGAACCCGCCGACGATAATAGTACAACTCATTGTTCTATCAAGTAGGATGGAGCGATACTGGGTGATAAACGTTACAATGTGATACCGGGAGAACGGCCACCACCCTTAAAGGCAACCGAATTCTGGCAATGCCCGTACCGCCCGTTCCGGGCCGTTCCGAGCCCCGAGCGAGAGCGCCGGCCCTGAATACCCCAGAGTGCGGGCAGGGGAAGGATTGTCTTCGCCCGGACGGGTCTTTTAGCAGGCGCGGGATGCCGGGTATGTGTCTGCGCCGCGCCACGATATTCCCATATATTCCGGATATCCTGCATTTCCAGCAACGCGTTCATCATATATCAATCCTGGCACCCGTCGATCATCTTCGGTTCGGCTGCCGCCAGGATCTGAACCCCTTCATTTCCAGTGGAAAATTCTTCCCGGCGATATTCCAGACTGCTACATCGGGTTTTCCCTCCGGAGCGGCATGATAATCTGATTACAGATTATGTACCGGAGCGCGGATGCGAGCCCGAAGATCTGCCCGGGGTTCAGGAGGGCGGGTGCATATTCCGGTACAAGTGCGACGGGATCCCGACCAACCAAAATCCCAGAATAAATCCACATCTCCAGTGGAAATAAAGGGGTTGTCCGACCGTCGTTTTTCTGTCCGACATCAGACAATCGGTTGCTCGGGAAGAGGATTGCCATAAAAGAGTTTCGATTTTCGTTTGAATATTTATGGGGATATTTTTATTTTATCGATTCAAGAAAGGTCCCCATCCGGGAGAGGGCCTCCTTGAGATCGTCGCGCGAGACTGCATAGGCGCACCGCACGTGCCCGACGCCGGAAGGCCCGAGAACGCTTCCGGGGACCACCGCCACGTGCTGCTCGCGCAGAAGTGCCTCTGCAAATTCGGTATCGTTCATGCCGGTGCTCTCCACCGAGGGGAAGGCGTAGAACGCACCCCTGGGGACGTGGCAGGCAAGACCGAGCTTGTTCAGCCCGTCGACGAAGAGGTTGCGCCGGAGGCGGTACTCCCGGACCATGGCATCCTTCTCGGCCTCCCCGTTCCGGAGTGCTTCATAAGCCGCGATCTGCCCCATGACAGGAGCGCAGAGCGCGACATACTGATGGATCTTCAGGGCCGCCGCGGCGATCTCCGGGGGAGCACAGAGGTAGCCGATCCGCCACCCGGTCATGGCAAAGGCCTTCGAGAACCCGTTTAAGGTGATCGTTCGATCACGGAGTTCGGGGATCGCTGCCGGTGAGAAATGGTCGCCGTCGTAGGTGAGCTCGGCGTAGACCTCGTCGCTGATGAGGAGGAGGTCGTGATCGACCAGGAGATCGGCAATAGCGCGCCAGTCCGCCTCATGCATCACCCCGCCGGTGGGGTTGTTCGGGAAGTTTGCTACCAGGGCCTTCGTCCGCGCTGTGATCCGTTCCGCGAGTGCATCGGCCGTCAGCCGGAACTCGTTCTCCGCCCGACAGGGGACGGAAACCGGGGTCCCGCCGGCGAGGGAGACACAGGGGGTGTAGGAGACGTAGCAGGGCTCCGCAACCAGCACCTCGTCTCCCGGATCCGTGATGGCCCGGATAGCGATATCGGCCGCTTCCGAGACGCCGCAGGTCACGATGATCTCCTCTTCGGGGTCGTAGTGGGTATTAAACCGGGTATCAAGGTAGCGGCTGATAGCGCCCCGGAGCTGGGGCGTCCCCGTGTTCGAGGTGTAGGCAGTCGACCCCTGCTCGATCGAGTAGATGGACGCCTCGCAAACGCACCAGGGGGTCACGAAGTCCGGTTCGCCGACACCCAGGGAGATGACGTCCTCCATCGTCTGGGCGATATCGAAGAATCTCCTGATGCCCGACGGCGGTATCGCGCGGACCCGTTCCGAGATGAAATCTCTCACGTATCTCACCTCAGAACGAGTAGGGGAGACGCTCAACCTCTTCGCGCTCGGCGAAGACAGTGCCGTTCTCCTTGTAGGTTTTCATGATGATATGCGTCGCCGTCTCGCGGATCCGGTCCATCGGGGCGATCTGCTCAGCGACGAACCGGGCGATCTCGTGCATGCTCGGCCCGGCGACCAGGAGCTGGAGGTCATAGGCCCCGGTCATGAGCCGGAGCGACCGGACCTGCGGGAACCGGGATATCCGTTCGGCAATCCGGTCGTAGCCGAAGTCCCGCTCGGGTGAGACCTTCAGCTCGATCACTGCTGCGACATTGCCGTCGCCGGCCCGCTCCCAGTCGACGACCGCCCCGTAGCGGCAGATGGCACCTGCCGCTTCCAGCCGACCGATCCGGTCATTCGCGTCCTCTTCACTCACCTCGGCCAGCACCGCAAGTTCGCTTAACGGGGTGCGGCAGTTCTCCTCCAGGAGCTGGAGGAGGATACGATCCTTCTCTTCCATAGTTTCACCTAAACATTGATCTTAAACGGTTGATGTCGAGTTCCTTAAGTCTCTGGTCATCCAGCCTCGGATCGCGCGTGACGACCTCCTCGATCTTGCTTGTCGCTGCATCGAACCACATCTCCTTCGTCCGGCCATAGCGGCCTCGCGAGACGACCCGGGTGTTGATGACACCGAGCATGTTGAGTTCAGAGATGAGGTCCGTGATCCGGCGATGCGTCAGGATGTCGAGATCGATGATCCGGGCGATCTCGCGGTAGACTACTGTGACCTCGCCGCTTGTGAAGATCCGTTTGCCCATCTGCTCGAGGATCAGCATCGCGTAGAGAACCGCCTTGCTCTGGGTCGGGAGGGTGGAGATGCACTCGACCATGCTGTCGGTCTCGATCTTCTCCTGGGCCATCCGGACGTGCTTCTCGGCCACACCAGCGGCGTTTGCGCGGTCCGCGAGTTCGCCCGAGACCCGGAGAAGGTCGAGCGCCCGCCGGGCGTCGCCGTGCTCCTGCGCCGCGAGCGCCGCACAGAGCGGGATGACTGTCTCGCCGAGTGCTCCCTCGACGAATGCCAGATCGGCCCTCTGCTGGAGGATATCGCAGAGCTGCGGTGC
Source organism: Methanomicrobiales archaeon HGW-Methanomicrobiales-6 (assembly GCA_002839575.1). Lineage (GTDB taxonomy): Archaea > Halobacteriota > Methanomicrobia > Methanomicrobiales > Methanoculleaceae > Methanoculleus > Methanoculleus nereidis. Next base: position 5,672 of record PGYH01000087.1, read on the forward strand.
GTTATAGGGCGGGAAGACGATCTCCTCTTCAGAGAGCGACGAGAGCACCCTGGGGTCCAGGAAGTCGGTGAACCGGAGGTCGTTTGAGATGCCGATGATGCTGACCTTGGCGAACTTGAGGTCGGAGTTGATCCGGGTGAGATTGTAAAGGGTGTCGTCGCCGCTCTTCTTGACGAGTTTGTCGATCTCGTCGAGGACGATGACCATGACCCCGCCGCTGCTCTCAAGCTGGTTTTTGAGCTCCGCGTAAACCTGATCAGTCGGCCACCCGGTCATAGGGATATGGCTCCTCGTGCTGTCGCTCGGGTGCTCGTCGGCGTCGTCGAGGCCGTTTGCTATCTGGGCGAGGACCCGGTACTGGGTATCAATCACCTCACAGTTGAGGTGAACGATCCTGCACTTCGTCCCGGCGAGGGCGCTGGCGTTCTCGAGCTCCGTTCCCACGTACCGGGCCGACGCCGTCTTCCCGGTCCCGGTCTTGCCGTAGATGAGGATGTTTGACGGGGTCTCGTTCGTGAGGGCCGGCGCAAGAATTGAGGCGAGCTCATCGATCTGCGGCTTCCGGTGAGGGAGGATCTGAGGACGATAGCTGTGTCGGAGCACTTCCCTGTTTTTAAATATACGTCTATTGGTCAGGTATTTCTTGAATAATCCCATTGGGTTTGTTTTATCGTCCGACATGATGTCACCGGAGGGGGTTGCCAGGACAGGTAGTTTTCGTGCCAAGGACCCTTAAGTTGATCGTTTTCAGGACAGATAACCCCTTTGTTTCCAGTGGAACAGAGGACCGTTGAATACCGGTGGAATGTCGATGAGCTGTTCAGGATAGCGACGGCATCAGGGGACATGGCGGGAGAAAATCCTGGATCGCCCCCACCCCTTTGTTTCGACTGGAAGGTGATGATGATACAACCTGTATCATTCAATCAAAAAGTGATGACGATAGTCATGTGTACCTCTTCAACTCAAACTATATAATTTTATGGAAAATGTACAGGACAGGAAGAAACGGCTGCAGAGCAGGCAAACAGAAGCATAGAACGAGGAAAGAGGAGGATTAGGTAGAAAAAGAAGAGTCCGGGGTAGAGGGATAGGCGTACGGAACCGGAAGAAAAAGCCCGGAAATGGGGTGATGAGGGTATGAAACCGGAAGAAAAGAGTTCGAAAATGGGGAGATAGGTGTACGAACCAGAAGGAAAAGTTCGAAAATGGGGAGATAGGTGTACGAACCAGAAGGAAAAAGTTCGGAAATGGGAAGATGGGGGTACGGAACAGGGAGGAAGAGTTCAGAGTGAGAAGAGGATGGCACAGTACCCATCCCCGATAATCCTGTCGCCGGACCGATCAACTGTCAGTCAAGACCGCGCTTACTCTCCTGGACGGATCGGTACTCCTCCGGGACCAGGTTCCCATCAAGGTGAATCGAGTTGTTGCTCCAGACAGGTTGCATCTCCTCCCTTGAACAGGTCCGGTGGATCGGATCGAAAAACTCTCCTGCCGGCCCGGATCCTGTTAACTATCTCCTATGAACTGGATTCGTCAATCAGGGATCCGCAGATCCTCTCCTCCCGTCCTGCACCGTCGCTCCCTCCAGCCCGGGGTGAACCGTCATAGTTCCAGTCGAAACAAAGGGGTCGGGGATTGCATCCCGCTTTGCGGGGGATACAAAGAAGTAAAATACGCGGTACAGGGGTACTGGAAGATTCTCTATGGAAAGTAATCACCTAAAACCCCTCACCGTGAACGGTGCCGTCATCACCGTCTCTTCAACCCGGACGCCCGAGACCGACACCAGCGGAAAGGCGCTCATCGACCTCCTCTCCGCCGCGGAGATCGAGGTGACCCACTACGCCATCGTTCCCGACGACCTCGCGCGGATCCGCTCCGAGGTCCGGGCGGCGCTCTCGTGCGCCAACTGCGTCATCGTCACCGGGGGCACCGGCCTCACCTCCGACGACGTGACCATCGAAGCCGTCGCGCCGCTTCTTGAAAAGATAATCGACGGGTTCGGGGAACTCTTCCGGCTGAAGAGCTACGAAGAGATCGGGACCGCCGCGATCCTCTCGCGGGCGATCGCAGGCGTCGTCGACGGCCGGGCGGTCTTCTGCATCCCGGGTTCGACGAAGGCGGTCACCCTCGCCGCAAAAGAGATCATCATCCCCGAGATCCGGCACATCCTGACCCACGCCGGGGCTGGCCGGTGAGAGCAGGCTGTTTCACTTGCGGAGGGTGGCCACCTCACGCGAAGTACGACTATCGTCAGGATAGGGGCTCGAGCGCCGGAGGTGTGAAGAATACGGGTCTTCGCGTTCTTCGCGGCTCGAAGCCTATGGCTTCTCAAACTCCTTCCCCAAAGGGGAAGTCGTTCTTCGCGTGATCTGACGGGTGCAGATAGCGATATAGCCTCACGCGAAGGACGCGAAGCCGCGAAGGGGAGTTCCTCTCGGATAAACCAATCTTCGCGCCTTCGCGCCTAACGGTGTTCAAGCTCCGGCCCTTCGGGCCATCGCTCTTCGCGCGAGGCAACCCATGGCGTGAGCGACGGTGATCTGGCCGCTCCCGTTGCCGCGAAGAGTGCGTAAAATCGGTTGGAGGTCAGCGGTAGACGTCGAGGAGCGCCACCCGCTCGAGGACCAGGTCGCGGAACCGCCCCTCCCCGACCACTGCGACCTCCTCGGGGGTGATCGAGAAGAGGTCCGCGAGGCGCGCCCGTTTCACGGGGTCGATCTCCTCCTCCAGGTCGTCATCGAAGAACGTCACGAGACCGGCAAGGCGGCCCTGGACGCCGGGCGCCGGGGGACAGACGGCGACGTACGACCGGTTCTCTCCCGGGTGAATCCCGAAGGACGAGGCCACCTGGCACTGCCGGGTTCCCGCGGCGTAGAGGAGCGCCTCCATCTCGATTGAGTTTGCGATCGGGTCGCCCCGGGTCCACGACCGCCAGGCGTGCCGGAGTGCCGCCTCCACGTGATCCCGCCCTGCCAGGCGGTCGGCGTCGAAGAGGATGATGTGCGTCTCAAACTCGTCGGCGATCTCCCGGATCTCGTTTAAAAACCCGATCTTGTCATCGATCGTAAAGACCGCCCGGTAGACTTCGCATGCTATCTCTGGTTCTGCCATCTTCCATTCACCCGAACCGGGAGAGGGTCGACTGCTCCTCGCCGGCATTCGCGATCTCGTCACGGACACCATCGAGCTGCTCGAAGACCTGTGCGGCGATCCCCTGCCCGAGAACCTTCCCGACCTTCTCCGGCCCCGCCTCCCGGAGCGCCTCGATCGAGTCGATACCGTTGTTGAAGAGCCGGCGGGCCCGGACCCGGCCGATCCCGCGGATCCTGATGAGGGGCAGGAGTTCCTTCTTGATACCGTGCTTCGTCCGGAGTTCCATCTCCTCGATGGGGGCCTTGAGGTGCGGGGCAAAGAGCCCGGCGAGTTGCCGGCTCGCGTGGACCAGCCAGGCAACGCTCTCGACCATCCCGTAGACGTCGCCCGGGCCGACGCTGTAGCGCTCGCAGATCACGTCTTCACCCACCTCGTCCGCCCAGTCGGAGAGGAGGAGCGCGGTCTTGAGGCTCCGGTCGAACCCCTCGCCCGCGTCCCAGGGGATCTCCATCCAGAGGTCGTCCCGG
>PGYH01000088.1 GCA_002839575.1 Methanomicrobiales archaeon HGW-Methanomicrobiales-6
GCTTGCCGACCTTTCTCCCCTGTTCCTTCAGCTTTCTGAGAGCACGGAGGTTGTGGACGATCTGCTGGACGACGTTCTGCAGCACCTTGCTGTGGACTTCCTTCAGCTCGGGGTACTCTGTTTTCAACGTCGGGAGACAGGAGTCCTGGTAGACCTTATTCTCAAGACACCAGTTCCGGACAAAGGCACACCTCGCAAAGCTGGCGAACAGCCTCCCGGCAATCTTCTGCGAGGGGTAGATCCGGTACCGGGCGACGTGGCGCATTGCGGACTCCAGGGATCCATTGGCGCTCATCAGGCTATAATCTGTTCCGGGCGGGGTGAACGTGAACGAACCAGGGGGTGCAATGCATCCCCACGGCTCAAGCCGGGGGCTTTCTTGCACCTTGAACCCCGGATCTGTAAGCTGTGAAATACCTATCGTGGCTGCTCCTCCTCCTCTCGTCGGGAGCATCCTGGGTCACCCCTGAGATTGCAGCCCCAATCTCATAATATTGATCGACGCATTCCATCACGATGATACGCTTTTCCTGAAGAACAAGAAAACCCTGCGCTCCCATTCCGGGAAAAATAGCGGGCCTACGCCGAAGGTGATCACCCCCGCCGTTCGGGCGGAGCAGTTCACCGGGAGAAGAGCACGGTCCCCGTCTCCGCTGCCCGGCGGGCGAGGGGATTGCCGAGCTCGCTTGCCGTGTAGGGGAAGAGGTCGACGCCGATCCCGATCCCGGAGAAGTACGTGAGGTAGGCGGAGACCCGCTCGAGGAGGGGGCGTTCGTCGTGTGCGAGGACGATCATGATATCGAGATCGCTCCCGGGAACGGCCCGCCCCTCGGCGAACGACCCGAAGAGGACGACACGGAGGACGTTCTGGTCGTCTGCCAGCCTCTCCACCACCGCTCGTAACCGTTCCCGGACAAGGTCCGCATCAAGCCAGAAGACCGTCACAGAAGTCAACTACCCCCGACTGAAGTCGGGGGCATGATACCGTAGGTGGCACCATGCTCTTTACAGGCTTGCGATTCCACCTCTCCCCCGGTGTCAAGGGAGCAGACCGCAATAGGCCGGTTGACGGCGGCCCTGGCAGCAATGTTTTTGGCTGCGTTGATGTCGGCGTTCTCGGTATGCCCGCACGCGAGGCAGCGGAACGCTGCCTGGTTCGGGCGGTTACCAGGGTGGACGAACCTGCAGGCACTGCACTGCTGGCTCGTATACGCCCCACTGATCACCTGCACCCGGACCCCCGCCCGGCGGGCCTTGTACTCGATGAAAGTTCGGAGCTGGTGGAACGCCCACTTATGATGTCGCTCGCGCTGACCCTTCATAACCGTGGTCCGCAGGAGGATGCCCTTGAGGTCTTCTAGGGCGATCCCCCGCTTCGTGCCTTGTGCCGCGCAAATGATCTGCTTGCTGATAACGTGGTTGGTATCGATCTTAAATCGGCGCTCTCTGCCGGCGATCTTCCGCAGTCTCCGCTTGGCCGACCTGGTCCCGGTCTTCTGGAGAACCCCCCGGAGTCGGCCGTAGCGCTGCCGGACCATCTCGGTGGCCTCGCTGGAGAAGGTTGTTCCGTCGCTCGTGGTGGCGATGTTCACTACTCCGAGATCGACCCCGAGGTACTCGGAGGGTTCGGCAGGCTCGACGTCAGGAGTCTCCACGGTCGCGTAGAGCCAGAACGCTCCGTCCTGGTAGACAAGATCCGTCTGCTTGATTGTCGCGACCGCCGGGAAGTACGCGGGCTTGCTATACCGGAGTTTGATCCGGCCGTCCAGCGTCCAGATGCTCACTCTATTCTGGCCGAGGGAGAGCACCCGGGCATCGTAGCAGATGGCCCCGTGCTCCTGGAACGAGAGCTCGGTGAGGGACTTTCGGGGTTTGCTGAGAGCCGCGAGCACCTTGTTCTGCTCCTTGATCGCCTCCCGGGTGCTCCGGTAACTGCCGGCAACCTTGCGGATGGCAAGAAGGGTCATCTGCGCCGAGAGCCCGAACGTCTCCCGGACGTGGCGGTACAGCCGCTTCTGCAGGCCGATGTTGGAGAACTCCCGTTCAGAAAAGGCAACCGGGGAAACCGCGTTGCAGGCTGCATTGTACCGCTCCATCGTAGCGAACAGCATCCGCCGTTCGTCGGGAGACGCAAACAACCGCAACTTCGTCACCGATTGCATACAACCCATCTATGAGTTTTCCCAGGGCATAAAGGATGTCTGTGCGGGGCGAAAGTGTATCAGGATATGCCAAGGGCCGATTCCCCCCACGACTTAAGTCGCGGGAATCCTCGGCCCATTGTCTTGAGTGATCCTTTCCGCACCACTGACTGCATCGTCTGCATCCTGGTGAAATAGTCTGCCGGCTTCCCCCGGGAAAACCCGTCCGGGTAGCGGGCCGGAATATACAAGCGGTCGAGACCGCGTGCGATCCGGAAGAGGTCGGAGGGGATCTCCCGGCCGGCTGCCCGGAGACCATCGAGGAGATCGAGAACGGAGTGACCCCACGCGACCGCCCCATGCTTCTGGTAGACCGCCTTTATCGCCATCTCGGCGGCCTGCTGAGAGATGAAGCAGGCCTACTCGAAGAATCCGGTATCCCGGGCCTGCCCGGCCATGGCGAGATCCCGCCGCGCCTGCTCCGTCCGGTCCGCACTCCGCTCGGGCATATCGTAAGAGGTTATAGAGGCGCGGTTATATGAATGTAGGGTTGCGTGCCGGGCCGGGCGGTCCGGACCCCCCCGCCGGGTGGCCGGCGGTGACGCCCGGGGAGTCTGTCCTGTCGTTTCCCTGAGCACGACGGCAATATCCGCAAAGCAGAAGGAGACCTCACCGGCGACGGCATCCCGGAGCCGTGGTCTCAAAGCCCCGGCCCCCGGGAGGCCGGGAGGAGAACCGCGGCGCACTTATATCTTCGAAGCGACAACTCATGGTAACCGTCAGGCAGAGACCATGGATGCGAATATGCAGGAAGCGGAACGGTGGCTGCGGCAGGGGGAGAGGGATCTCATCAGTGCACAGAACAGCTGCCGGTCGGGCGACTTTGAATGGGCCTGTTTTCAGGCGCAGCAGAGCGCGGAAAAAGTTCTAAAGGCCCTGCTGTATGCCCGCGGATTCCGGAAGATCCTGACGCACTCGGTCTACGAACTGATAAGAGAGGTCGGTGCGTTCGAACCTTCACTCCTGGAACTGAAGGCCGGCGCGAAGGTGCTCGACAGCGCCTACATCACGACCCGCTACCCGGACAGCATCGCAGGAAACCTGACGCCGTCGGAGTACTACGATAAGGAGGATGCCGAGGAATGCATCGAGTACGCGGACTCGATCTGCACTGCCGCGAGGCAAGCGCTCTCTCGGTAATCGAGCAGGTCCGGGACCTTGCCCGGAAGATCCGGGCACGCCGGCACGTCTCCGCCGTCATCCTGTACGGGTCGTTTGCCCGCGGGGATTTCCACGAGGGGAGCGACGTCGACCTGATCATCGTCGGGGACTTTCGCGAGCGGTTCCACAAGCGGGCGGCAGCCATCCTCGACCTCACCGATCTCCCGGTCGAGCCGATCTGCTACACCGAGGAAGAATTCGCTGAACTGGTCCGGAGCGCTAACCCGTTCATCCGGGAGGCGCTGGCTGAGGGCGTCCGGGTGTAGGCACGGACCCCGACGATCGGGCTCCCCCCGGATAGTTCCATGGCATCGGTTGCAATCGACCCGGCATGGGAACGGAGGCAATTCAAACAGCAGCCTCCGACCCCGTCGAAATGCATTTAAGAGCGCCGGCGATGGCCGCCTGTCATGACCGGGAGGTGTTGAGAGAGTACAGGAGAGCGAATCCCAACAAACGACTCGTCCTCGACACCTTCAGCTCGCATCATGCCATCGTGGTCGGACAGTATGCCGCCGGCAACGGCATCCGGCTCGTACATCTCCCGCCATACTCACCGGATCGGAGTCCCATCGAGCAGGTCTGGCGGGCGATCAAGCGGGGGAAGTCTCGGCGACGTCCGTCACGGGCTATGAACACGTGATTGCCACGATTACACGGGCATTTGAGAAACTGGCGGCGGAAAGAACCTATCGGGAGAAATGGATGAAGATATTCCTGAGTCCAATATATGCTGCAAAGATGGTGGGCCAGTAACTATAAAAAGAGGATCAGTATAACCCGTATTTGCTGTGCGCCAGGTTTATTCCCATCACATCATCTATGAGGACGCGCTTGTTTTCGTCATCAATACGATAGAATGCGGTGTGTGTCATCGATACGTGAAGGCGATACGTGTGTTTCTTAGAACCCTTGAGGAGTTTCTTGTTGCACCGCTTAGTTGTCTTTTTCAGAAATTCTCCAAGGCATAAAGAGATTACATCTTTCACAGGTACCAGGTCTTTTTTCGGTATTTGTGATAGGTATTTGAGCGCTTCCTCACTGAAGATCAGTTCATACACCTTTGAATACCTCTTCGAAGGTGTAAAACTTAGACTTCTTCTCGATTTTATCTAGATCGGCATCCAGTTTTTCAACATCCCAATTTTCATCGTCGACCATCTGAGATATCACATCATCATATGTCATATTCCCCTTCTTCAGCTTCTTCAGCTTCTCCTGGGTCGCACGGCTAACACGGATACTCACCATATCAGAATTATTTGGACTTGCGCTCTGAGTCATAGATATTGATAATATCTGCAATGACATTATGTTTCTGCCGGTGACGTCTTTGCCGACACGAGCTGTGAACCGTGGTGGCGGCTCGCGGGGAGTGCGACGGACGGAACGCCCGGAACTCGAGCGCCGATAGGTGCGATGGGCCGAAGGAACGGCATGCAAGCGAGAACACCCGGAGGGGATCGCAGGCTGCCCGGTGGTTCGGAGGACGCCACCCAAACGATCAGCCCGGTCATATGGCCGCGAAGAAAAACCCTCCGAACCCCATCGAGATGCACTTAAGAGCGCTGGCAAGGGACTACCAGTCATGACCCCGGCTGTCACCCTCGATGAACTCTATCTAAGGCAAACTTGAGATCAAGAAGATCCAGGAGACAATGGTCCGGCGGGAAGATCTTGACACCCTCCTTGATACCATCGAGATTTTCAGCAATCCCGAGACGATGGCGACGATACAAATGAGCGAGAAAGATATCGGGAGATCCCTTCGATAGATGGCCTCCTCGCGGGCGAGGCCTGCCTGATAGCGATAACGGGCGGATCCCGTAGTGGTGAGCGCGTGGCCGATACGGAGCCGGCAGATAGCCTTCCGCTCCCGGGAGCCTGCACGAGCAAGCCCCCGCTAAATAAGGCAAACTTAACGTAGACGTGGGAAGCCCTCTCTAAGTTAACAAAACGTAACGTAGACGAACCCCGGAGAGTGGATCCGGACATCCGGGAGAGCCTCCGGATCAAAGTCTCCCCCTGCCCAAATCTCCTCACCCGCCCGTCACAAAATAATATAATTTCAATAGGATTATCTCTCGCAGAACCAAAAAATAATCAGGATGGCGGGTGCGAAGAAATACTATGCAGCGGCCGTACTCGCGGTCTGGCTTATCATCGTCGCGTTCTTCATGGTCCTGAACCGCACGCTCGACCTCGAGGTCTTCTTCGTCCTCTCGCTGATCGGGCTTTTAGTCGTCGCCGTCCTGATCGACGGCGCCTTCTCCCGGCCGCGCTACATGCGCTACATCGGCTACCTCATCGCCGCGGGAGTCGCCCTCTTCGCCTACATCGTCGTGGAAAAAATCCTGGAGATCCTTGCCGCATGAACCGCCGGGCGTCCCACATCATCCTCGCGGCGGCAGCCGTCCTCGTCCTCCTCCTCCTCGGAGCCCAGGCGGCCTCCCCGCTCCTCTACACGGCAGAGAACATATCGACCGCCGCCCACGCCGACCCCGCGACCGTCCAGAAGAAGTCGCCGGGCAATGCCGACGCCCTCGTGCCCCTGATGGACGAACTCCTGGGAGAGACCGGGACCCTGGCCCTCACGATCAAGCTCAAGGACTACGAGAGCGCCGAGAGCGACCTCGCCCGCTACAGCGACCTCTCGCGGCAGTTCGACCGGCTGGTCGTCACCCTCGACGTCTCCGGGACCGACATCGGTGAGTTCCAGCAGAACAACCGGCAGAACCAGGAAGCCCTCGAGACGCTCTTGAACGACAGCCGGCGGTTCGAAGACCTAAAACGCCTCGAGATCGAGGTCCAGGACGGCGAGCAGCGCATGGCCATCGCCTACGAGGGCGAGGCCCTCCGGCAGAAGATGCGGGAGGGCTTCGCCTCCTACGCAGAGAGAAAGACCGAGACGACCCGGATCGCCGAGCACTACGGCGCGAACACCACCCCCTACCAGCAGAGCGTCGAGGACTTCGCCGAGGTCGCCGACGCCGCGGAGAGCGAGCAGGTGGGAGGCGGCGGTGCTGCGAAGTCCCCCCTCAACGTCACGGTCACCCCGGCTGAGGGGCGCTACGGAGAGACCCTCCGGATCGCCGGCCGTTACGCCGGCGGCATGCCGGGCTCCTCTATCGAGGTCTACGTCGACAGCCGGGTCGCCGGGAACGCCACCCTCGATGAGAACGGCACCTACGCCTGCTCCTACCGGATCGGCCGGATCGCCGCCGGACCGCACCTCGCCTACGCGACCGCGGGCGCGGTCTATTCCGAGGTCGCGACGTTTGCGGTCATTTCAGGCAACACCACCCTCACCCTCGCCGCAGCGGAGGTGAACGCGACCGCCGTCGCCTGCACCGGGAACCTCACGACCGAAGACGGCCGGCCGGTCACCGGCGCCCCGGTCCTCATCAGGCTCGACGACGGCACCCTCGCCGCCGGAGAGACCGACGGCAACGGCACCTACGTGACGGAGATCGTCCTCCCCGCCGGGGAGCACCCCCTCCAGGCGGAGTTCCACGCCGCGGGCTACCCCCTGAACGCCTCGGAGAGCGAGACGGTGACGGCCACCGTCCACGGAGAGGGGCTCTCCCCCCTCCCGTTCATAGCGGCGATCGCGGCCGCCCTCGGCACCGGGTGGTACCTCCGGCGGCGCCGGCCCGAGGAGAGCCCCGTCGTGGAGGAGGAGGAGGTGACGGAAGAGGCCGCGGAGCCGCCGCCGCCGGTCGAGATCGCCGGCCTCCCGCCCCGCGAGGCCGCGACCGTCCTCTTCCGGGCACTCCGTGCCCGGCTCGGTCTCCCCGAATCGAAGACCCCGCGGGACTGCGCCCGGCTCGCCCCGGCCCACGCCGCGTTCTTCGAACGCTACGAGCGGATCCGGTACGCCGGCGAGACCCCCACGGACGGCGAACTCCGGGCGATGGAAGCCGAAGCCCGCGGGGGTGACGAAGATGCAGCGTGAGGCCTGGGCGGTTCTCCTCGTCCTCCTCCTCGCCGGCGGCGCGGTATACGCCCACGCGACCACCACCACCGAGGAGTACAGCCGCTACAACGTCGGGTGGAACGGCACCTCGAACCTCGCCGCGGAGGAGGTCCGCACCCTCCACGACCTCCCGCCCGGCGCGACCCTCCTCATCCTCGCGCCCGACCGCCCCTTCACCGCCGGGGAGGTCGGCTACCTCCGGACGTTCCTCGATTCCGGCGGCCGGGTCCTCATCGCCGACGAGGACGGGAACGCCAACCCGCTCCTCGCCGACCTCGGGAGCGCGATAAGGGTCCGGCCGGGGAACCTCTCGAGCCTCTCGCGCGACCACACCGACCCGGGGCTCTTCAACGTCCGGGTGGTCGGGAACACCACCCTCTTTGCCGGCATCGAGACCGTCCGGGTCAACCGCCCGGCAACCGTCACCGGGGGTGACCCCCTCCTCGAGACCGCGATCCTCTCCTGGGACGACACCGACGGCGACGGGCACGTCAGCGGCTCCGAGACCTTCAGGACCGCGGTCGTCTGCGCGAGCGAGGGGAACCTCACCGTCCTCGGTGACCCGAGCCTCTTCGTCAACGCCATGCTCGCCGAGAACCCGGAGTTCATCAACAATCTCCAGCCGGTCCTGATCGACGCCGCCCACAGCAGGACCGGGACCACAAACCCGATCATCAACGCCATAGCCTGGGTCCGGGAGACCCCGGCGGCCGCGGCCGGCCTCGCCGGCCTGGCCGTTCTGCCGGTGGCCTGGCACTTTGGGAGGAAGAGAGATGACTGACGATCTGACCACACGCATCAACAGGATTACGAACGTCTATGAAGATATCCGGACGACCGCCCAGCAGGTGGTCGTCTCGAACCAGCCCCTCATCGAGGAGATCTTCATCAGCATGATCAGCGGCGGCCACCTTCTCATCGAAGGGGTCCCGGGAACCGCAAAGACCACGGTCTGCAAGCTCATCGCCCGGCTCATCGGCTACGAGTTCCGGCGGGTCCAGGGGGCCGTGGATATCCAGCCCGCCGATATCATCGGGCTGCGGATCTACGACCGGAACAAAAGCGAGTTCGTCCTCCAGAAAGGCCCGCTCTTCACGAACTTCCTGATGGTCGACGAGATGAACCGCTTAACGCCCAAGACCCAGAGCGCGCTCCTGGAGGCGATGAGCGAAGGCCAGGCGACGATCGACGGGACGACCTACCCGCTCCCGGACCCCTACTTCGTCATCGCCACCCAGAACCCCCACGAGGCCGAGGGGACCTTCCCGCTCATCGAGGCCCAGTGCGACCGGTTCATGTTCAGCTCCGTCCTCACCCACCTCGACGGCGAGAACGAGCTCGAGGTCCTCCGCCGGGAGCAGGCCGGGGAGCTGGACGCCCGGATCTACCGGGACCGGATCGTCCCCCACCTCAGCCCCGCGGAGGTGCAGGCCATGGCCGCGACCGTCCAGGAGGTCCGGGTCGACGAGACGGTCCTCGCCTACATGCGCGACCTCATCCTCGCCACGCGGCATCACGGCGACATCCGGCTCGGCGCGAGTTCCCGTGGCTCGATCGCCTTCCTCCGGGGCTCGAGGGTCCGGGCGGCCCTGAACGGCCGGGACTACGTCATCCCCGACGACGTCCAGGCCCTGGCCCTCCCGGTGCTGCGCCACCGCATCCTCCCCACCCGCGAGGCCGCGATCACCGGGATCACGACCGAGGCGGTCATCGCCGGGATCGTCGAGAGCGTCGAGGTGTCGTAGGGATGATCCGGCCGACCCGGACGAGCGGGGGCATAGCCGCCCTCGCCCTCGCCCTCACCGTCACGGCGCTCCTCCTCGCAAACCCTGCCGCGGCCCTCGCCGCCGGCTCCCTCGCCCTCTTCCTCCTCTGGCGG
>PGYH01000089.1 GCA_002839575.1 Methanomicrobiales archaeon HGW-Methanomicrobiales-6
TTGCCGTATCGACCCAAAAGCGGAGACGACCGACGTCCCTGTGGAGCGCCCGATGGCGAGTTCCAGCACCATCAGGGGGAGGCCGAAGAGGCAAACGGCGATCAGGAACGGGATCAGGAACGCGCCGCCCCCGTTGGCGCCCACGATGTAGGGGAACCGCCAGATGTTCCCGATACCTACGGCTGAGCCGATGCTTGCAAGGATGAACCCCAGCGTTGACGACCACTCTTCTCTTGCCATACCACTCACCGGTTGAGGACGGTTCCCCAGGAGTAAGGAGGCGTTCCGCCTTTATATGCATGCCCGCCCGGGCCCGGCGTATCCCTGACCAATGCGCTTTTGTACCGGGTGCCCTCATACAAGTGCGGTTAGAAGCAGCATGAGCGTCAGTTCCCGGGTCCGCCCCGACGGGGGGAAGACGGATTGAACGGTCCATACCCGTTCCTCATCTCGATCCCCCACAGCGGCACCTCCGTTCCGCCCGAACTCCGCGGTCTCGTTAACCTCACGCGAAAAGAGATCGTCTTCAATAGCGATCCTTACACCCGCCGCATTTACGGGTTCGACGATGCGGTGGAGGCGGTGGTCGACTTCGACGTCTCAAGGATCTTCGTCGACACCAACCGGGCGCCCTACGACTACCCGCCGCGGACCCAGGACGGCGTGGTCAAGGTCATCACGCAGGACGGGACGCCGGTCTTCAAGAGAGGGCAGACGCCCGGCAGGGAACTGATAGGAGCGCTTCTGAAGAACTACTACCACCCGTTCCACAAACGGCTGAGCGAGGCGCTCGACACCCGGCCGATCGAGATCGCCTTCGACTGCCACAGCATGCTGCCGCAGTCTCCGCCGGTCAGGATGGACGCCGGACGGCCCCGCCCGCTCTTCTGCCTGAGCAACCGGGGGGACCGGAACGGGAAGCCGAAAACGGCAGGCGGTCTCGTGACCTGCCCGCCGGAGTGGCTCCAGGCGCTTGCCCGGTCGTTCCAGGCGGAGTTCGAGGGGGAGGGCCGGGTTGCGATGAACGATCCCTTCCGGGGCGGGTTCATCTCGGTGGCGCACTACCGGCGCAGAAGGGTCCCCTGGGTCCAGGTCGAGATCAACCGCGGGTTTTACGAGGCCGAAGGGCGCGAGGCCGGGGAGGCACACCTTGCTGAACTCCAGGGGCGGATCTTCTCCGCCGTCGCCGGGTTCTGGGACGAGGTTACGGGGTGAAAACTCAGTGGAAGTTCATTTTGGAGAGACGTTTCTCAAAAACTTTGCTCTATAGAACGTGTCGTGCCACGGTTGCAACGAATCCATAGGTTGATCTTTGCAAGGTTCGCGCGGTTTGCACCTTCGACGCTCATACATTCCATATCTGGCAATATCCAGTAGCCACAGTGGCACGGATTTCAAGGGGATATCGCCGCAGGGGGAGGGGCTGACGGGGAGGGGGGCATGCCCCCCTCCCCTGTCCCCCCCATTGCGATAGCCACCACGGTCCACTGCATGGGTTCTTTCCTCATTAAGATCGTGTTATTGCCGGTACTCAGACTTTTCAGGTACTTAAAATCTGGATAGTCACACGTCCCTTGATTACACCAGGATCCAGAAGGAGTTCAACAGAGCCAGTCTGAGGATTCATATCAGATCAAGCCGTATTCTGCCGGTATTTCCGGGGCCGAAGATACTATGCCGGTAGAGCGCCCACTTATATAGTGATGGATCGCCTGCATCTGCTCCTGCAGCGCTACTTCGGACATACGGCGTTCAACCCCTACCAGCGGGAGATCATCGAAGACCTTCTTGACGGGCGCGACGTCCTTGCGGTGCTCGCGACGGGAGGCGGCAAATCGCTCTGCTACCAGATCCCGGCGCTCATGGGCGACGGTGTCGTGCTGGTGATATCGCCGCTCATCGCCCTGATGAAGGACCAGGTTGACGACCTGCAGGCCCGCGGGATCGGCGCGGAAGCGCTGAACTCTTCCGGGTCGTATACCACGACCCGGCGGATCCTCTCGGAACTCAGCGAAGGCCTCATCCAGATCCTCTACGTCTCGCCGGAGAGGGCGGTCGGCGACGACTTCCTCGACCTTATGGCGTCCCTTCCGGTCACGCTGATCGCGGTCGACGAGGCGCACTGCATATCTATGTGGGGGCACCAGTTCCGCCCGGAGTACCGGTCGCTTGCGGTGCTCAAGGAACGGTTCCCGGATGTGCCGATGGTTGCCCTGACGGCGACCGCGACGCCGGACGTCCGCGACGATATCGTCCGGCAGCTCAACCTTGCGAACCCATCGGTCTACGTCGGGAGTTTCAACCGCGAGAACCTCCGCTACGCCGTTTTCCCGAAGGTTGAGGACGCATACGAACGGCTCCGCGCTTACCTGCGGAGCCGGAGAGGGGATTCCGGGATCGTCTACGTCGCGACCCGGGAGGGGGCCGAGACGCTTGCGGCCCGTCTCCGGGCCGGCGGGATACCGGCGCTCCCCTACCACGCCGGTATGACGGCGGCCACCCGGGCCCGGACGCAGGACCGGTTCATCGGGGGGAAGGTTCCGGTCGTCTGCGCGACGAGCGCGTTCGGCATGGGGATCGACAAGCCGGATGTGCGGTTCGTCGTCCACTACGATATGCCAAAGACCCTCGAGGCCTACTACCAGGAGAGCGGCCGGGCCGGGAGGGACGGCGGCGAGAGCGACTGCATTCTCTACTACAGCGATAACGACGCACGACGCCTCCGGTCGCTCATCGACCGCGATCTTGCGTCCGAGTTCCAGCGCGAGGTCGCACGCTCGAAACTGCAGGGTATGGTGGACTACTGCACCACGGCAGAGTGCCGGAGAACGGTGCTCCTCGCGTATTTCGGGGAGCGTTTTGAAGGGATCTGCAGCGGCTGCGACGCCTGCGCCCCGGCCGGGAAGGCCCGCTCCGGGCAGCGGAAGCGCGGCACCGCCCGTTCTGCAGCGGGATGAATCGTTGGGTACCGGTGTCCCCCTTCCCGGGGAAACACCTATTATGCATACGGCAAAAGACTTTGCCGGGATTTGTCATGGCAAAGAAGTTAACTCGTTCGACGTCCGACCGGTGGATCGCCGGCATATGCGGCGGTATTGGAGAGTATCTCGAGATCGACCCGAACGTCATCAGGATGATCTGGGTCGTCCTCAGCGTGCTCACGACGGTCTTCCCGGGGGTAATCATTTATATCCTGCTCTGGATCATCCTGCCGGAACAGGGGCAGGCGCGGCCGGTCGAGGCGACGGCCGAGGTGTAAACAAGGACGGGGTGCGGTCCGGAGGCTGCACCTGTTTTTTGTCGAGAGGGGGGGCCGGCTGTGCGTGCCGATGGGCGCTTCACGCTGAGGGAGTTCGGGCGATGTACGTGCTCACGGAGCCTCGATTGAGTTACCTTCTGCTGATGAATGAAACCGACAGGACAGTTTGAAAACCCGGTACACTGGACCGTGGGAGTATCGCCACTGGGGGAGGGGCTGACGGGGAGGGGGGAGCATCCCCCCTCCCCTGTCTC
Source organism: Methanomicrobiales archaeon HGW-Methanomicrobiales-6 (assembly GCA_002839575.1). Classification (GTDB taxonomy): domain Archaea; phylum Halobacteriota; class Methanomicrobia; order Methanomicrobiales; family Methanoculleaceae; genus Methanoculleus; species Methanoculleus nereidis. The sequence continues at coordinate 3,514 of PGYH01000089.1, forward strand.
TACCCCAGAAGGCTCTACCTGTGACCCCCACCCCACCCGGCCTCCGGCCTCCTCAGACGCACCTACGGTGCTTCAACTCCGCTCCTAACGGAGCGTCGCACACCGCACCTGCGGTGCTCATGCTCCGCTCTTTCAGAGCATCGCACCCCGCCCCGAGGGGCGGGGGCAGTGCGTGGCGATATCCACAAGCATGAGAGCGCCTGTAAGTGTTCCTTCTCCTCTCACCGCCGGCCCTCCTACCGCGCTTTCCCTTCCTGCAGCTTCTTGATCATATCCCGCAGCGCAATCGCCCGCTCGAACTCCAGGCGCTCCGCTGCCTCCCGCATATCGGCCTCGAGCTCGATGATCAGGTTCGGGACCTCGGACTTCGGGACGTGCTTGATATCGGTGATATCGACCTCTTTTTCGCGGATCGGTTTTACGATCGTCTGCGGCGTGATGCCGTGCCGGACGTTGTAGTCGAGTTGCATCGCCCGCCGGCGCCCGGTCTCGGCCATCGCCTTCTTGATCGAGTCGGTCATGGTGTCGGCGTAGAGGACGACCTTCGCGTTGACGTTTCTGGCCGCCCGCCCGATCGTCTGGACGAGGCTTCTCGCGTCGCGGAGGAACCCTTCCTTGTCGGCGTCGAGGATGCCGACGAACCCCACCTCGGGGATGTCGAGCCCCTCCCGCAGGAGGTTGATCCCGACGAGGACGTCGTACTTCCCGAGGCGGAGCTGCCGGATGATCTCCGTCCGCTCAATGGTGTCTATCTCGGAGTGGAGGTAGCGGGTCTTGATCCCCTGCTCGGCGAGATACTCCGAGAGTTCCTCGGCGAGCCGTTTTGTAAGGGTCGTCAGGAGTATGCGGTCGCCGCGTTCTATGGTGGCCCGGATCTCCGCCATCACGTCCGGGATCTGCCCCTCGATCGGCCGGACCTCGACCGCCGGGTCCACAAGTCCCGTGGGCCGGATGATCTGCTCCGCGACGCTCGATCGTTTCAGTTCGTAGTCGCCGGGGGTCGCCGAGACGAAGATGACGTTTCGCATGTAGCCCGAGAACTCGTCGAACTTCAGCGGCCGGTTGTCGAACGCCGACGGGAGCCTAAAGCCGTAGTCCACGAGGGACTTCTTCCGCGAGTAGTCGCCGTTGTACATCCCGCGGACCTGGGGCAGGGTCTGGTGGCTCTCGTCGATCACCATCAGGAAGTCCTCGGGGAAGTAGTCCAGCAGGCAGTAGGGCTGCTCCCCGGCCTTCCGCCCGTCGAAGTGGCGGGAGTAGTTCTCGATCCCCTTGCAGGTCCCGGTCTCGCGGATCATATCGATGTCGTAGAGTGTCCGCTGGCGGAGGCGGTGCGCCTCGATCATATCGAGGTTCGGGAGCCACTCCTCGAGTTCCTGCTCGATCGAGACGATCGCCCGCTCTTTCGCCTCCTCCGGGGCAACGAAGTGCCTCGCCGGGTAGACGAAGAAGTAGTCCATCGCCTCGAGCCGCTCTCCTGAGGTCTTGTCGATCTCGCTGATCCGGTCTATCTCGTCCCCGAAGAGTTCGATACGGATGATGTTGTTGAAGTAGCCGGGGACGATATCGATGGTGTCGCCCTTCACGCGGAACCGGCCCGGCATGAGCTCGATATCGTTGCGTTCGAACTGGATATCGACGAGCCGCCGGATGATGTCGTCCCGCCGCATCCGGTCGCGGACCTTCACCTCAAAGCCCATCCCCTGGAAGTTCGCGGGGTTTCCGAGACCGTAGATGCAGGAGACCGAGGCGACGACGATGGTGTCGGGGCGCGAGAGGATCGATGCGGTGGTGGCGAGGCGCATCTGCTCGATCTTCGGGTTGATCTGGGCGTCTTTTTCGATGTAGAGGTCGCGCTTTGCTATGTATGACTCGGGCTGGTAGTAATCGTAGTAGGAGACGAAGTACTCCACCCGGTTCTCGGGGAAGAACGACTTGAACTCGTTGTAAAGCTGGGCCGCAAGCGTCTTGTTGTGAGCGATGACGAGGGTGGGTCTCTGGACCGCCTCGACGACGTTTGCTATCGTGAAGGTCTTGCCTGATCCCGTGACGCCGAGGAGGGTCTGGAACCGCTCGCCGCAGTTAATTCCGCCGGTGAGTTTTTGGATAGCGTCGGGCTGCGAGCCCGTGGGTTTGAAATCCGCCTTGAGTTGAAATGCCGTCATGGTACCACCGTCTTCTTTCGGAGGGTCCTATGGTAGGCGATCGCGAACCGGTGCGCCTCGTCGCGGATCTCCTGGAGGAAGAGCGACGCTTTCTCGTGCTTCTCAAGGGGCAGGGGCCGGGAGAAACCCGGTATGAAGACCTCCTCCTCGCGCTTCGCGATGGCTGCGATCGGGACTTTGATCCCGAGTTCCCTGAGCACCGCGGTTGCTGCCGCAAGTTGCCCTTTCCCGCCGTCGACGAGGATCAGGTCGGGGAACTCGCCCCCCTCCTTCTGCAGCCGCGAGTAGCGGCGGCGGACCACCTCGGCGATGGCGGCGAAGTCGTCGACGCCCTCGACCGTCCGTATCCGGAACCGCCGGTAGTTCCGCTTATCGGGCTTCCCCCAGAGGAACCGGACCATCGACCCCACCATCGCCGTCCCGGAGAGATGGGAGATGTCGAAGCACTCGATCGCGACCGGGAGGTCCGGGAGGTGCAGGCGGCGTTTCAGTTCGTCCAGTTTGATCCGGTCGCCGAAGAACGCGATCTCCACGTTCTTCCGGACAAGGTCGAGCAGGTTCTTCTTCTCGCCCCGCTGCGGCACGACCACCCGGACTTTGCCGCCCCGGAGGTGGGAGAGGTACCCCGCGACCGCGTCGTCGACCGACACAGGCAGGATAACCTCCTCCGGGGGTTCGTGGTCGGCGTAGTAGCGGGCGAGGAACTCCTCCAGGAACTCCTCCGTCTCGTCGAAGGTGTACTCGTGCTTCCCGGCAAGCGTTCCTTTGTAGACGTTGAAGAGCATGAGGGAGACGGTTCCAACGCTCGTGATATAGTTGACGATATCTTCGTTATACGTCTTCTGCCGGTCCATGTGCTGGCGCTCGCGCAGCCCCTCGAGGGCCGCGACCTGGTCGCGGAACTCCATCGCCCGCTCGTACTCCTGCCGCTCTGCAAAGATCGCCATCTCCTCGCGGAGCGCCCGGATGAGCCCGGCGATATCCCCTTTGAGGACCGCTTCGGCCCTCCTGATCCTTTCCTGGTAGTCGTCCTCGCCGATTGCTCCGGTGCAGGGGGCGCTGCACGAGCCGATGTGTGCACGGAGACACGGCCGCCGGGGGAGGCGGCGGCAGGACCGAAGGCAAAAGAGGGATTTTAAGAGGCGGAGGAGGTCTTCGCGCTCCCGGCCGGAGACGAACGGCCCGTAGTACCGGCCGTTCCCGTCGGGTTGGCGGGCAGTGTGGATCCGGGGATAGGGCTCGTCGGTGACGTGGATGTAAGCGTACCTCTTCGCGTCCTTTAAGTCGATGTTGTACTTCGGCTGGTGCTTCTTGATCAGCGTGTTCTCGAGGATGAACGCCTCGACCTCGGTGTCGGTGACGATGAAGTCGATCCCGGCGATGGCGGCGACGAGTCTTTCGGTCTTCCGGTCGAGGTCGTGCCGCGAGAAGTAACTCGATACCCGCCGCTTCAAGTTCTTTGCCTTCCCGACGTAGATGATGGTGCCCTCGCTATCCGAAAAAAGGTAGCACCCGGGCTCGGTCGGTAAGGTTAGCGGGTCGATCATGGCTTCTTAAGAATCTCTTTTAAGAATGCGCCGGTATAACTCCCTTTTGCCGCCGCCACCTCTTCGGGGGTTCCCGCCGCGACGATCTCACCGCCGGCGTCCCCGCCCTCGGGGCCGAGGTCGATGACGTAGTCGGCCGACTTGATCACGTCCAGGTTGTGCTCGATCACCGCCATCGTGTTCCCCCGGGCCACCAGGTCGTCGAGGACGGCGATCAGGTTCTTCACGTCGTGGAAGTGCAGCCCGGTCGTCGGTTCGTCGAGGAGGTAGATCGTCTTTCCCGTGGCCCTTTTTGCGAGTTCCCGGGTCAGTTTGATCCGCTGCGCCTCGCCGCCCGAGAGGGTGGTGGAACTCTGCCCGAGTTTGATGTAGCCGAGCCCCACGCGGCAGAGGGTATCGAGTTTGTTCCTGATCGAGGGGATATTCTCAAAGAGGCCCATCGCCTCCTCGACGCTCATGTCGAGGACGTCGGCGATGGACCTGCCCCGGTACTTCACCTCGAGGGTCTCGCGGTTGTAGCGTGCCCCCCTGCACTCTTCGCACTCGACGTAGACGTCGGGGAGGAAGTTCATCTCGATCTTGATGAGACCGTCGCCCTGGCAGGCCTCGCACCGCCCGCCTTTTACGTTGAACGAGAACCGGCCGGGCTTGTAGCCCCGGACTTTCGCCTCCTTCGTCTCGGCAAAGACTCTCCGGATCTCGTCAAAGACCTTGGTGTAGGTCGCCGGGTTCGAGCGCGGCGTCCTCCCGATGGGGCTCTGGTCGATGACGATCACCTTGTCGATCTCGTCGTCGAAGACGAGGCTGTCGTACTCGCCCGGGCACTCCCGTGAGTCGTGAAGTTCCTGCATCAGCGCCTTATAGAGCGTCTCGTAGATGAGCGTGGACTTCCCCGATCCCGATACTCCGGTGACGACCGTCAGGGCGCCGATGGGGATCTCCACGTCGATGTCCTTTAAGTTGTTCTCCCGGCAGCCGGAGAGCCGGATGAACCGTTCGCTCTGCCGGCGGGCGGCGGGCACGTCTATCCTGAGGTCGCCGGAAAGGTAGCGCCCCGTGAGCGACGCCGGATTCGCCGCGACGGCTTCGGGCGTCCCTTCCGCAACAATATCGCCGCCGTGGAGCCCGGCGCCGGGGCCCATATCCACGACCCAGTCGGCGCTCCGGATCGTCTCTTCGTCGTGCTCCACCACGACGAGGGTGTTGCCGAGGTCGCGGAGGTGCTGCAGGGTCTCGAGGAGTTTTCTGTTGTCCCGCTGGTGCAGCCCGATGGAGGGTTCGTCGAGGACGTAGAGAACCCCGGTGAGGTTCGACCCGATCTGCGTCGCGAGGCGTATCCGCTGGGCTTCCCCGCCCGAGAGGCTCCCGGCGCTCCGCGAGAGGGTCAGGTAGCCGACCCCGACCTGCTCTAAGAACGCGAGCCGGGCGACGATCTCCTTTAAGACCTGTTTTGCGATCTCGCGCTCGCTCTCGTTGAGTTCCAGGGTCCGGAAGAACGCGAGCGCTCTCGTAACGGAGAGGTCGGTGACCTCGACGATGGACTTTTGGGCCACCTTCACGGCGAGGACCTTCTCTTTGAGCCGTTTTCCCCCGCACTTCGGGCAGGGCAGAATCCGCATGAACCGCTCGAGGTCGCGGCGGCGGTACTCCGACTGGGTCTGGTGGTAGAGCCGCTCGGCCTGCGGGGCGAGCCCCTCCCACTGTCCGGAGTGCGACCAGGAGGCGTCGCCGTTCTTCGCGTTCATGGAGAACCGGAGCCGGTCGGTCGAGCCGTACATGAGGGCCTTATACTGGTGCTCGGTGAGGTCCTTGATCGGTGTCAGGACCGAGAACCCGAAGTGTTCGGCGACCCCCGCCAGGTAGTGCGCCCGGTAGCCGTCGAGGTAGGTCCGGTAGAGCATGACGGCGCCGTCGGCGATGCACTTCTCTTTGTCCGGGACGATCAGGTCGGGATCGAACTCCATCCTGATCCCGAGGCCGTTGCACTCCTCGCAGGCCCCGAACGGGCTGTTGAAGGAGAACATCCGGGGCTGGAGTTCCTCGAACGCAATTCCGCAGACCGGGCAGGCCATGAGCGACGAGCAGGTCTCTTCGCGGCCGGAATCGTCGACGGCGATGACAAGCCCTTCTGATTTCTTAAGGGCGTTCTCGACGGCTTCGACGAGCCTCGATCTCTCGTCGACGCTCAATCGGTCGATGACCACGTCGATGTCGTGCTTCCGGTAGCGCTCGAGGACGATCTCTTCGTCGGTCCGGTGGATCTCGCCGTTGACCCGGACCCGGGTGTAACCCTCCCGGTCGAGGTCCTTGAAGACCTGCTGGTAGGTCCCCTTCTTCTGCCGCACGACCGGAGCGAGGATGGTGACCGTCCCGGCCAGGGTGGAGGCTATATGGTCGGCGATCTTCTCCGGCGACTGGGCCTCGATGGGGATGTGGTGCTCCGGGCAGAACGGCGTCCCTACCCGGGCGAAGAGGAGCCGCAGGTAGTCGTAGATCTCGGTGACCGTGCCGACGGTGCTCCGGGGATTCTTGGACGTTGTCTTCTGCTCGATGGAGATGGCAGGCGAGAGGCCGTCGATGCTGTCGACATCCGGCTTCTTCATCAGTCCGAGGAACTGCCGCGCGTAGGCGGAGAGCGACTCCACGTAGCGCCGCTGCCCCTCGGCGTAGATGGTGTCGAAGGCAAGCGTGGATTTTCCGGATCCGGACACGCCGGTGAGGACGATGAGCCGGTCGCGCGGGAGTTCGACGGTGATGTCGTTGAGGTTGTGCTCCCGCGCCCCCTTGATGACGATATTCTTCATTCTTCTGTCCTGATAACTTGATCTTCTGAGCTCATAGCCGTTTGCGATCCAATATTTTTAAATACTATCCCGTTACCGAGCGAGATAACGGGACTATTTCGGGGAGAGAACAGGCCTCCTCCGGCAAGGGCGGGGAGGGCCCGTCCTGCGAGGAAAGATGACGTAAAAGGGTGGTTGAGGCGGTGGTGGTTACCACGCCTCAGGGTATGCCATATTCGTGTAGATATCTTCGAGTCGGGCCTTGTGTCCCTTCTCCATGTTTGCGAGCTGGACGAAGACCATCTGCTGCTCTGCATCCGCGGAGGCGGCGGCAAGCTGTGTGTACATCTGGGCAGCCTGGAGTTCCTTCTTGACGGCGAGGACCAGGCCGTCGAGCGGCTTCATATCGACCGAGAGCGTGGGCTCTTCGAGGGAGTCGGTGATCTTGTAGTCCCTGGCCGCGACAAAGTTCATCTGCTTTGCGTCACGGAGCAGCAGGCCCTGAAGGTACTCGCGGTGACCCTTCTCGTCCTTTGCAAGGTCAAGGAAGAGCGTCTTTAGGCCTGCATCCTTCACCCTGTCGGCGATTGACGTGTAGAAGGCGTATGACTCTACTTCGCTGTCGATAGCATTTGTGATGATCTTCTGGAAGTCTTCGAAATTCATAGCGCATGTCTCCTTTTTGTTAAGTTCTCCGGCCCGGGGGCCGGCTGCATGTGGTGTTCGTAAAACTACGAACAATACAGGATATTTGGGATGCGAGTATTTACATCTTTCGTTTTGCCCGTATGCCGGCCGCTTCTATCTCTCGCGGACGGAAGGGCGCCCGGGAAGCCTCTGTACCATCATTCTCCACCCGTTTTGCCGGTGCACTCCCGGCGGGGATCCGGGGGTTTCGCGCCCGGGTCGGCTCCTGACCGGCACCCGGAAGGGGCAGGTTTTTGCGGTTCCCGCGCCAACGCTCTATCCTCAATTGGGAAGACTTTTTCATGCAGGAAGATCGGTTAGTGCCGGGCGCGGGTGCCCCCCGGCGGGTCGTCGAGGTCGTGCAGGACAGGCACGGGGCCAAGATTGAGATATTCGACCCCCCGTTCTACCAAAAAGAGTTCGAGGACGCCTACCGGTTCATCATCGATGACTACCGGGTGGCGCAAAAGGAGATCGGTCTCTTTCTCCCCTGCGCCGTGCGGAAACCCTACAGCCAGAGCCCGAGCCACCAGCTCTTCCGGCGGATCATCGACGGTGTCCTTGATCCGGAGGAGTATCATATCGTCATATTCGGCACCTGCGGGACCGTCCCTGCGGAGCTCGAGTGCATGTACCCCTACCAAAATTACCACTACATGCTCGGCAAGACCACGGACGGGCGGGTCCGGCAGGACTTCCACCGGATCGAGGTCTACCGGCTGAAGGGCTACCTCGAGAAGACCCGTGACACCTACCGGCACCGGCTCGCCTACTGCATCGGGCCGTTTCGGAAGGCAATGGTGGAGGCCGTGGAGGAGACCGGGATCGCCGTCGACCTGCTCCCCTCCGACCCGATGATCGAGCGCCTCTACGACATCGACTGCCCGTTTCCCGAAGGCAGCCTCTCGATGCAGGGCTACATCGACGAGTTCCGCGAGGGGCTTGAGAGGATGGCGGGGAAGCTACACGCCGGGGGCACGACGGCTCTGGAAGGGTGCCCGGAGCGGCGGGGGCCGGCGAGAGCGTGATTGGTGGTGGGAAAAGAGCGCTTTTTCAGAGAGACAAATCTCTGAAAGTTTCTGATGGCTTGAAAACTCCGAGTTGCACCTGATCAACCCCCACCCCGCCCGCGCTTCGCGCTCCTCCCCGCCCCCAGAGGGCGGGGGCAGTGCGTGGCGATATCCCCACGAAACCATGCACGCGATCTCGACTGGCAGAGGGTGCAAGTTACATAGGTCAAAACAGTGGTTGGAATGGGTTGCAGGATAACCCAAACCCATTTCTCCCGAGTTGTCCCCGTGCAGTGGACCGTGGGGGTATCGCCACGGGGGTGGGGCTGACGGGGAGGGGGCGTGCCCCCTCCCCTGTCTCAACACCAGAGCCATGCAGTCCATCATGAGCAAGTCGTGTGAGATCACTAGGCCGGCATGCAATATCCCGGGTTAGATTTCCAAAACCCCTCACTTCGGCTTATAATATCCCCACTTCTCAAGCGCCTCCCTGAGTTCGGGGGCCCTCTTCGCCTTCTCCTCAAGCGTCTCCCCCTCTTTCCAGGCCTCGATCGCCTGCATGGTGGCCTCTGCGCCCGCCCGCGTGCCCTTCGGGTGACCGTGGATGCCGCCACTGACCAGGAGAACGAGTTCGCTCCCGTAGATGTCGAGCACGTCCGGCACGAGCCCGGGATGCAGCCCGCCCGATGAGACCGGGAACGCGCTCTTGATAGTGCCCCAGTCCTGGTCGAGGGCCATGTGGTCCACCGCGTTCGTGTGCTTCTCCCGGAGCATATCCGCAAGCACGGTGGCCTCCGCCCGGGTGCCGACCAGTTTGCCCACAGCGGTCCCGGTGTGGATCTGCGAAACACCGACGAGCCGCATCGTCTTCGCCAGGAACTGCATCGTGATCCCGTGCCTCTCGTCGCGGTCGAAGGCCGCGTGCATCGCCCGATGGGCATGGATGGCAAGCCCGAGGTCGGAGCAGTAGTCCCGGAGGGTCGCGACCGCGGCGGTCCCCGCAACCACGACGTCGATCATCGCGTAGTTCCAGCCATAGTCCGCAAGCAGCTTCGCCCGCTGCTCCATCATTTCGGTCTCTGCCGTGATGTTGATGAACGCGGACTTCACGTCGCCGGTCTCCTGCTCGGCCTTATCCCGCATCTTCGCCATCGCCCGGA
>PGYH01000090.1 GCA_002839575.1 Methanomicrobiales archaeon HGW-Methanomicrobiales-6
AACGGGCCCAAGGGGATTTGAACCCCCGACCACCTGGTTAAAAGCCAGGCGCTCTACCTAACTGAGCTATAGACCCCGCGCGTACTGCCATCCAGCATTATTACAATGCAAGAATAGTATAAATAATTTACTTGCAGGCGTATCATATCATTCGCAGTCTAACGATATAAACCTTTCAATTCCCCACGCGCTAGAGATCTACCGGAATATTTAATGCTCCCCGAACGTCCAGTATATATACGTATTCCCGAGGACCAGGGTGCCCGCATGATTCCTTCTAAAAACTCCACTGATACGGCCATATCCGCCATATCGTGGATAACGCAGGGCATATACCTGCTCATTGCTGCCTCTCTCTCCTTGCTCGCGATATTCTCGTTCTACGACGTCATCCTCCAGGTAGTGGCGCTCTCCCATGCCGAAGACATGACGCAGGGCGTGCTCCAGGTGCTGCACGCGCTCCTCCTGACCCTCATCATCGTGGAGATCCTGGAGACCGTGACGGCGTACTTCAGGACCAACAAGGTGCAGGTGACGCCAATCCTGATCGCAGGCATCACCGCGATGGTGCGGCGTGTCCTGACCTTCGGAGTCGAGCACGTCGAACCTCTCGACATGGGGATGACACTCGCGGCAATTCTCGTTCTGACGATCGCGATCGTCTATATCGGAAGGCAGGAGCGCGCGGACGGTTATTAAGGAAACGCCCGAGTGAGACAACCGTGAAGAAGGGGTCCGGGCCTCGATCGACCGGTTGCCGTTGCACTGCACTTTGCGCCCGTGGGTACGCCGGCTTAAGGAGGGGAGCTGAAAAGCAAGGGGCAAAACCCTCAACGTGTCGTGAAGAGCTCTTCAAACTGGGTCCGGACCTGATTCAGGCGCTCTTCCTGGAGTTTGATGCTCGCCGCCATACTCTTTATAGCTCTCGTGATGTCCTCACCCATTCCCGCCCGGGCATCCTTGATGCTGTAGGTGGTCTCCAGAATCTTCAGGAGGCGCCTGTTGATATCGACGCTTTTTGAAAGGCGTTCGTATTCGTCGACAATCTGGGGATCAACGCCGGCCTCGCGCGCCCGCTCAATGTCGGCGGTTATCGAGTGCCGGCGTGCCAGCACGTGCTCGATGGCCTCGTAGAGCTGGTGGTGGGTGGTGGGTTTGAGGATATAGTCCTCGATGTAGGTGCCGTATTCGTTGGCTTCCTCCGGGGTGAGAGGTTTCGCGGTCAGCATGAGGACGGGGATATTCTGTGTCGCAGGGCTATCCTTGATTTTCTCGAGCGTCTCCCAACCATCCATCGGCTCCATCATAATATCCAGAAGGACCAGGTCCGGGGGGGTCGCATTCAGGACCTTCAGACACTCTTCGCCACTATAGGCGGTGATTGGCCGATAGCCACCACGCTCCAGCATGGTAACGAAAACGTCGACGATCATGGGGCTATCGTCGACAACCAGTATTGTGTACATCATGCCTCCTCTCCGATCCTGACTGCTATATCCAGCAACTCTCTCTGTACTGTTGAGAGATTTGCAGACTTATCTATTACCGCTGTGATCAGGGCGGCCTCCCCAACACCCACAATGAGAATTGTAGCGTCGGTTGCGGTGATAATGACCATAGACGGTCGCTCTATATTGGCGCTGCCGCAAGCTGCCTCCGCCGATGCAAGGACCGTGGCGCACGTCGCTGCAAAAAGAGACGACGAAGCACCTCCCTCCCGGAAGTACTTGCCCATTATTGTGCCCTCACTGGAGACGAGAGCGCATGCAGTGACACCGGCGACTGACCGAATCTCATCGATGTGTCCCTGGGCATTCTCTTCCATGAAGGAATGACTACTCATTCGATTAACCCCCGGTTTATCTCATTGAGATATCTGCGTCGCATCATATATGAATATCGAATCGATATTAAAGCAAATATCGATTCAATATTGCTTTAGGATCAATACAGGGCTAATCCCCGCCACTTCACTGGCCGGATACAGCTCGTCCACTGATACAGTTATGGGTTGTCCCTACCGATGTTCTCATTGTGCCTAAAGCGTATCGCTATCGACTCCGTCCAACGAGATTTCACGTCTCCAGGCTGGAGCGGACGTTGGAGATCTGCCGGTGGACCTATAACGAGACGCTCGCATTACGAAAGAACGCATGGGAGCAGGAAGGGCGTTCAATCTCGTGCCAAGAGTCGAAACGCCAGATCCCTCTCTGGAAGAAAGAGCACTCCAAACCCTCCACAGTCTATTCTCAGGTCTTGCAGGATGTCTCCATGCGGGTGTATCTTGCCTTAAGTCTTCTTCCGGCAGGTGAAGACCTGGAATGATCGCCATAAAGACGCTCTCAGATCGCGTTCACTCCTGCCCGCACTGTGGGTTGGTGATGGATTGCGACCAGAACACACCGATCAATAGTATGCGATCGGGATTGCAACTTCAGGGATAACATCCCTGGATGCCCCCGACGAGAGGAGGGGAGCAGTCACTCTTGCTCCTACCTTGAATTCTGGCATGCCTGGCAACGGATTTCTCCCCGGCATCGGAAGGTACTGCCGCTACAGAGCAGGCAGCCTTTGCAGCAGCCGCAGGGAACCAAATTGCGGGCAGAAATTCGGGAGCCCACATGCCCATTTTTCAAGATAACGACCACATGAAGGCGCTAAAAACGCATTTAAGTCAGGCAGGAGAAGGGGACAAACAAATAAATTTAAATTCAACGACTACTATCTATCCTTGAGACGGTTTTAGATGATCAGGGCCTATACCATCGCCTCTGGAAAAGGGGGAACCGGGAAGACGACCGTCACCGCAAACCTGGGAGCAGCGTTGGCCCAACACGGCCGGAAGACCTGCATCGTAGATATGGACATGGGTATGGCCAACCTGGCGCTGGTGCTGGGGCTCGCTGAGACACCGGTAACGCTCCACGAAGTCCTGGCAGGGGAGGCGCCGATCCGCGATGCGATATACGAGGGGCCTTACGGCCTCAAAATCGTTCCGAGCGGCCTCTCACTCCGAGGATTCCAGAACGCGGACCCTGAACGGCTCAAAGATGTAATGCGAGATCTCACCGAACGCTGCGACTTCCTGCTCCTGGATGCGCCTGCCGGCATCAGCACCGATGCCGTCGTGCCCCTCACCGTGGCAGACGAGGTCCTGCTGGTTGTGAACCCCGAGATTGCCTCGCTCGTGGATGCTCTAAAGATCAAGATCCTGACGGAGACGATCGGCGGCGCCATCGGTGGGGCTATTATCAACCGAGCAGACGGGGAGAACTTCGACGTGAACCGGAAACAGATCGAGAAGATGCTCGGCGTGTCGGTCATCGATACGATCCCGGAAGATGCAAACGTGCGAAGGGCAGCAGCGGCAAGGACACTGGTCGTCGTGAAATCACCAGGATCCGGATCATCAAAAGCGTTCCGAAGAATTGCAGCCTCTTTAGCGGGCTTCCCTGTGGAGGAGGAGCCGCAGGAGGTGCAGGACGGGTTTATTGAGCGGCTTGCCCGCGCACTATTCAGGAGAGAACCATGATGACTGATATGAATGCAATCATGATAGTCTTGCTCTCGGTAACCATCATTTGCCTGCTGTTTATTATGTACGTGATGTACGTGCGCATCCAGCAGCTCCTCAGGGAGGTTGACGCATTGTCAGGCAGGATGGAGATCACCGGCAGCGAACTGGAGCAGTTGACACGAAGCGTCGAGGAATATAAGAATATGCGGGGATAGGTGTTCTAACTCGCCTCCACAAAGCGAAGATATATGTGTGATTCAAACACATAGTATGAGGGAGGGGCCATAGGGTAGCCTGGCCATCCTAGGAGACTGGGGGTCTTCTGACCTGCGTTCAAATCGCAGTGGCCCCATTAGACCATTTTTTCTCTTTCCCTGACATAGTTATCTGCAGCATGAGATTGAATCAGGGCTGCACGGATTGCCTGATAAGCCGGGTTGAGTACGAGAGTCGGCTTTGTATCGACGATCCGATGCGTGTCGCCGAAATCGTCGATGCGTGCCGGGACCTCCTTGGGCGCATCATCGCCGACCCGGTGCCCGCACCAGTCATCGCGAGCCAGGTACACCGGCTCGCCTACCGGATGATCGGCGACGACGACCCCTACCGATCATTGAAGAGAGGCAACAACGAGGACGCAGCGGCGGTTTGCCGGAAGGTGCGCGGCGATCTTTCGACGTTCCACGATCTGGCGCTGGCATCGGTCATCGGCAACACGCTGGACTACGGTTCGAAGGCGCATACCGTCACCGATAACTTCGTCGAGTTCTTCCGCCGGGAGTTTGCGGCGGGGCTGAGCGTCGACGACACAGAAGCGATAGAGGCGCTCACCTCCCGGGTAGTCTACCTCGCCGACAACTGCGGGGAGATCGTCTTTGACACCCTTCTCGCGGATCACCTCAAGAAGACCGGATCGCATGTCACGTTCGCCGTCCGGGGCGCGCCGATCTTAAACGACGCGACGATAGAGGATGCCGTGGCGCTCGGGCTCGACCGCAGGGTCGACCTGCTCACCGGCACGACGGACGGCATTGCCGAGCTCGGCCTCAACCGGGAGCTCGCTCCGCCTCCCCTTGCCGATGCCCTTGACCGTGCAACGCTCGTCATCGCCAAGGGTATGGCCAACTACGAGTCACTCTCCGATGAACGTGACCTTCCGCCCGTGGCTTTCCTGATGTCGGTCAAGTGCGGCCCGATCGGCGCGGATATCGGCATTCCGGTCGGTTCCCGGGTTGCTCTCCTCCGCGAATGACTCCGGCAGGCGGGTGCGAACGGCAGCCCGGGGGGCGCGGGTACCGGGGTTTCCCCCGGATACATCGTCTGACAACCAGCACCACATATAAGCATGATGGTCAAAATTTACCAGAACCTAAGCCAATCTCTCGGTTAAACAGAATTTTTTAGAATTTTATTTCGTATTTCGACCAATATATTAACCCAGATATTTATTGGAAAATATTATATAATGAGTACTATAGATATTGGATCGGGGAAAGACCACACCCAGCAACCACCAGTTTACTCAATTCCAGTCAGCAATCACCACACCCTACAACACCCACACACCTTACCGAAGACACAGGGTTCGGTCAGGAGCAGGCCTGGGCATACGGCGCTCCTGCACCAGTGTTCAGCGATCACAACGAAATTACACCGGGCCATGAAATCTTCGGGTGTGGCCCCCCACCTCATTCCATAAGGCCAAACCCCACCTCCTTTTTATCAGCACCCGGATCGCCGACCATTACGATGCGGCACCCCGGACCAGTGCCTGAAGCGGGTCAGGTCCGGCGTTGCTTGACAGGAAAAACCTGAGAGAAAAGGCGAGGAGTCTGATACCCCTCAACCGAAGATCTTCCGGGATATCTCCAGCGCTTCGATGGCGGGCATCTTCTTCCCGGTCAGGAACTCAATGGCCGCCCCTCCGCCGGTGGAGATGTGGGTGAACCGATCCTCGATACCGAGCCGCTCGATGGCCGCGCCGGAATGCCCGCCGCCCACCACCGAGAACTCCACGGTGGATGCCGCCCTCAAGAGCTCGAAGGTGCCGACGGCGAACTGCTCCTCCTCGAAGAGCCCCGCCGGGCCGTTCACCACGACCGTTCCCGAGCCCGAGATCGTCCCGGTGAGGCTCTCGATCGAATCGCTCCCGAGATCCAGCACCTGGGCGTCCTCCGGGACGGCGTTCAGGGGGTACTCGACCCGCTCGCCGTCTTCGCGGACGGCGACCGAGTGCGGCAGAGAGAGCCGATCGGCGTAGGATTCCAGGAGGGCTTTCGCCTTATCGATCTCAGCCCGGTAGCCGGGGTCGTCGATCAGCCGGGCCGACGGAAGCCCGATCTCGTAGCCCGCCGCAAGCAGGAAGACGTTTCCGACCACGCCGACGACGATCACGCGGTCGGCCGTTCCCCGCTCAAGGACGTTCTCTGCGACCGCGATCGAGTCGTCCACCTTCGTCCCGCCGAGCACGAAGGTGACGGGACGCGGGGCGCCGGAAAAGACCCGGGAGAGGTTCGCAACCTCCTTCTCCATCAGGAGGCCGGCCACCGATGGGAGCACGAGCGGCAGCCCCACGATTGACGGCTGCGACCGGTGTGCTGTGCCGAACGCATCGTTGACGTACAGGTCAGCCATTGACGCCAGCCTCCGGACAAGGAGAGTCTTCTTCGCATCCTCGGGCTTTAAGGTCAGGTTCTCCTCGGCGGCAAACCGGAGATTCTCGAGCATCAGGACGTCCCCGCGCTTCGCACCCCGGATGGCATCCCGGGCGCACCGCCCGAAGATGTCCTCCACATACGTCACCGGACGGCCGAGCAGCCGCTCCAGTTTCGCCGCATGCGCCTCAAGCGTCGTGAAATCCTTCTTGCCGGGCCTGCTCTGGTGCGTGAGGATGACAAGCCGCGCGTCCTCGAGTGCCTGCACCGTCGGCAGGTGTTCCCGGAACCGTTTGTCGTCCAGGATCTGGTTTGAGGAGGGATCGATGGGCGAGTTGAAATCAACCCGCAGCATCACCGTTCCCGTCAGTTTCCCAGCATCAGCGAGCGTACCGATCTCCACCGGGCATCACCAGTCTCTCTCTTCAGGTGCTCCGTGCCTTAATCTTTTTCAGGCGGAAGAGCTCCTCACGTTCCATCTCATCGAGCCGCATCTTGATAAAGTCTCTGGCCTCGGAGAGTTCCGGGATCACCTTGAACTCGAGCGCGTTCACGCGCCGCTTGGTGCTCTCGATCTCGTCGAGGAGTCGCTTCATGGTCGTCTCGATCTCGGCGGCCTCGATGATGGCCTCGAGCAGATCCTCGAACGCCTCCGCGGTCTCGTCGATGACGGCAGAGGTACCGAGCATCCCGTAACCGCGGTCGAGGACGCCCTTCCGGACGGAAGACGCCTGGATCTCCGGGACGACGACGCCCATGATGTTCTTGCTCTTTAAGGAGATCGCGGGGACGTCCGCCGTCGAAAAGGCGGCGGCCTTCACCCCGATCGCACCCTCGACGGTCTCCGCAAGGGCGATCATCTCCATCGCACGTTCGTAGCGCTCCAGCAGTGCGCCGCGGCTGTCTTTCGCCTGCTGCAGCACCTTGAAGAACTCCAGGATCAGCCCATCGCGCTTCATCTTGAGGATGTTATAGCCGCGCTCCGATAGCTTGATCCTCCGCTTGATGTTGATCAGCTCCGAACGCGTCGGCTTGATATCTCGTAGCGCCATGGACGTTTACCCCTGTGCCTTCTTCCGGTACTTCGGGTGGTACTTCTGGATCAGTTCGCGGTCGATACGGACGAGCTGCTCTTCGGGCAGCGTCGAGAGGAGTTCCCAGCCGAGGTCGAGCGTCTCCTCGATCGACCGGTCCTCATACAGGCCCTGCCTGACGAACCGGTCCTCGAAGAGATCTGCGAACTCTAGGAACATCCGGTCGCGCTCCGAAAGCGCGTCCTTGCCGACGATGGCGACCAGGCCGCGGAGGTCGTTGCCCTCCGCGTACGCCGCGTAGAGCTGGTCCGAGACCTTCTTGTGGTCCTCGCGGGTGTGACCCTCGCCGATACCGAGGTTCATCAGACGCGACAGCGAGGGCAGCACGTTGATCGGCGGGTAGATACCCTTCCGGTGCAGATCACGGTTGACCACGATCTGTCCTTCGGTGATGTAGCCGGTCAGGTCCGGGATCGGGTGGGTGATATCGTCACCCGGCATCGTCAGGATCGGGATCTGAGTCACCGAGCCCTTGACGCCCTTGATGATACCGGCACGCTCGTAGATGCTCGCAAGGTCCGTGTACATGTAGCCGGGGTAACCGCGCCGCCCGGGCACTTCTTCACGGGCCGCGCCGATCTGGCGGAGCGCCTCGCAGTAGTTGGTCATATCCGTCAGGATGACCAGCACGTGGTAGCCGAGGTCGAACGCCAGGTACTCGGCGGTGGTGAGCGCAAGACGCGGCGTGATCGTCCGCTCGACGGCCGGGTCGTCCGCAAGGTTTAAGAAGACGACCGAACGCTCGAGAGCGCCCGTCTTCTCGAAGTCGGCCATGAAGTAGTTGGCCTCTTCCCGGGTGATACCCATGGCCGCAAAGACCACGGCGAACTCTTCGGTCGAACCGGGCACCTTTGCCTGCCGTGCGATCTGAAGCGCCACGTCGTTGTGGGGCAGACCCGATGCCGAGAAGATCGGGAGTTTCTGGCCGCGGACGAGAGTGTTCGTCCCGTCGATCGTCGAGATACCCGTCTGGATGAAATCCTCAGGCGAGGAGCGGGCGTAGGGATTGATGGCCGCACCGGTGATCTCGAGCCTCTTCTCGGGCACGATCTCCGGACCGCCGTCGATCGGCTTGCCGCCGCCGGAGAGGATACGCCCGAGCATGTCCTTTCCGACCGGCATCTTGATCGTTTCGCCGGTGAACCGGATGCCCGAGTCCCTGCCGATGCCTGCGGTGGTCTCGAAGACCTGGACGACCACGATCTCGTCGCTCGTATCCAGCACCTGGCCGCGCTTGACCGTGCCGTCGGCGGTCACGATGTTGACGAGTTCGCTGTAGCCGACCGGCTCCGTCTTCTCGACGAAGACCAGCGGCCCTGCAATCTGTGCAACCGTTCTGTATTCCTTCATGGTCACACCGCCCTCATCGCGTCAAATTCAGCTTCCATATCCTTCATGATCTTCGCAAGTTCGGGCTCGTAGTCCTTGATGAACTTGATCTGCGGAAGCTCGTTCTTGCTCTTGATGCTGATGACCTGCTGCGGGGTCGCACCGCCCGTCTGGGCGGTACGCGCGAGGTCGGCGTAGTGCTTGATCGCCTTCATCATGTCGTACTGCTTGGACATCGGGCAGAACGTATCCACCGCATCGTAGGCGTTCTGCTGCAGGAAGATCTCGCGGATCATCCTCGCCACCTCGATGGTGACCTGCTCCTCGTCGGGCAGGGCGTCGGAACCGACCAGCTGAACGATCTCCTGGAGTTCGGCCTCCTTCTGGAGGACGCCCATCGCCCACGCCCGGAGCGGGTTCCACTCGGGCGAGACCTCTTTGTCGTACCACTCGTTGAGCGAGTCCAGATAGAGCGAGTAGGAGTTCAGCCAGTTGATGGCCGGGAAATGCCGGCGCTGGGAGAGCTTCGCGTCCAGTGCCCAGAAGACCTTGA
>PGYH01000091.1 GCA_002839575.1 Methanomicrobiales archaeon HGW-Methanomicrobiales-6
TTGCCAAGCCAGGTCAAAGGCGCCAGGTTGAGGGCCTGGTCTCGTAGGAGTTCGTGAGTTCGAATCTCACCCCTCGCATTTAGTTTGCCTATATTCCCTCCGTTTTCAAGTTTTCCTATTATTCTAGCCGTTCCCGCCCATGCCTATTGTGAAAAAGCCCAGACCTCCTGCTGGATCGAGATCCCCCGGTGCACAAACAAGATGGACGGGCTGTCCGGACGGGCCGGCAGACAGACAATTATATACCTCCCGTAACGTTATCCCCGTGGAGAACCCTGCACGAGAATCTCCCTGCCGATGGGGATCCTGCCGGACGGGGCTTGGCCGTATGCAGACCACTGAGCCGGACATGGAGGTGCGACCCGAGATACTGCAGATACTGGATGCCATGGAGGATGCCGCCATCCTCACTGATTCCGACATGTTCGTCCGCGCCATCACCGCTTCCATGGAGCGCCTCGCCGGGATCTCCGCCGACGACGCCCGCGGTGCCGATGCGGCCCGCATCGTCGCCGACCGAATCCTCCCGGATGGGGACCAGAGGGAGCGGATCCTCTCGGTGCTCGAGAACCGCACCGGGTCTGAGGAGATCACGGTCAGGGTGTCCTCGGCCGGCCGGGAGCGGTGGTGTGCCTTCTCCTCAAGGCAGATAACGGCGACCGGGGACTGGCTCGTCCGGTTCCGTGACGTCACCCGCCGGGAAGCCGCCGGGGAAGAGGTGCGGCGGAGATCAGACGATCTCGCCTTCCTCTCCCGGGCGGCGACGGAGCTTGCCGGGATGCCGGACGAGGCCGACATCTTCTCCGCAATCGGCGCCTACCTCCACGAACTCGCCCCCGGTTCCGTCGTCATCGTGAGCGCCGCCGATATCCGGGCGGGCACCCTGAGCCCGCGGGCGTTCTTCGGCATCGAACCGTTCCTGCCGGAGATCACCGAGGCCTTCGGGGAGGACCTCACCGGGATCGCGCTCGAAATCCCCCCGCATATCCGGGCGGTCATGATCCGCGGCGAGATCGAGGAGGTGAAAGGAGGGCTGCAGGAAGTCGCCCTTGGGCAGATTTCGCAGGAGATCTGCCGTAAATTCGAGGCTGTTGCCGGCCTCGGGGCAATGTACTGCATCCCGTTCACCTGGAAAGGCGAAATCTTCGGGTCGGCCGTGATACTCACCCGGCAGGAGGGAGGGGAGGTCAATTTCCGGGCCATCGAGGTCTTCCGGAGCCTTGCCTCGATTGCCCTCCAGCGGCACCGGGCGGAGGCCGAACTGCGCGGGAGCGAAAAGACGTTCCGGACCCTCATCGAGAAGGGCTCCGAGTTCATCCTCATCATCGACGATCAGCTCAGGATCCGGTTTGCAAGCCCGCCTATCGAGCGACTGGACGGCTTTCCCCCCGAGACACTCGTTGGGAGGCATGCGTTCGATATGATCCAGCCCGAGGATCTGCCGCGAGTGGAGGAGGTGGTATCGGCCCTGGCAGAAAAGCCAGGAGGGAGCGCACAGTTCGAGGTCCGCTTCAGGGGTCCGCGCGGCACGCACGTGATCGAGGCAATCGTGACCAACCTCCTGCGCGAGCCCCATATCAGGGGCTTTGTCGTAAACGCATGGGACATCACGGAGCGAAAGCGGACCGAAGAGGCCCTGAGGCGGGCCGAACGGGAAAAGGCCCTTATCCTGGACTCAACTGCCGAGATGTTCGCCTACTACGATACGGATCTAAAGGTGCTCTGGGCCAACCGCGCCGCCGCCGAATTCATCGGCGGAGAACCGGAGGAGATGGTCGGGCATCGGTGCTATGAGGTATGGCACAACCGTACAGGTGTCTGCGACATATGCCCAGTTGTTCTCGCCCGGGAGACCGGGCGATCTCAGGAGGCCGAGATCACCGCGGCCGACGGAAGAATCTTCTTCCTTCGGGGGTATCCCGTCACCGACGAGACGGGGGAACTTATCGGCCTCATCGAGTTCGCGCAGGATATCACCGACCGCAAGCGGGCCGAGCAGGAGCTCCGGATCAAGGATATGGCCATAGCGTCATCGCTGAACGCCATCTCCCTCGTCAGTCTCGACGGGAAGATCGCCTACGTCAACCGTGCCTTCCTCGCCATGCACGGGTGGGAGCGGGAGAACGAGATTCTCGGGCAGCCGGCATCGGCGCTCTGGGCCGACACGGCAGAGGCAGGGCGGATTATAGACGAATTCCGCCGGGCCGGCACCTGGTCCGGGGAGACGGAGGGGCGACGGCGGGACGGGTCGACCTTCCCCATGCAGCTTTCCCTCTCCCTCGTCACCGATGAGGAAGGGAAACCGCTCTGCACGATGGGCTCGGGGATCGATATTACCGAGCAGAATCAGGCAGAAGAGGCGCTGAAAGCAGCAAACGCCTACAACCGGAGCCTCGTCGAAGCCAATCCCGACGCCCTCGCCGCCATCGGCCCCGACGGGAGGATCACCGACGTCAATACCGCCACCGAGCAGGCGACAGGCTATGCACGCGACGACCTGATAGGGACGGACTTCTCCGATTATTTCACCGACCCGCTCGAGGCACGAACGGGGTACCGGAAGGCCTTTGCGGAAGGGCAGGTGCGGGACTACCCGCTGGAGATCCGGCACCGCGACGGACACACGATCCCGGTGCTCTATAACGCCTCCGTCTACCGCGACGAAGCAGGGAGGGGTGCCGGCGTCTTTGCGGCGGCACGCGATATTACGGATCAGAAACGGGCAGAGAAGGCTTTGAGCGAGAGCGAGGAGCGCTACCGCACCCTCATCGAACTCATGCCGGAGGCCGTCGTCGTGCACCGGACCGACGGCACCATCGTGTACGTGAATCCTGCCGGCGTCCGGATTGCAGGCGGGAAGGGGCCTGAAGACTTCGTTGGCAAATCGCTTGACACGTTCGTCCACCCTGATTACCAGGGCCTCGTCACCGAGACGATCCGCCGGATGCTGCAGGAAGGCACGGGGATCCCGGTATTCGAACAGGTGCTCCTGACCGTCGAAGGCCGGCCCATCTGGGTCGAGGTCACGGCGGCCCCCATACACTACGACGGCCGGCTGTCAATCATGGTTGTTTTCCGTGACATCTCTGAGCGCAAGCAGGCACAGGAGGCATTACAGCGCCGGGGTGCGGAACTCTCCATGCTGAACCGGCTGATCAGCGTCTCGGCATCGGCACTCACGCTCGACGAACTGGTCGAGTCAGCGCTCAGCACCTCCCTTGCCCTCCTGAACTTCGATATCGGTGCAGTCTATCTGCTGGACCGGGAACTGAACCTTGCGACGCTCGCGGGCCTGCGGGGCATGGAGCGATCGGGCAGGCTGCAGACCATCGATATATTCCAGCACCCCCTCGACGAGGTCTTCGTTGCAGGCAGACACCTCTCCATCCCCGCCGGGGCGCAGACGGATGCAGAGGAAAAGGTTATTCTGGATGTTTTCAGGGTTTCCGCCCTTACCTGGATTCCGCTCATGGCCGAGTCGAGAATCGTGGGAGCGCTGGCGGTAGGGAGTTCGGCAGGAGAACAGGAGCCCCCGGAAGCCCGATGGCTTATGGAGGCGATCAGCAAGGAGATCGGGGCCGGCATCCTGCGCGGAACCCTGTATAAGCAGCTGGAAGCAGCAAACCGCGAAGCAAACCTGTACCTGGACATCCTCACGCACGACATCAGGAACGCCAACTGTGTTGCAACCCTGTATACCGAGCTGCTGATGCAGATTTTAACAGGAGAGCCCGAAAAGTATGTCCGGAAGATGAAGGCGAGCATCGATAAAAGCACGGAGATTCTGGCGAATGTTGCGATGATCCGCAAGATCCGCCTGGAGCATGCGCCGTTAAAACCGATCGACCTTCACGGCGTGATCGTCAGCGAACAGAAGAACTTCCCCGAAGCCGCGATCAGGTACGAGGGGGTCCCTCACAGGGTCTGGGCGGACGATCTCATTGCCGAAGTCTTCCACAACATCATCGGGAATGCCGTCAAGTTCGGCGGCCCCGACGTCGTTATTACCATCTCGGCCGAGACGCTCGACGGCAGCGTCGCCGTCACCGTGGCCGACACCGGCCCCGGTGTTCCCGACGAACTGAAGGAGCCGATCTTTCATCGGTTCGAACGAGGGCGCACCCGGGCACGGGGGGAGGGGCTCGGCCTCTACATCTGCCGCACGCTCCTGGAGCGTTACGGCGGGCGCATCTGGGTCGAGGACCGGGTGGCCGGCCACCCCGAAGCGGGCGCCGCGTTCCGGTTCACGCTCAAGGAGGCCGGGGAATGATCAGGAGTAGCAGTGGAAGATCCCATTTTTATCATCGTCCGGGATACCGGGGCCGGTATCTTCGACCGACACCCGGACGAACCCATCATTCTCTTCGATCCGGATGGCGATCTCGACGTCAGGACCGCCGAACTTGACGGCATTGCTGATAAGGTTGTCAAAGACCACAGGGAGAAGATCGTCCGCCTGAACCTGGTAGGTTGTCCCGTTGTAGAGGAAGATACTGGTGGGATAGTCGTTCATCACCCCCCGGACTGCTGCATCAAGGTCCGTTGGTTTGAGTTCGGGAGGTGCCTGGTGAATCCGGCGGATGGTAGAGACGGTGCCCAGGATCTCTATGCTCTTCTGGACGCTGCGCTGCAGTTTTTTCGCGTATCCGGCTGCCTCTCCGTCAAGGGACTCGATGAGCAGGTCGGCATAAAGGTTCGAGACGTTCTCGGTGTTGCCGATATCGTGGGTAAGGATGTCCAGGTAGAGGTTCGCCTCCCGGTTCGAGATCTCCAGATCGCGATGGAGCAGGCCCAGATTCTCGGCGTATCGCTGAAACGCTTCCTCGGCCCGTTTCCGCTCGGTGATGTCCCGGAAGAGGACCATCACCGAAGGCAGGTTTTCATACATGATGGGGGTAGCAACAACCTCAACATCGACTGCCTGACCGTCGAGTTTCACAAACCTCTCTGAGCGCAGAGGCACGGTCGTACCCTTCTCCGTCATCTCGCGGTTACGTCCCCTGAATACTTCGTGGTCGTCCGGGTGGACAAACTGGAGGACCGGTTTGCCGACGAGATCCTCCCGCCTTTCTGCCCCGAAAAAAGTGACACAGGGAGGATTGGCGTAGACAACGTTACCCTGGCGGTGCACCACGATCGGTTCCGGCGCAAGTTCCACGAGGTTCCGGTACTTCTCCTCGCTCTCCTGCAAGGCCGCTTCAGCCTGTTTCCAGTCGGTGATATCGATTCCGATACCTCCAACATACCTCTTCGCGGACGCGTCCTTGAAGGGAAACTTGCAAGTCCACCAGTAGGTAATGCCTCCTTTCGGGTTGGGCATCTCTTCCACGACTTCAATAGCACTGTCTGCCTTGAGGACGGTTTGGTCGTTCTTCGAGAGCTGTTCGGCGACATACAAAGGCCATAACTCAAAGTCCGTCTTACCGCGCAAGTCTCCCTGTCGTCGATTAAAATGACTCTCGTCGAATTTGTTCAAGTATATGTAGCGCCCCTGTTCGTCCTTCATGAATGCAACTGCGGGGCTGTTGTCCATGAACGCTGTGAACCGTTCCTCACTTTCCCGGAGGGCTTCCTCGGCCCGCTTCCGCTCGGTGATGTCCTCGGCGGCGATGCTGATCGCGATGACGCGTCCCTGATTATCGGTTACCGGCCGCCAGGACTCGTTCCAGTACCTCTGCTCCCCGGGTTGTGCCGGTGTTTCCCCCCGTACCTCAATATCAAGCGCGGGTTTCCCCGTCGCGACAACCGCCCGGGCGAGCTCTTCAGCCGCATCCGCAAGGTCCGGCACCCGCTCGCGGACGCTCTTGCCGATGTGCTCCTCGATGGAGAACCCGTTCATCTCCGCGAACCGTTGGTTGACATGCAGGTACCGGGTATCCGTGCCGAGCAGACACAGACCGACCGGCGCCGAGGCGTAGATCATCTCGATCTGGCGGAGTTCTGCAGTCCGTTCGCGGATGAGCCGTTCGACTTCAGCGGCGTTGTCCTGCTTCTCGTCGCGGCTGGTGAAACCGGTTCGCTTCTCCGTGGTATCTGGGGATGTGGACATTGGAAAAAGAAACTCCGGTTTGAAGTATGCAAGTGAATTTACTCAGGCTATGATAACTGTAACGGAACGACCTGCCGGTCATGCAGGGTTCGATTTTCACGAATTAATAAGATCTAACCCCTGTTTCGCAGAAACGGCTCCCGTTTGCTGCATCTTTCTTGGTGCAGCGCAGTCTTCGGTTCGAGAATCCAATCGTATAGTATTCGGCTCTGTTGAACCCTGTTCCGATCATCATTCTTTCCCTGATGAGGGTGATGCCACACCAGGCCTGTCCCCGGGCCGACCTTTTTTCTCGCGCATGTCCTCATGCAGTGGACCGTGGTTGCCTGCGCACCTCCGGTGCTCGAACTCCCGCCGTGCCGCCGGTCGTTTATCGCCATTGGGGGTGGGGCTGACGGGGAGTGCGATGGGCGGAACGCCCGGAGCTCGACCACCGTTAGGTGGGGAGGGGGGAGCATCCCCCCTCCCCTGTCTCCACGTTGTAATGGATCTCTGTAACCCCCACCACCCGCGCTTCGCGCTCCTCATTCGCACCTGACGGTGCTCAAACTCCTGCCCCTGGGGGGAAGTCGTTCCGCCCCCAGGGGGGCGGGCAGTGCGTGGCGATAGGCGATGCCCCTACGGGACATCGCTGGAGAAGACCGAAGGTCTTGGACTTGCGATGGACGGAATGCGACCGACCGCTAGGGCGGGAGCATGAGCACCGAAGGTGCGAACATCCGGAGCACGAGCACCGCAAGTGCGCAGTAGGATGCTCCTCAGGGAGCGTCCTTCGAGCATCGTCAGATGCGCAGCCCGGTGGAAAGCCGTGCCTCTGAGTTACCCCTGACTGCAGCCATCTGGAGCAAACAAGCGAGTTTCAACAAGGCCTGGTATTCAATACATACAAACTGTGAGCCAGAGGTCAGTTTCGACTCCTTCGAACCGGATCGAGGAGGGGTTCAGTGCCAGGGCAGTCCAGATAATCAAAAGGCGTCAGACTATGGGTCCTTCCAGGAAGAATTTTTCTTCTTTCCAAGAACCAGGCAACCTGCCAGCGCCCGGGTTGCTCCCCCAGATCCGGAACGGTCCGGCTGCAGACGTGGGCCGGGCGGGTTTCCGGTAGGTATTTCATCATTGCGATGCGTAGTACCGGATAATGCGCATGCCGATACGCCAACCGCCCGGCGTTTGGGGAGGCGGTCACGATCGCCTGTAAGTGCTGCCAGTGCGGCAGCTGCTGCAGCAACATGCGAAACGTCCACACAGTCGTCGAAGAGCGCGGCAACTACACGTTTGTCGTGCATAACGCCTACAGCGGGGACGTGAAGGAGGTGCGGGTCGACCCGGACAAGATCGCCCTCTTCGAGGATGAGAGCAGCATCGAGGAACTGCCGGACGCATGCCCCTTTCTGAGGTTCGATGGGAAGACGGGGAAAGCGTGGTGCACGGTTCACCTGACACGCCCCGAAATCTGCCGCGATTACTGCTGCTGGCGTCTCCTTATCCTCGATTGGCAGAGCAAAAGGGCCGGACGCGTGATGTACCAGACAACCTTCATCCCGGACACCGAAGAACTCAGACGGCTCTGGGAGGGGGTGCAACCGACGCTCGGCGGGCTTTGCGGCACCGAATGGGACGACGCCGTTATCAGCGCTCTCACGGCAGCCGGATACCGTGTTCGCCGGTAACTGCCGGGATACACCAGAAGAGAGGCAATACCCCTATTCTTCCCCGGAGGGTGAGCCCGTCATCCCCATCTTATCGTCGAGCCAGTCGAATTTGGCGGCAAACGATTGTCCGAACGCCCCGAACTGGCAGTGCGACCCGGCACCGTAGTCGTCGGAGAAGACCATCAGTTCCCGCTCGCAGGTGAGGTGGTCGTAGAGTGCCGTTGCCTGCATCCCGTCCGGGTCGAGGTGATCGGTCGCGCCGGCACAGACCAGCGTGGGGCACTGTATCTCTTCGGCAATGCCGACAAGTGAGAATTCCATCCATTTTGCCCAGAACTGTGCCGGCGAGCCGGCATTGAAGGCAAACATCCCATGCTCGTTCAGCCAGCGGGTGCCGGTATCGTGTGCCATGGCGTCGCGGAGGGCATCATTGAACTCAACCGGATCCGTCTGCAGCCACTCCTGCAGTTCAATTTCCGTCATGTTCGCTCCCCCACCTTCCTGCAGGTTCGCGAGGAGAGTCTGTCCGACATCGTAGGTGCCTGCATCCGCGACCAGCGCCGTGATCCGGGGCTCATATGCGGCGCCGCGGGGAGCGAGATAGCCTCCAAGCGAGATCCCCCAGAGGGCAATCCGGTCTTCATCGACGTCGGGCCGGCTCACCGCATAGTCCACGACAGGCCCGATCACGTTCTCCCAGTCGTGACGGAACGGGATACGCTGGACCCGTATCACCTCGCCCTGGCCCGGCCCCTCGAACGTCAGGACGTTGTATCCGCGTTTGATCCCTTCCACTGCATACGGATGGAGTTCCTCCTGGCAGCCGTCAAAACCGGTCTGGACGATGAGCAGCGGCCGGGGTGTTCCGGAGTCGTCAACCGTGTAGAAATAACCCGGCAGTGTGGTGTTCTCGTACGGGATGGCGACAATCTCGTAAGGAACGGCGTCGAGTGCGAGTGCGTCGCGAAACGTTTCCCGGCTCTTTTCCCAGGTCTCCACGATGCGGGGGTCGGCGGGGTTGCCGTGCAGGAAGAACTCGGCCGTGCGGTAATACGTCGCGGCCCGGTAGTACGCTTCCATTGCGGTGATCCTGTGCCCGGCGGCGAGACTCTCGTCGCCCACTGCCCTGAAGTTGTCCGCGGTCCTGTTCCATTCGCAGTACCAGCTCTCGAAGTCTCCTTCTTTGATCCGGGACGCAGTGGCAAGGCACTCGCCGATATCGGCCTCGCCCGAATACGCGGCGGCGAGCGTCCGCTGGAGTTCGAAAGCAAATTCCCGATCCGTAAACACGAGCGCCGGGCAGTCAGAAGCGGGTGCGGCAGGAGGTGATGCCGGCGGTTGCTGACCGATCGCAGTACAGCCTGCGGAAATGACAGAAAACATTGCGATAGAAAGAGTGAGCATGATTAAGGTTCTGCTGGGCTTCACGGTGGATCATAGGAGGATCACATAACCGGAGAGATAATGGTTGCGAAATTTGTGCGCCCAATGATGCCTGCCACGGCACGGCACGCCGGTGGCAAAACGAATTTGAGAAAAATTAACCGTCGGCAGCCCGATACCTATACCAGGATACATATGGAATTGCAGACCGAGAGAAGAGACGGGATTCTGACGTTCGCCATTCAGGGAAGGCTTGATGGGTACGGCGCGGGACAACTCTCCGATGCCGTGCAGGCGTCACTGCAGGACGACGACCGGTCGATCGTCTTCGACCTAACAGGGCTGAGTTACCTGAGCAGCGCGGGCATCCGGGTCCTCCTCGCCGTAAAAAAACAGTTGAAAGAGCGTAGCGGTATCCTGGCACTTGCCGGGATGCAGGAGTACCCAAAGAGCGTCCTCGATATGGCCGGGGTGACACCGGTATTCTCCATCTATTCCGGGATTGAGGAGGCCGTTGCCGCCTGCAGGAGGCCGCAGGACAGCCTCTCGGTCATCAGCGAGCTGGCCCGGACCCCGGTCGTCAAAGACAGCGTTGCCTATACCGTCGAGCGGGTCTCCACGAAGAGGTCGTCGCTCCGGGCCACCGGCAGCCTGGATAAGATGCTCTCCGCCCGCCTGGCTGAGGAGGACATCCATGCAATACCGTTCTCGGCCCTTCAGTACTCACTCGGCATCGGCGCGCTCGGGGCGAGTGTGGCGGACGTGCTCCCGCTCCTTGGGGAGATGATCACGCTTCACGGTTCGGTGGTATGGCTGCCGACCGATGGGAACGCCACACCGGACTTCTTCACCCCGGCGAAAGACACCGGAGAACTCTATGTCTACGCCGGATACAACGTCGCGCTTGACGGGCCGTTTCACGAGATCATCACCATCGACGCCGGGAACAGCGGCAGCATCACGCTTTCCGACGTATACCGCACGATCTTCGACCTTGCCCGGGAGCAGAAGCGCGATTATGCCGGCATCGTCGCCATCGCCATGTGGGCCGTTGTCGACGGGGTCCGGAGCCTTGGGGTAAAGAAGTCGCCTATTGCCGCATCATCCCCGACAAACGGCCTTCCCATCAATGCTGAAGCGAACGTAAAGGAATGGCTCGAAGAGGACGATGAGCCGAAGTATCACGGCGACACGATGGTCAGTTTCGGGTTCGGGATAGACTATTCGGCCTGCAGCGACGAGCACCTTTCAGCCCTCACCGACGAGAACCGTCCAAAGACACAGCAACTGCAACTCCACAACCACGGCGTCGTCTTCCGGGGGACCCCGTGGGACGCATCACTCGATCTCTCCCGGCAGATTGAAAAGATCGTGACCGAGGGTGAGTTCGTCGATATGCGCCACCTCAAGGACAGCACCCGGATCCGGCGGGCGAAACTCGGCGTGGCGTATATCTCGGGAATCGACGTCGAGGAGTGAGCAGGGTCCCGATCACCCTCGACCTTTTTTTGAGAATCACCGGCCGGAGACGGCCTATTTGCCCTTCCCGACCCGTTCCCGGATCCGCTCCACCGCATTCCCGGCGGCCATCCGGGCATACCAGTCCTCATCGTCGAAGATACCCTCAAGCGGCTCGATTGCGCGTGCGTCCCCGATCTCAGAGAGCACATCCGCTGCACGTTTCCGGACATCGGCGTCCGGGTCGCTGAGTGCGGATACAACCGGCTCCATCGCCGGAACTCCGGTGGCACCGAGCGCCGCCGCAGCCTCCCTCCTGATACTGTAGTAGTCATCGTGGAGGAGGCCAATAAGCGCCGGCACCGCACGCGGATCACCGATCTCGCCGAGAACTTTCGCCGCCCGTCGCCGGATGCTGTCGTCGCGGTCGTTCAAGACCGCGATCAGCGGCCCGACCGCAGCCGGGCCCATCGAGAGAAGATTGCCCCATCGCTCCTTTGCGATCAGGTAGACAACCGTCTCCTCCCCCGGCTCCGGAGACCAGCCAAGACGGTCGAGGACGTCCGCGACCCCGGCACGGACGCGGAAATGCCCGTCGGTGAGCGCGCCGGGGAGCAGCCGTACCGCAGGCTCGCCGATCAGCACGAGCGCCGCTACAGCACCCTTCCGGGACGTGTCGTTCCCGTCGCTGAGGACGCGCAGGAGCGGCCTGACCGCCGGCTCGCCCAGCATCCCGAGCGCCCGCACCACGACCCGCCCCATACGCCAGTCCTCGGAGAGGAGTGCATCAATCAGCGGCTCGACTGCGCCGGGGTTCCCGATCTTGCCGAGCGTTGCGGCCGCCCCCATCCTGACTGCCGGAGGAGCGTCGCGGAGAGCCCGGACCAGCGGCTCGACAGCAGGGTCCCCGATGCCGACGAGTGCCCGTGCCGCGCCCAGGCGTATCTGCCAGTCGCGGTCCTGGAGCGCCCCGACGAGCGGTACGACCGCCGGCTCCCCGATCATCTTGAGCGCCTCGACCGCCTTTCTCTGTCCGCCGTCCTGCTCGGAGCGGAGTTCATCAATCAGCCTCGTGACCGCAGGCGCCCCGATCATACCGAGCGCCCGCGCCGCACCCATCTGGATCGCGGTATCGGGATCGCTCAGCGTCCGGATCAGCACTTCGACAGCACCGGCCCCGCTCTCGGCAACAGAGGCCCATTGCTCCTTCGCAATCAGGTAACAGACCGTCTCTGCTTCGGTCGCCGGCTCCCATCCAATCCTGCCGAGAACCTCCGCCGCACCCAGCCGCACGAGGTAGCGTTCATCTGAAAGCGACTCCGTAAGGGCGGCAACGATCGGCCGGCCAACCCGGGTCAGGGTATCGATCGCCTCGAGGCGGATGATGTCGTTCGGGTGCCCCAGCGCTCCGATGAGCGAGTCGACTGCCGCGTCCTCAAGGCTGATGAGAACATCCCCGGCGCGCCGCCGGATCCGGGAATCGTCATTCCCGAGCGCCTCGACCAGCGTATCGAGGGATTCCTCTCCCATCATGACCAGGATCTCCGCTGCGGTCGGCCCGATCTCGGGATGCGCGAGAACCAAAACGAGTGCACCGGCAGCAGGCCGCCCCATCCGGACCAGAACCTCTGCAGCGGCCAGGCGGAGCGCCTCCCCACTCAGCGCACGGATCAGGGGTTCCACGGCTCCCTCTCCGATCCGCACCAGTATATCGCCTGCAGACTCCCGATACACCTCTTCACCGAGCAGCCCGATCAGGGGAGACACCGCCGGAGACCCGAGGCGGGCCAGCGACTCCGCCACCCCAGCCTTCACCGCCGGATCCGGGTCGCCGAACCGCACCGCCAGGTGATCGGCGGCGGGGGCACCGAGTTCGACGACTTCCGGCCACCGCTGGAGCGCGATCAGGTAGGTGGTCTGCTCATCCATGCAACCGGGACTCCAGCCAAGCCTCTCAAGGACCCTGGCGGCTCCCATGCGGATCAGCGAGTGCTCGCTACCAAGTGCTTCCGTGAGCGGCCCGAGCGCCGGATCGCCGATCTCGAAAGTTTCCGTCGCCTCATGCGGTCCCTTGGAGAAGAGTTCGAGCGCATCCGGCGCGCGCTCCACATGCTGCGCGGTGACGCCGAACACCCATTTCGGAGCGGGACTATAAACAAGTCCCACCGAAACGCTGGTTGGAGTGAAGCTCCGCGACACGGCGAAATCCGTGGGCGCAAGCGGAATACTCGCATCGAGCGCGCGGCCCGAAACGTCGGCATATTCGACGCGCCCCGCCATCTGCAATTTCAGCGTCTCGCCCGCGATCGGCATTTCCTCGAAGAGGAAGGCCGCCGCCGCCTCCGTCTCGCTCGGCGCAAGCAGTTCGCCGCCCTCGCCCGACGCCACGATCTCGCGCCGGTGAAGCTGAACGCCGATGGCGCCGGTGAAAGGCCCCACCGCCCGGTGCAGGAACTCCGCGCGGCCTTCCCATTCTTCGTCGTCGAAACGCGACCCCGTGACACCCGTCGCATCGACCTCGCCATGGCTGTAATCGCTATAGCCGCCCGCGAGGTTCACACCCGCGAGGAAGCCGTCCGCGAATTCGAGTTCGCTGCCGAGCTGCACTTTCGTCTGGTGCATGTCGATGTGGACCGGGTTCAGCGGATCGCCCGGCGCGGGAATGCCGTATTTGCTGTCGTAATAGCTGATCGAACCGCCCGCATAGCCGTCGA
>PGYH01000092.1 GCA_002839575.1 Methanomicrobiales archaeon HGW-Methanomicrobiales-6
CGAGCGCCAGCGGGAACGAGAGGGTGTTCCAGCCCGGCTCGAGGCCGTCGCGGTAGCCGTCGCCGCCGATGTTGGGCGACCCGATCTCAAGGCCGAAATAGGATTTGCCGGTCTCAAGGACGACGTCCGCCGGCTGCGTCAGCCAGGGC
Source organism: Methanomicrobiales archaeon HGW-Methanomicrobiales-6 (assembly GCA_002839575.1). GTDB lineage: Archaea > Halobacteriota > Methanomicrobia > Methanomicrobiales > Methanoculleaceae > Methanoculleus > Methanoculleus nereidis. Next base: position 150 of record PGYH01000092.1, read on the forward strand.
TCATAGTTCATGGTGCCGGTGACCGGGCTTCCTGTGCCGGGGCCGAACCCGGACGGGCCACTCGCGTCGCCCCACCAGTTATAGAAGGCGTAGGGCTCGTATTCCTCCTCTTCGTAGTAGTACGGGAGCCCGAGATAACCGTTGTGGATGTTGTTGAACGTCGCGTCGCTGCCACGCGAGAGGATACCGAGGTCCAGGGCCAGGAAAAGACCCTCTATGTCCACCCGGTCGCCCCCGACCATGCCCATCAAGATTAAGGATCCCGCTCCGTCCACGGTGTTCCCGTCGATGTAGGAGGGGCTCAGGCTCACGATGCCGACGTCGGCGACCACGGTGCCGGCGAGAACGCCGGCGTCCTCGAGAAGTTCCTCCGTCGCCGCTTCAACGACCGTCTCGGAGTTCGCTTCGGTGTAGACGGTGTTGTTTTCGATGTATGAGCGGAGGGTCAGGATACCCCCGGACGCCGCGGCACCCAGGTTTGCAGCCCCGGCGCCGGGGAGATCGATCTCCGCCGCCAGCGTTGCGGGGTAGGCGGTATCTTCTTCGACGAACGCTGCTGCAATGCTTCTCTGGTTCGCGGTTGTGTTGACGACATTATCCAGCACGTCGGCCTCGGGTGCGACGATGCCGAAACTCGCTGCGGCTCCTACGGCCGCGGAGAGCGCGTTGGACGACCCGTCGAGGGGTGCGGGGAGCAGCATCGCGGCGATCGCTTCAACCAGGATCTCGTTCGTGACGGAGACGGTGTTGCCCTGGATGACATCCGCGAACCACTCGTCCGGATTGGGAGGAGCGGGCTCGTAGGTCTCCGGGTCGAGGACCTCGCTCGCATCGAGGACGATGCCGATGCCCACGCCCGCCGTCGCGGCAACGCTGAGGGCCATCTCATCTTTGACCCGGTTAATGGCCTGGGCCTGGGCTGAAGTCCTCTGCCTGACGGTGATGTTGTTGTTGAGGATATGCTCATCCTCCGCGTCCGCACTGACACCCACTGCGAGGAGGAGGTGCGCGGTGCCTGCCGCTGCATCGGAGGTCGCGATCTCGCCTCCACGGGCCATGTTCAGGTATACGCCTTGAGTGTCCACGTTGATGAGGTTGTCGGCGACTTCGATGCTGTCACTTGTTCCCGAGACGCCGAAAGCCGTCACGAGGCCGGCGGATCCTGCCGCGGCGTCGGGCACGTCGAGGTTGTCGCCTTCGGTGATTACGAGGTTGATGGTGGTGGTCCGGACGGTGAAGTTGTTCTCATAGACCTCCGCGTCACCTTCGGCATCGTAGAGGAGGCCGTAACTCACCGAGACCGGGACGGCGGCTGCAAGGCGGGTTGCGTTCAGGAACCCGAACGAGTCTTCGTTCTCGAGGAGCGCCTGGTACCTGTCGATGGCGTCTGCCAGCCCGGAGTCGGCGGTAAAGAGAGTCTCATCCTCAGTGTAGGCTGCAAGAACCCCCGCATCTCCGGCGATGACGGCATCCGTGATCGCCGTCCGATCCGCTTCAGAGAGACTCTGCCACTCGCTGCCGTTCTCGTTGATGAGGCTGAGCACAGCGGCCTGCCCGATCTGCTCTCCTGAGAAGGCCTGACCGATCAGCCCTGCCGGCATCGTGTTCGTCAAGATTCCCTCCTCTCCTCCGCGGAGAAGCAGGTCGGAGATGATGACGGTACTGTCCTGGTATACCAACACATGGTTGTAGCAAACGATCGGGTCAAGGACACCCTCGAGGAGGATGCCTTCCGTCGTGACATAGACTTCAACGAGAGCGATATCTTCTATCTCCGGTGTGAACTCAAGGTCGCTCTCCGTGACGGCGGACAGGCCGTCAACGTCCGCGAGGTATGCCTGGAGGCATGCTGCGGTGGAGGTTCCTTCCTGCCGGTCCTGCATCACGGCGGCGTAGCGACCCGCAAGATCGCTGTTGTCTGCGATGACGGCCTGTGTCTCCGCAAAGTAGGCACCCGGTCCGGCGATGCCTATGGTCTGCGCATCAACCAGGACCACGTTCTCGGCGACCACGGGGTTCTTGATGGATCCTCCCCGGACCCAGATGCCCGTCATGGCGAGTTCCTCTGCGACGCTCTGGATGGAGTCGTCCGGTGCGGTCTTTCCGTCAAAGGCTCCGACGGCGCCGAAGGCGTGCACGACGTTCTCGAGGATCTCAGGCTCGTCGCTCACCCGGACCACAATGCCCGTAACGCTGCTGGGCGCCCAGAGAGGCGTTTCTGCTTCCACGGAATCGTCGCAGGTCTGTTCCCTGATGAGTACGGACTCAACAATCACGATGTTCTCGCTCACCCGGGACTCGTCACACAACTCGATATAGACACCCTCGGCCTGGACCTGGCATGCCTCGACCGGCCCGGTGGCGGCGAGCGTGAAGGAGACGGTGTTCTGGAGGACCTGAGCCTTGTAGGAATCGAAGGCGATGATACCGGCCGCTCTCCTCAGCCCATCGTTCCCGGTCGTGCCGGCGCACTCGACCTCCATGTCGACGAAGTTATCGAGGACCTGCCCCTTATCGGCGTAGCCGAGCCGGATGCCGACCGGCTGGACTTCCCGGGCCATGGTGTAGGTCTCGACCGTGTTGCCTTCGATGAGCGTGAGGTCGCCGGCTCCGTAGATGCCGGCCGTCCGGGATAAGTTTGCTGCAGTGCCGACGACGGTGACGTTGTTCTCAAGGATCTTTATGTTCTCCCACGTACAGGACCTGATACCCCAGGCATCGACGACCGAGTAGTACAGAGCCGGATCGTCTGCAGTGCAGGCGCCCACGGCTACGACCCGGTTGCTCTCGATAGCAACGGGGGCACTGTCGCAGATCCAGATCCCGTTGGGCTCCATCCCTATCCGTGCAAGATCTACGGCGTCTGCAGCAAAGAGCGGCTCATCCTCCTCTGTTACAGAGGCAGTAACAACAGGATTTGCTTCCATACCGACGCCCTCCGGGGTCAGGAGCCGGGCAACCGCCACGATCTCGTTGTCGTAGACGTATGCTTCGTCAACGCCTTCGATCGCAACACCCATCTGCGTGCTGCTCCCGATGACACGCACCTGGTTGCTGAGGATAGCGATCCCCGCGCCGTCCTCAACGAAGATTCCGTGGGTTTCGTCGTAGGTATCGTTGCTGACAGCGACCGCGTTGTGCTCGATGGTGACCGCGCTGGCACCGTGTGCGTGGATCCCGACTGCAGAGGCGTTCACGACCCCAAAGCCGCTGAAGGAGACGTTGTCTGCGATGATCTCGATACCGACATCCTCACCCATGGCATCAATGATCGGCCTGTAGTCAGGGTCCAGCAGTTCGGGGACCGCCGTAGCGTTCACGCTTTTATCGATGACGAGGTTTTCGGCGTATGTCCCGTTGTAGACCCACACCTCGCCGCCTTCCGCGACGCCGTCAATGGCTTCCTGGATGCTTGAGAAGTTCAGGTACCCGTAATCGGGCGTCTCGTCGTTATACGATGCGTTCACGTAGACCCTGTCGGGCAGGGCCTCTTCTGCAGCTGCTGGTGCTGTCAGCATCATGCAGACAAGCACGGTCAGCGCAAAAAGGAGCCTTAACGGGCGAATTCCCTTCACCCGGCTGTTATCCATATCAACCACCTGAAATGTGCGTTCAGGTGTAACTTTCGTAGGGTAGTATTTAGGTATATGGAAAATATCCGGGCCTGAAGAAGAGCCTTTGGTGGATAATATTCTGTCCTATAAGAGTTCAGGGGAAAAAGATCGATATCATGCACGTCAAAAAAACAACGTCTTCTCTCTTCCCCCTGCCACGTGCGCCGACATGATGTGCAGGGCCTCTGCCGGCCGGGCTCCCCCTCCTCCCGCCGCATGCCGGAACCGACCGGCATAGAGTTCTCCAGAGCAGACAGGCCAGTTACCGGCACCGTGCGCTACACGATCGCCGCCGGGTTCGAAGCCGTCTTTACCGCCGCGAGACGTACTGGCTCCCCTTCAGGTAAAACCGGAGAGGGAGGTCCGCCGCTTTCGTGATCCCGATCCGTGTCGTCTGCACGATCTCTCCGGGGAATCCTTCCGGCCGGCGGCCGGGCAGGCTGTCGGGCGACCGGACCTGGAGGGGGACGTCGTAAAGGGAGGTTCCGTTCAGGTCCATGGTGATGCCGAGCGCCTGCGTCAGTTTGCCCGGCCCGCTCGCGAACGAGGCCGGATCATTCATCCCCCGCCGGGCCTGCATCCGATCGATCCCGATGGCCGGCTCAAGAGCCCGGACGAGGACCGCCTCCCCCGCACCCTCCTGCCCGGTCACGACGTTGACGCAGGAGTGCAGGCCGTAGATCCGGTAGACATAGGCATGGCCCGGCGGGCCGAACATGGCGCTGTTGCGCTTCGTTTCTCCCCGGTACGAGTGGGCCGCCGGGTCACCCTGGAGGTAGGCCTCGACCTCGACGATCCAGCCTGCCGTGGTTGCCTCCTCCTGGTGCACGAGCAGGCATCCCAGCAGGTCCTTTGCGACGGTCACGGTATCGCGTTCGTAGAATGCAGGCGAAAGGATCATGGCGGCTCCGTGTCTCCTTCAGGGTCTCTCCCGCCTGCCCATCAACGTTCCGGGTTATGGCCGCCAGCGTCCCCGCAGGCAAAGATATATAGGCCGGTATATCCATGCCGCCGATCCCCTCTGCGAAGGGCACCGGGGGCAGCATAATGTCCGGCCGGCGATGCTGCAGCCGGGTGAGGATATGGAGGTAGGAACATGAACGCATTCAGGTGGGTTGTTGCCGTGGTCCTGGTGATCTCCCTCACGGGAGCGGCCTGGGGTCAGATAATGCCCCCGGACAACCAGACGCCCGCAACGGCGGAGAATGTCACTCCCACGATGGAAAGGAACGTCACTCCCTCGATAAACGTAACAGTGAACCAGACAATCGAGGGCAATGCGACCATCGCGAACGTCACCATCGATGAAGTCGTGAGCGATGGCCCCGGGTGGATTGTCGTCCACAACAACCTCTTCGGCGCCCTCGGAGGGGCGGTAGGGTTCTCGCCGGTCGACTCCGGCACGAACAGCAACGTCACGGTCACGATAGATACCCTCGCCGCCACCGACCGGCTCACCGCCGAGCTCCACAAAGATCTCGGTCGGGAGGGTGTCTTTGAGTACCCGGCCGTCGATATCCCGCAGATGGTCGACGGACAGCCGGTGACGGCGAACTTCAGCGTCACGGCCGAGAATTTTACGGTCAAGAACCTGACGGAACTTGCCGTTAATCAGACCCGGTTACTGGACCAGATCCAGAACCGGACCCGGGACCCGACGCTGATGTAGACGCTCCGCCGGTGACGGCAGGAATCCGTGTCGAGGAGCAGTGAGGGATAGGCTCCTCCTACCTGGCACAATTGTCTTCGCAGAGCCCCGGCGGGTGATACGCGGTCTCCCTATCGCTGGAAGACTCCGGATTCCCGCCTGCAGGAGGGGTAACTCACCGCATGGGAGAGCCCTGGTTGACAACAGACCCCTCTCCTGCGGTGGTTTTGGTATCGACTCCATTGAATCGACCTAACGATTAAATACCGGTGGCACCACAAGAAATATTGCTACCAACCCGTAGTACCCTGTACATCAGGAGGTTTGAGACATGAAGAAAGGATTTGCAACTGATATCGAGACCGAGACCGTAAAGAACACTGACTTCCGCAGGGTCCTCTATACGAGCAATTTCAGCCAGCTCGTGCTGATGCGCCTGAAACCCGGCGAGGAGATCGGCGCGGAAGTGCACGACGACATCGACCAGTTCTTCCGGTTCGAGGAAGGGGAAGGGGTTGTCGTGATCGACGGCACGGAGCACGCCGTCAAGGACGGCAGCGCCGTGATCGTGCCGAACGGCGCGAACCACAACGTGATAAACACCTCAAAGACCGCCGACCTCAAACTCTACACGATCTACTCCCCGCCGGAGCACCAGGACAAGGTCGTGGCAAAGACCCGCGAAGAGGCCATGGCGCACGAAGAGCACTTCGACGGGAAGACGACAGAGTAACGCTTCCCTGAAGCACTCAAACACTCTTTTTTCAACTGTTGCTCTCAGAGGCACCTCTCCCGGGATCCCTTTCCGACCATTGCACCGCTATCACAGGCACCCGCCCTGAACGGTGAGCCCTCTTCAGTCCCGCTCGATCTCGCCGCCCGCCTCGCGGATCGTCATCTCGATATGCTCCAGCAGATCGGTGTTGTGGGTGGCGAAGTCCAGCAGTGAAAAGCCCGCCACGAGTGGGATGGGCTTGAAGATCGCGAGCGGCGCTTTTCCTCCTTTCTCCGGGTTCTCGCCCGGCGCGATGACAGCGGTCGTCCCGTCCCCCCAGACGGCGAGGTTCCCGTAGCCCTGTGCATCCCATAGTTTCTGGATGATCTCACGTGTGTGCAACATTATCTTCCCTGGAAGAGAAGATGTCCGAAGAGTGTATCAATCCTCCGGCATGGTAGTGCCGTAGCGTATGGCACGAGCCGCTTTCTTGCCTCACCGGTGGAGCTTTGGTCTCCCTCTCTCCGCGGGAGGTGTCTGCTCTCCAGTAAAGAGGTGGTCGACGCCCAGAATTGTGTTCACCCAGGCCCAGTCGTCGCTGAACTGGATGATCATCAGGACGATGAGAGTGAGCGGAACGGCGAAGATCATCCCGGCAACGCCGAGCGCCCATCCCCAGAAGATGACCGAGAGAATGACCACGAGGGCAGGGATGTCGAAGCGCCTCGATGCGAAGTGCGCAAAGATAGGGTTCTCCACCAGCGCGTTCAAGACCGCGACGGCCGCAATCACCGCAATCGCGCCCCAGAGGCCGAACTGCAGCCAGGCAAAGAAGATCGCAGGGAGTGCCGCGACGATCAGGCCGATGTAGGGGATGTATGAGAGCAGGAACGTCAGCACTCCCCAGAGTACGGCCGCATGCACCCCCATGACCCAGAGGAACGTCCCGAAGAGGAAACCGTGGACGAGGTTTGCCTCGGTCCTGACGATGACGAAATCGATCAGGAACCTGCTCATGCGGGAGAACCCCTCGACGGTCTCCGGCCTGTTCGTCACCCTCTGTATACGCTCAGGCATCCGTGGCGCCTCAATGAGCGTGAAGATCGTCGTTACCGCTATGAAGAAGAGGTAGAGCAGGAGATCCGCGATACTGATGGCTGATGAAGAGAGGAATCCGGCGAACCCCTGCAGGTTAATCGAAGACGGTGAAAACGAACCCGTGTCAATCCCGTACCTGGCCAGGAGGGTGAGGATCTCCGATAGCCTGATAGTCAACTCCTGCTGGTAGAGGGGGAGGGCCGAGACCAGGTTCTCGAACGAGAAGAAGACGAGGTAGCAGATCAGCAGGACTACAAGACTGGCGATGACGGCGACCGCACCGACGGCGGCGATCTCCGGAAAACCCCTGGAGCGGAGCGCTTTCGTCGCGGGATAAATGATCATGGCGAGGATCAACGATACGGCGATAATGGTGATGATATACGCGATCGCCTGAACTCCTATGATGAGGAACACTGCTGCCGTCAGCAGAAGTATGGTGCCCGCGGATCGGGGAATAACTGGAGTGTCTGCCATCCTGAGTGACGTGTTTTGACGGAAACTATATTAATCCCGCGAAACGTAGCGGAGCCGGCGAGACCGGTGGAAATCCGGTCACGACGTGCATTTCCTCATCCTTCGACGGACTGAAGGCGGTGCTGTTGCCGGCCGGGCCCGGAGGGTAGAAACACAAGACTATCCGCTCGAGCGATCGAAGAGTCAATATTAAGGCACCGCAAGCATGATTCGTATGCACTGATGATACTCACCCTCGAACTCTTGCTCGTCGGCATAGCGTTGCTCTTCCTGATCAGCATCGTTGCAAACAAGTTCTCGGAGCGGCTCGGCGTCCCTGCGCTCCTCATCTTCCTCGTTGTCGGGATGCTCGCGGGTTCCGAGGGTCCGGGCGGCATCCCGTTCGACGATCCTGTGCTTGCGCAGGTCATCGGGATTGTTGCCCTTGCGTATATCCTCTTCTCCGGCGGTCTCGACACCCGGTGGGAACAGATCCAGCCCGTCCTCTGGCAGGGAGTCGCCCTCTCCACGGTCGGCGTCATTCTGACCGCAACCATGCTCGGCGGGTTTGCCGTTCTGGTTCTCGGTTTCCCCCCGCTGGCGGGCCTTCTCCTCGGTGCGGTCGTCGCGTCAACCGACGCGGCAGCGGTCTTTTCAGTGCTGCGGACGGCAAGGGCGCGCCTGCAGGGAAACCTGCGGCCGCTGCTCGAGCTCGAGTCGGGGAGCAACGATCCCGTAGCCGTCCTTCTCACCATCGGCATCATCGGCGTGATCCTTACCCCGGGCACGTCGCTGCTCGCCGTCGTCCCGATGTTCGTGCAGCAGATGGCGGTCGGGGGCCTGCTCGGCTACGGGATGGGGCAGGTCGTCGTCTTCCTCATCAACCGTCTCAAGCTGGAGTTCGAGGGGCTGTATCCGGTGCTCAGCCTCACCATGGTGCTGCTGACCTACGGCCTGACCGCCACCCTCGGAGGAAACGGGTTTCTCGCGGTCTACGTAGCCGGGCTGATCATGGGCAACAGCATCGTCGTTCATAAAAAGAGCCTGATCCGGTTCCACGACGGGATCGCGTGGCTGATGCAGATCGTGATGTTCCTTGCGCTCGGCCTGCTCGTCTTCCCATCGTCTCTCCTGCCGGTGGCCGTTCCGGGTATTCTTGCAGCCCTCTTCCTGCTCCTGGTCGCACGGCCGGTCGCCGTCATGCTCACGCTGCTCCCCTGGAAGATGCCGATCAGAGAGAAAGCCCTGATCTCCTGGGTGGGGCTGCGGGGAGCCGTCCCGATCATCCTCGCGACCTATCCGCTTGTTGCGGGCGTGCCGAACGCAGAGGCGATCTTCAACCTCGTCTTCTTCATCGTCCTCGTCTCGGCGCTGGTTCACGGGACATCGATCCCCTCCGTCGCCCGGTGGCTCGGCCTTGCGACGCGCAGACTCTCCCGGGAGTTCGAGGTGGACCCCGATACTCCGAGCGAGCTGCTCGAACTGGTCATCCCTCCAGACGCCCCGGCGGTGGGAAGGCAGGTCGTCGATCTCGGGTTGCCGAAGGGCGCCCTCATCATCCTGATGCAGAAAGAGGACGAACGGTTTGTCCCGGGCGGGAGCACCGTCATCGAGGCCGGGGATACGCTCCTTCTTCTGACGACGGATGATCTGGCGGAGACGATCCGCGCCACCCTCATCAGCGGGGAGGAGCGGCCGGGGAACGTCGTCACCACAGAAACATGACGTACGGACATAGCGCCGTCCGGTATTTGACACAGGGCAAAACCCTCCTCTCCCGGACAGCACCGTTTCTGCAACGGAATTCCCCCGGGAGCATGGCCGGGGCGGCCCTGGCATCGTAGTTCTCCCACGGCACCCCGGGGACGATCCGGCCTGCCACGAGCCTTTTCCGGCTTCGATCTTCCCGGGATCTTCACCGAGATCCGTCCGGGTGCAACCAGATATGCCTCATTTTTATAATAATGTTTAAATACAATGTTGCTTTTAATCGCCACGGGGATAGTATGAGCAAATCCCGAGTACCTGTAACCTATCTGATAGTTTTCATTGTGGCGGTCATCTCGATTGCCGTGATCGCCACCGCAGCTCCCCAGTCTGGAACCTTAACGAGCGGCGAGCCGGGCATGCCCGGTATCACCAGAGCGCTTGAAGTTTTCCCGAATAACCTCTCACATGCAGACATATCCGGCAATCGGATCGTCTATAGCGACTATAGGAACGGAAGCTGGGACATCTTCCTGTTCAACCATACCTCAGGCAGGGAGTACCAGCTCACGAATGACACCTACGACCAGATGAACCCAACGATATCCTGCGACCTGGTTGCATGGTATGACAACTCCACCGGGGCGTGGGACCTGGTTCTCCTCAAACTCCATGGCGACGGTGCAGCCTACCCGGTCTGCACGGGCCCCGACGAGGGGCGGCCCGGCTGCCCTGCGGGAGTGGTCTGTTTCCCGGCCACCACGACGACGCCCGGGCCCGGGCCCGGCAACTGTTCCTGCACGGCTAACTTCACCTGGAACCCGCAGAACCCCGGCGCCAACGCTACGGTTAACTTCACCGGGAATGCCACGGTCGAGGGCGACTGCGGGATCGATGCGTGGGCCTGGGACTTCGGCGACAACGCGACTTCCCCGGAGCAGAACCCCAATCATGCGTACGCTCAGCCGGGAACCTACACGGTCAGGCTGAACGTGACCCTCGACGACGGCACGGTATGCAATGCGTCCGAGGACATCACGGTCACACCGCTTCCCGCCGACAATTGCTCCTGCGCAGCGGACTTCACCTGGAGCCCTGAGAACCCTGTCGTCAACGAGACGGTCGACTTCACCGATCAGACCACGGTCAACGGGGACTGCGCCATTCAGGCATGGGCGTGGGACTTCGGCGACGGGGAGACCGGTGAAGGCGGAACCGCGAGCCACGTCTACACCGCGGAAGGAACCTACACGGTCGGGCTGAACGTGACCCTCGATGACGGTACGGCGTGCAACACGTCAAGGGACCTCACCGTCTCGCCGCTGCCGGAGGAGAACTGCTCCTGCACGGCAAGCATCGCGAAAGACCGCGACCAGGCCGAACCTGAGCAGCCGGTTGCCTTTACGGGTTCGGCTGAGGTCGACGGGGACTGTTCCGTGACCGGCTGGGCGTGGGACTTCGGTGACGGGGCAACCGGTGAGGGCGAGACCGCGAGCCACGCCTACGCCGCGGCGGGAACCTACACGGTCACGCTGGTTGTAACGCTCGGCGACGGCAACACGTGCCAGTCAACGACGGATGTCACGGTGGTTGCTCCTCCGGAGCCCTGCTCATGTTCGGCAAGCATCACAACGGACGGGAACTCGTTCCACGGCGAGGCCGATATCCTGGGCGACTGCTCCGTGACTGACTGGTCATGGAACTTCGGCGACGGAACGACCGGCAGCGGCCAGGACGTCACCCACGACTACGCGTCCGAAGGGACCTACACGGTCACGCTGACCGTGACGCTCGACGACGGGAACACCTGTCAGGCAACAAGCCAGGCCTTTGTGGTCTTCTGATGAATGTGTAAAAAAGCGGCGGAGAGGCGAATCTCTCCGCCCATCACTTCTTGGAATGTGCAGGGCGGGGGTCACGCCCCGGCAGCCGCAACCTCGAAGGTCTCCTCTTCGCGGTTATCGGCGTGAACCTCGTCGCGGCTTAAGAACGCGAGGGCGACGACGGCGAGCGAGACCGCAAAGACGGCGACGAAGACCAGGTCGAACCCCGCGGCAAGCACGTCTATCCTGATCTCCGCCGGAGAAGACATCGTGACGTGGCGGTGCGACGCGACCGTGAGCATCGCCTGGACGAAGATCATGCTGATGAAGGAGATCCCGAGGGTGATCGGGCCGGTGCGCTCCACGCTGATGAGGCTCGATACCATGCCCTGCCGGTCGCGGGGTGCCATGTTCATCACCATGTTCGTGCCGGGCGAGAGCATGAGGCCGAGCCCGAACCCTACGGCGGCAAGCGCTCCGGCGATGTAATATATCGTGCTCTCTGCCGAGAAGAACCGGAACATCAGGTATCCGGCGGAGATGACGAGTGCGCCGGCAATACAGAGTCTCCGGTTTCCGACGCGGTTTATGAGCATGCCCGAGAGGAAGCCGCTCGCCATCATGGCGAACGAGAGCGCGGTGAGGACGAGCCCGGAGGTCGAGGGATCGAAGCCCTTCACCAACTCGAGGAAGAACGGGAGGAGGTAGTTGACGCCGCCCATGAGAAAGTAGGCGAGGGCGAGCATGAGGTTGACGTAGAGGAAGTTGCGGTTGTTAAAGAGCCGGAAGTCGAGGAGCGGGTCGGCCGTCCTCCGTTCGTGGAGGACAAGGTAGCCGAGCGCGACGCCTGCTGCCGCGAGTGCCGCAAGGATCGTCGGGTCGGTCCATCCGAGCGCGGAACCCTGGCTGACGGCATAGATGAGCGATCCGAGCCCGGCGAAGATCAGAACCGCGCCGAGCCGGTCGAACGGCGATGGCGTGCCGGAAGCCGTGACGCCTGCCGGTATCGCGTAGGAGCCGAGCAGGATGGCCACGGCGCCGACCGGGATGTTGATGTAGAAGATCCAGTTCCAGGAGAGGTACTGGGTCAGGATGCCCCCGAGGATCGGGCCGGCCGCGGTCCCGAACGCCGCGAACGTGGTCACGACCCCCATCGCCTTTCCCTTCATCTTCATCGGGAGGAACGCCGCGACCAGGGCCGGAGCGATGGCGGCGATCATCGCCCCGCCGATCGCCTGGAGCACCCTTGATGCGATCAGCATCCCGAACGAGTCGAAGGCCTCCGGGATGAACCCGCAGAAGAACGAGCCTGCCGTGAAGACACCGAATCCGGCGAGGAACACGGTCTTGAAACCGATCCTGTCCGCCACCTTGCCGAAGACCAGGATAGAGCCCGTCAGCACCAGCAGGTATGCCGTTGCAACCCAGCTGACCGTTGTCGAGGGAAGGTCGAAGATCGTCGAGATGGTGGGAAGAGCGATGTTCACGATCGTCCCGTCAAGCGACGTCATGAACATCGCAAGGGCGATCGAGACCATGAGCAGGGTATACTGCTGCCGCGAGGCGCTGCCGGCCGATTGATGCATACTGAATGTGCTTGCTGTTTGGATTAAGATATTTTGGAAAAGGGTCGGTCCCCCGATGTCCAAATGGGGTGGCGAGGATTGTGCGCACAGGGACGCGAAATCCCTCGGTCTCTGCGCCTCACTCCTTCGGCCGCAACGGGCAGCATCTGTTGCCGCACACCGGGCAGACGCGGCAAAGGATCAGGAAGGTGCCCGTTCCGGCAAGCAACCAGAAGAGTGCAAGGAGCGGAACCTGCGAGAGCAGCCAGTACTGGGGAACTGCGGCGATAAGGAGGAGTGCAACCAGGACCGCGGCGATCTCGACGGCCGTATACTTCCCCTGCCGGGCCGGAAGGAGGGCGGCGAGCCTGCCGGGAAGGATGTGGAGACATCCTTTCCCCTTAAGCGGGCATTTCGTGCAGAAGGCTGCGATGACCGTCCCGACGAGGAGGGCGGCGACGGCGAGGTATGCCAGGGCGTAGAGCGGATCGGCAAGGCCTATTGCGGCTGCTCCCGCCATGACTGCCCCTGTAAGCAGCGTGAGAGAAAAGACGCCGACCGCGACGCTGTTCATGCACAGAGTCTCGTCGGGGCAGAAGATTAGTCTTCCTGGAAGGCGGAGCACCGGTACTGCGAACGGCGCAAGGCCTGGCCTGACCAACGCTGATGCCGGTCCACCGAATCTTCTCGTTAGATCCGGCCCGTTCCATCCTGCAAGCCTCGCTGATGATTGCTGCAACGCATATCAGGCGCCAGTCTATCCGGAAGAGTGATATTTTAATGCACTTGCGTTTCTCTTACATGATATAGGGCGCAACGCGCTTCCATGAACAGAATGTCGGGTTAAGAGGATGATATTTCCTAAATCCCCGCAAGAAATCGATGATAGATCTGCTGATTTCTTAAGTTATGGCTGCCCTTTTTCCTTTATGCGAAAGCGTATCGGCATGACTCATTTTCTACGAAGCGGCCTCTGTCTATTCGCCGCACTCCTGCTGGTCTCGAATGCAGCGGCTTGCACCGTCTTTGCGATAACACCCGGCGCATCCGAAGACGGATCGATGTATGTCGGGCATACGAACGACGGTGTCGGGAAAGACTGGAGAAACATCGACGATATAAGCCTTCTTTACGTCCCCGCGGCCGATCATGCGGCAGGAGAAAAGAGGCCGGTCTTCTTCGATCCCGACAGCGGTTCGGATGCGGCAGGAGGCGAAGATAGCAGCGACTCAGGCCGGGTTCTTGGGTATATCGACCAGGTGCCGCACACCTACGCCTACTACACCGGGTCGTACGGTATGATGAACGAACACCAGCTCCTCTCCGCCGAATGCACCGAATACGCGAAGGTCGAGCTCAGTGCAGCCGAAGGAAAGCGGATATTCTACTCATCGGAGCTCTCGAACGTGGCACTCGAGCGGTGCACGAAAGCACGGGAAGCGGTCGAGCTGGTCGGCGGCCTGATCGACACCTACGGCTACTACGGAACCGGCGAGACACTCATCTTCGCCGACCCGAAGGAGGCGTGGGTCATCGAGATCTGCTCGAGCCTCGATGAGGCGGACGGCGCAGGACTCTGGGTCGCGCAGAAGATCCCCGACGGGGAAGTCTTCGTCGCGGCAAACGAGTTCAGGATCCGTGAGGTCGTTCCCGGAAACCCGGACCAGATCTACTCACAGGATCTCTTCGGCAAACTCGAAGAGGCCGGCATGTGGTCCCCTGCGGACGGCACCCTCGACTGGCTCGAGACCGTCAGCTACGGCGAGTACTCGCATCCCTACTACTCGCTGATGCGGGTCTGGCGCATCCAGGACCGGCTCGCCCCGTCGCTCAACCTGAGCCCGTACGT
>PGYH01000093.1 GCA_002839575.1 Methanomicrobiales archaeon HGW-Methanomicrobiales-6
CGATGTTCTCCCGGACCTCGATGATGTAGGCGTCGAGGTTCGTGATCCCGAGCCGTTTTGCCGCGATCGCCCGGTGGTGGCCGTCGACCAGGATCCAGCGGCCCGGCCGCCGGACCACGATCAGGGGTTCGGCGAGCCCCTTCTTGATCTCGTACATCCTTCCCTCAAGTTCGTCCTCATAGATCTTCGACTGGGTGGGCAGGAGGTCGTTGATCGGGACCGAGCCCCGTTTCAGGGTCGGTTCGACCCCGTAGAGTTTTTTCAGAGTCTCGATGAACTTGAAGACTTTCTCCGGCGAGACGTGCTCGATCTGGGACCTGATGACGTCGGCGTTCGACATGATCCCGATGAGTTCGTTCTTTTCGTTGACGACCGGGAGTTTCTGGATGCCGGAGCGGAAGATGACGCGGGCTGCATCGTTCACGCTCATATCGGGGTCGGCGACGATGAGGTGGCGGGACATCACCTGCTCTATCGGTGTCGACGGATGGACAAAGAGAAGGTCCCGCGCCGAGATGTAACCCACCACCTCTTTTGAGTTCTCCACGACCGGGAAGCCGTCGTGATGCGTATTTTTTATTGCTTCGATGACGTCCCGGATCGTTCCATGTGCGTCGACGGTGACGACGTCGTAGGTCATGTAATCCTTGACCTTCTTTTTATCCATCATGATAGTGTCACGCTGGCTCGACATGAATTATTCGGTTGAAATAGCTATCGGCATGAAAAATAGGGTTATTCGATGGGGATTGTAGTCCCGGTCTCGGTCGGCGCTTTCTTCAGCCGGACCTCGAGAACACCGTTCTTGAATGAGGCTGCGGCGTTCTCTTCGGTCACCTCGGCAGGAAGCAGCACCGTGCGGCTCATCTGGCCGTAGACACGCTCCCGCATAAAGAAGTCCCTGGTCTCCTCCTCGGTCTCGCCCGTCCGCCTGCTGGTGATCTCCAGGTGCTGGGGATCGCTGAGCCGGACGGCGACGTTCTCTTTCTCGACGCCGGGAAGATCGGCAACAACGATTACTTCGTCTTCGTGGTCCCGGACATCTATGCGGAAGTCACGAACTGCCGGGACGACGCGACCCCTGACCTCTTCTCCCCGTGCGCCGATTCCTCCGAGCATGGACTGGAACCTGCTCTCCATCTCGGCCATGAGGTCGTCGAAGTCCTGCCATATCGTCCGGTATGGTCCTCGTTCGATTCTTGCCATTGTAATCGCTCCTATCTACGTGTATTGCCCTGAGGCGAGCAGGTCGCTTAGGGCTAACCTTAAGGTAGTGTTTCCGTGATATATATCTATTCTTTGATGCACCTTCTCCCCTCCAGAACAATATCATTTTATTTCACCAAACGGCGATTGTACTCGTAATGAAAAAGTCACAGCAGAAGACACCCAAGAGCGATACCGCGCCATGGATGAAATGGGCCTATGTGGGAATCGCCCTGCTCGTGGCGGTCGCCATGGTGGGGACGTATCTCGCCCCGATGTTTGAGAAGAAGCCGACCGCCCAGGTAGGAAATACGGCAGTGATCGGCTATACCATTCTCAGCGAGGACGGGCGTCCCCTCATCACGACCGACCAGAACCTCCTCGCAAGCGAGTACGAGAAGGGCAACGTCGTCCTCCTGACCCACGGCCTGGAGATGGCCGCCGGCGGGCAGGTCTCGGATGAGAACATCGCCGTCATGCCGATCGTGTATCCTGAGATCACGGGCTTCTCGGGCTTCGGCCTGCTGGGCTTCGAGACCAACGCCATCTCCGTGGGGCTCGTCGGGATGCAGGCCGGCGAGAGGTAAACGACCTTGAGATGAACCTGAGCGTGGAGGACGCAAACGGCATCGGCCTCAACTTCACGAATACGAAAGTGGGCGACCTTGTCCCGCTCGGGTTGGCAGCGTCGCCGGACATTCCTCTCGGCAACGAGACCAACGAGACCGCGGCACTGCGCTTCGGGGAGGTCGTCGACAAGACTGATGACTCGCTGGTCATCACGCACCGCTACGGCAGCGCCCGGGTCACGCTCAGCGGCATAACGGGGTGACGGCACCCCCACAGTTTTTTATAGTCTCCCTGCTTTCTGCCATATATGGCGATAAAAGTGATAAGTTTCTACCAGGAAGGCTGCATGGGGTGCGAGGAGCAGACCCCGATCCTTCGCGAGGTGGAAAAGGTTCTCGGGATCGAGATAGAAGAGATCGATGCCGTGAAGAACCCGGAGTATATCAAAACGTATAACCTCCGGGTGACGCCGACGACCATCGTCCTCGAGGGCGACGAGGTCAGGGAGCGGATGGAGGGGCTCGTCCACCGTGAAGACCTCGAGGCCGCGATCCGGCGCCACCTGCAAAAACCCCTGCCCCGGTGAGGGATCACCGCCTCTGGTAGCGGCCTTCGAGATACCCGTAGATCCGCTTGACCCTGCGGGCTACCGTCTTCCATCCTTCTTTTCGCAGAACCGGGCCGTCGCGGAGTTTGATGTGCGATATCCGGATCCGCCGGCCTGCGAAGGTGTAGGCTTCCCCGACGATAAACTCCTCCTCTCCTTCCATGGTCTGGTAGAGCGGGAGGGTCGTGCGCCCGGTGTGAATCGACGCCTTCACCACGACCTGCTCGATTCCGCGGGTCCAGAGGGTCGTCACTTCGCCGGCCGCCGCCCGGCGGACCCGCTTTGCTCCGGCCTCGATGCCGGTGACCTCGACCCCGAAGACCTCGTCTTCGCACTCCGCGGCGATCTGGTCCCCGAGGCTTACAACCTCGTCGGCGAGCATCTCGACGCTGCAGACCCGGGACTCCGTCTCCCTGCTCACGATGGCTTTGATGGTGAGGATCTCCGGCTCAGGCGGCTTCGGTATTCGGTGGACCTGGCCGCACTCACTGCACTGCACCACCAGTTCGGCGGCTTCCCGAAGAATCTGGTGTTCGCACTCCTCTTTACAGACGGGGCAAACGATGCTAATCATTCATTAGCAATAGCATCCCTCTCCTAATAAGCATGAAGGCGAGGGATATCGTGCGGGCACGCGGCCACCCGCTGGTCCGGGGGGCCCATCCGACGACGTTTGAGGTGACAAAAGACGAGACGCTGACCGCAGCCGGCGACTGCATCATCGGCGTCGCCGCCGATAAGGGCGCCGCAGACCTCGATCCTGGCTTAAAAGAGCTGCTCCGCGATGACCGGGCAGTGCTCACGACCCGGCTTACCGCAGGGGGCGAGACCATCGAGGTCCGCTCAGGGGGCAGCGCGGCGTTCACCCTGGACCACCCTGCCGACCTCGTCTGGCGGCGGAGCGACTTCATCTCGGACCGAACCGTGGGCATCCGCTCCAACCGGGTGGCGGCGACCCTCCCCCGGGCGTTCATCGAGGCGCTCCAGCGGGGAGAGGACCTGGTCGTTGAACTCGAGGTAGAGATTCCTGAGAACGACTGTCCGTAGGACCGGAGTTTGAGCACCGCCAGGTGCGACTCGCGAAACCCGTGCGGTTGCCGGTGCTCCAATGTTGCACGGGAAACCTGTATGCCCACCCGCGATGCCGCCAGAGATAGGTTTATGCGTTCACAGCGCGGGAAACTGGTCAGGTATGCAACTACTGACCCCGGCGCTCGAAGACCTTCTTGAAGACCTGGAGGAGCTCGATCGCCTCCTCCATCCGATCAGGGCAGGAGATGGAGCCGTTCGCGCAGAGGACCTGCTCCTGCAGAAATCCCGCCTTGCCGAGATCTACGATCTGGTCGATGAGCTGATCGCCGGCATCCGGAGTGTCGACATCGGCTGCCGGCGGTACCGGGATCGGTTTGCCCGCCTCCCTGCCGGCTGCCTCTGCACCGGGAAGGACGGTGTCATCCTGGAGGCGAACCGGGCGGCGGGCACCCTGTTCGGTCGTGCTCCCGGCCTCATGCAGGGTACACCTCTCGATGCGTACCTTAACCAGGAAAGCATCCCGGCGTTCCGGTCGGCGGTTGCAGCGCTCTCCCGGGGTGAAGAAGTCCCGGTGCAGGAGTTTTCACTCACCCGATTCGATGGAACCCCCATTCCGGCTGCCGTGGCGGTTTCGACCTCGTACGACCCCGGCAGCGGTGCACCCGAACTCCTCTGGGTGTTCTGGGATGTATCCGGGAAGAGAAGGAGAGAATAGGCTGTCCGGTGGCAGACCGGGCTCTACCGGTCCCGGCCGAGTTCCGTAAGTTTCATCTCAGCCGTGCCGAGGAGGTCTTCGCACTGTTTGACGAGAAGCGCGCCCCGTTCGTAGATGGCAATGCTCTCCTCAAGGCTCGTGTCGCCGTCTTCGAGTTTCCGGACAATCCCCCGCAGTTCTTCCAGCATCGTTTCAAATGTCTCTGTCATACGTTATCTCCTCCACGACGGCGCTCGCCCGGCCGTCCTTCATTTTCAGCGCCACGCGCTCGCCCGGTTCAAGGTCGCCGACACTTCTCGCGATCTTCCCCCCCGACTCGACGATGCAGTAGCCCCGGTCGAGAACGGCGAGCGGGTTGTGCCCCGCAAGGCTTGCGCGGATCTCCGCGAGGGCGGAGCGTTCCCGCTGCACCCGGGTAACCGCCGCCCGCCTGAGCAGTTCCTCATGCTCCGCGAGGCGCTGCATCCGTTCGTTGATGCGGCGCGCGAGCCGTCTGGGGTGCATGCGCCCCCGCAGGTCCTCGACCTCGTTTTGTGAGGCGGCGAGGCGGTGGAGGAGGAGCGCTTCCATCCTCTCCCCACACCCGGCAAGTTCCCGGAGCACCTCCCGGCGTTCCGGCACCGCCCGCTCCGCCGCTGCGGAAGGCGTCGGCGCCCGGAGGTCTGCGGCAAAGTCGCAGAGGGCGGTGTCCACCTCGTGCCCGACGGCGCTGATCACCGGTGTTCTGCACGCCGCAACGGCCCGCACGACGTCCGGGTGGTTGAAGGGGAAGAGGTCCTCGAAACTCCCTCCCCCACGCCCGACGACGATCACGTCCACGAGCCCGTCGATCCGCCGGATCGCCTCCGCGATTTCGATATGCGCCCCCCCGCCCTGGACGGCCGTCGGGGAGAGGACCACCTCGGCCGGATACCGCCGGGAGATGACCGAGAGGATATCTGCGAGCGCCGCGCCGGTCCGGGAGGTGACCACACCGATCCGCTGCGGGAACGTGGGCAAGGCCCGTCTCCGTCCGGGATCGAAGAGCCCCTCCGCGTCGAGTTCCTGTTTCCAGCGCTCGACCATGAGGTGGCGCTCACCGAGGCCCGCGGGGTGCATCTCCCGGACGATGAACTGGTACCTGCCCTGCGGTTCGTAGACCTCCACGGACCCCCAGGCGAGGACGTCCATCCCGTTTTTCGGCTCGAACGCGAGTTCTGATGCGTAACTACGCCACATGGCGCAGTTGATCAGTGCCGAACTCCTTCCGTTTCCTTCAGTTAGCGAGAAGTAACGGTGGCCGGAGGTGTGATCCCTGTAGTTGGTCACCTCCCCCCGCACCCAGATCTGGTGCAGGCGGGCGTCGTCAAGGAGGCCGCAGATGAGCCCCGAGACCTCTGAGACTGCGAGAATCGGGGTGCCGAACCGCTCCGGACCGGTGGAATGACCGCCGAGCATCATCACAATCTATTAGACCGATGGTTTATATCAAGTAGTGTTATGGGTCGTTTCGCTGTCTCGACGATGTTCTTCCACGAGTATCCCTGCGATCATATCTTCGACTACGTGGCCGAGTCCGGCCTTGATTCGCTTGAGTTCTGGGTCGAGACGCCGCACTTCTGGCTTCGCGATCGCCCGGAAGACGAACTCGCCGGGTGTATCGCCGGCCACCCGGAACTCTCGCCGATCACCATTCACGCCCCGTCGCTGGACTTAAACCCCTGCTCCATCAACCCGCGGGTCGCCGAGATATCGGTCGAGTACACCGTCGAAGCGGTTCGGACGGCAGACCGGATGGGCGCTGGCGTGGTCACCGTCCACCCCGGGAGAAGGACGGCGAAACGGCCGCCGAGCGCCTACGACTACCTGCGGTTTGATGATTACATCGCCAGGCTCCGGGAGGCGGCGGAGGGGGCGCAGGTGAAGGTGGCGATCGAGAACCTGGAGCCGCGGGTCAACTCCCTGCTCTCCACGGCAGAGGATGCGGCCGAGGTGCTCGAGCGTGAACCCTGGCTCTGGTTCACGCTGGATATGGGGCACGCCATGATGGCCTCCTGCGACGAGGTGATCCGGTTCATCGACCTCTGCATCGAACGGATGGTCAACGTCCACGTCAGCGCCCTTGGCGGGAACGGGCGCCCCCACCACCCCATCCATGACGACCCGCCCGCGACCCGGGTGCTTACGGAACTTGCCGACCGGGGCTACGGGGGATACCTCACCCTGGAACTCGAGGACATGGTTTTTCCGGGACCCCTCTCATCCGAAGAGAAGGTTGTACTCCTGATGCAGGAATCGGAGGCATTACAAGAGATATTCTCCTGAAGCGCTGGTTTTATAACATCTGCCCACGACATAATTCATAAAATGCCGGCAATCAATCAATACCGGATGCTGCCGCGTGATGCGGCGTGGAGTAAATGGTAGTCGTAGACCTTCTAACTATAGAGATCATTTTATTCATTGTTTGTCTGCTCCTTTCGGGCTTCTTCTCAAGTTCGGAAGTCGCCCTCATATCGATAACCCGGGCGAAAGTCCGCGCCCTCTTAAATCAGGGTCGAAATGGAGCGAAAGCGCTTGATACACTGAAACGATCGACCGACGGTCTCCTGATCACCATCCTGATCGGGAACAACATCGTCAACGTGGCCGCGGCGTCGCTCGCGACCGCGATCGCCATCGCCATCTACGGCGATGTCGGTATCGGGATAGCGACCGGCGTCACGGTCATCCTGATGCTGCTCTTCGGCGAGATCGGACCGAAGATGTATGCCTCCCGGCACACCGAGGCACTCGCGCTCCGCGTCGCCCGGCCGATCCTCTACCTCTCGAGGGTGCTCTACCCGGTGCTCTGGGTCGCGGACCGCATCAAGCGGCAGTTCGCCTTCAGGCCCGGCGTGACCGAACCGGTCGTCACCGAGGAAGAGATCAAGGAATGGATCGACGTCGGCGAGGAGGAGGGCACCATCGAGGAGGAGGAGCGGGATATGCTCTACTCCGTACTGCGCTTTGGAGACACGACGGTCCGCGAGGTGATGACGCCCCGGGTGGATGTCGTCATGATCGAGGACATATCCACGCTCGAGAATGCCCTCTCCCTCTTCAACGAGACAGGCTTCTCCCGGATCCCGGTCTACCACGAGCACATCGACAACGTTATTGGGCTTTTAAATGTCAAGGACGTCTTCTCGGCGGTATTCCGCCAGCAGACAAGCGCGACGATCAGGAACCTGATGTACGATCCCTACTTCGTCCCCGAGAGCAAGAAGATCGACGAACTCTTGAAGGAACTCCAGGTGAAGAAACAGCACATGGCGGTCGTCCTCGACGAGTATGGGTCGTTTGCCGGGATCGTGACGGTCGAAGACATGCTCGAAGAACTGGTCGGCGAGATCATGGACGAGTTCGACGAGGAGGAGCCCGAGGTGCAGCAGGTCGAGGACGGCGTCTACCTGGTCGACGCGCGGGCATGGGTTGAGCACCTCAACGAGGATCTGGACCTGGCACTCCCACTGACGGATGCTTACGAGAGCATCGGCGGCCTCGTCATTGACCGGCTGGGGCACATCCCCCGCCGCGGTGAGGTGGTCAAGATCGAGGAGAGCAACACAACGCTGGTGGTGATGCAGATGCGGGGCCGGCGGATCGTCAAGGTGAAACTGATCACCGCGCCCCCGGTTGTGCCGGAAGGTTCTCGGTAAGGTATCAGGGAAAACGATAACATGAAACCAGAAACACCAGTTCAAAAGAAACGGATTGCAGTGCTCGCTTCGGGGAGAGGATCGAATTTTCAGGCGGTGATCGACGCCGTTGCGGCCAAAACGATCCCGGGTATCTGCGTCGGCCTCGTCACTGACAACCCCGGGGCGTACGCGATAGAGCGGGCGAAAGACGCCGGTATCCCGGTGACGGTCGTCGACTATGCACGGTTCCCCTCGAAGGCCGCATACGAGGAGGCACTTTTATCCGCGATGCGCGGCTGCCGGGCGGACCTCTTCGTCCTCGCCGGCTACATGCGGATCCTCGGGGCCGGGATCGTCCGCGAGTTCTCGGGCCGGATGATAAACATCCATCCCGCCCTGCTCCCGGCGTTCTCCGGCCTGCACGCGCAGCGGCAGGCGATCGAGTACGGGGTGAAGGTCGCGGGCTGCACTGTCCACCTGGTGGACGAAGGGATGGATACCGGTCCCATCGTCGTCCAGCGGTGTGTGCCGGTCCTCCCGGACGACGACGAGTCGACGCTCGCCGACCGGATCCTCGCCGAGGAGCACGAAGCCCTCCCACTTGCGGTGAAACTCTTCTGCGAAGACCGCCTGGTGGTCGCCGGCCGGCGGGTGCGGGTCCGCTGACCCCCGGCCATCACCCTCTTATATATCCTCCCGCCTCCAATCTCAAGACCCACCACAAAAACGGATCGCACCATGGCAGATACTACACGAAAATCAGGCTCCCGGAGACTCGCCCGTGAGAGGATTGCTATCCTCTTTGCACGTGCCGCGGAGTTTTACCCGGAAAATCCCACCTGGAGTAACCGCTGTGTGGAACTGGCCCGCAAGATCGGCATGCGGCATCGGATACGGATTGAACGGCCGCTGAAACGCCGTTTCTGCCGTCGGTGCAACACCTACCTGGTCCCGGGATCGAACGCCCGGGTCCGGGTTCACCGGGGGCGCGTGGTCGTCACCTGTCTTGTCTGCGGGCACCGGTCGCGGTATCCGGTCGGGAGGCCTCAACCATGAAGAAAGAGTCGTTCCAGGACCTCAAGCCCACCATCTGGGTGGGGAAACGGGGCGTCACAAGCGTTATGATCGATGAGATTCGGCGCCAGCTCAAAGACCGTAAGGTCATCAAGGTGAGATGGCTCAGGAACACCGAGGTCAATCCTGAGGAGGTGGCGGCATCGGCCGGTGCGGTTCTCGTTGAAGTCCGGGGGCGGACGCTTGTCCTCACGGAGCGGCGAGGTGCCTCTCCCGGAGGCGGTTCTCGAAATATATAAAACGTCACTGGACGAATATGTAAAGACTGTTAGCGAGAGTGAGGTTCATCTATGACAACTGTATACGACATCCCTGCTGATATGTTCATCCGGCAGGTGGCAGAAGAACTCAAGAAAAACCCGCAGATTCAGCCCCCTGACTGGGCCGCTTTTGCGAAGACGGGGGTACATAAAGAGATGCCCCCCGAGAATGACGACTGGTGGTATGTGCGTGCAGCGGCGGTCTTCCGGCGTATCTACACCGACGGTCCGGTCGGTACCCAGAGGATGCGCTCCGCTTACGGCGGCAAGTATGACGGGGGCTCGTCTCCCAACAAGTTCAGGCGGGGAAGCGGATCCATCGTCCGAAAGATCTTCCAGCAGCTTGAAGAGGCCGGGTACGTCTCCCACGGAAGCGAGGGGCGCATGGTCTCCGCGGCCGGCAGGTCCTTCCTCGACAATGTTGCAAACGGCATGAAGGCCCAGGCTACCACGGTTGCGCCGGGTCTTGCGAAATATTGATCCGGGAGGTATGGTGATGGTAGACGACGAGCTCGCGGAACTCCGCCGCCGAAAAATGGAACAGATGCAACGGCAGGCGTTGGATCAGCAGACCATGGAGGAAGAGGCATCACGCCAGCAGCAGATCGATGCTCAGATCCGTGCCGCCCTCATGGAGATCCTCGAACCTGAAGCGAGGGAGCGGCTCAATACCATCAAGTTGACCCGGCCGGATTTTGCGAAAGCGGTCGAGCAGCAGCTGGTGATGCTCGCGCAGAGCGGCAGGATCCGGCAGCGGATCACCGACGAGCAGTTAAAAGCCCTGCTTGCCCAGCTGACGCCGTCGAAGAAAGAGTTCAGGATTACGCGGAAGTAATGGAAGCGGGTGTGCTCTTCTCAGGAGGGAAAGATAGTTCGCTCGCAGCAATCATGCTCGCGCGCGATTACGGTGTGGAATTGAATACCTGCGTATTCGATCCCGACCGCGAGGTCCCGGAAGTGCGGGCTGCAGCGGCCGCTCTGGACCTGCCCTTCAAGAAGAGGGTGCTCGGAAGAGATCTACTTCAAGAGTGCCCGAGAATACGAAGAGGAGAAGGAGAACCTTCGCCGCGCAGGTGAAGACTGAACGCAGTCATTCTTGGCGACAGTAAACGTCTGCGTCCTCCGCCCGATGACGCATTGGACGGCGGAAGTGACTCAGCAAGCCATGCTTTGGACTCAGAATCGCGGAGGCGAAGAACGCCACGCCCAAGGTCATCACGACGCATGGGCCGCTGGCGACGGGAAGATGATAGCTCAAGAGAAGACCAAGCGTGCTGCAGGTGACCGCAACAATCGTCGAAAGAGCCAGCATTGTCCCCCACTTCTCGCACCAGAGATAAGCCGTCACGGCCGGCAGCAAGAACAGGCCCAGTGCAAGGACGATTCCCATCGCTTGCAACGCCGCCACCAGATTCACGACAATCAATGCCAGGAGTCCCAAGTGGATCGCGCCATGGGGCAGGCCCG
>PGYH01000094.1 GCA_002839575.1 Methanomicrobiales archaeon HGW-Methanomicrobiales-6
TCTTGCCGTGGACGTAGGCCGGCATCCCCGCGAGCAGGAACGCGACCCTGAGTCCTTCCTCGATCTCTTCCTTCGATACACCGATGCTCCCGGCACCGGCCATCTGCGCCCGGACGGCGTGCCCGTCCCGGAGCGCGGCGGCGATCGCGATCGCGATGACCTTCTTCGTCTGCTTCGAGAGGGCGCCGTCGGCCCAGATCATCTGGTCGAGCCCCATGACGCTGGCGTAGAGGTCGGGGTCAGTCTCCTTGAGTTCCTTGAAGATCACGGGAATTTTTCCGATCTTCTCTTCGAGTCTCTTCTCTTCCATCTCGATCACTCCTCGAGCACCATCGGTTCGCCGCAGCAGACCAGTTCGCCGCCGCCGGCTTCCAGCACCTGGACCACGTTTCCGCAGATCTCGCAGTGGTAGACCTGCCCTTTTGCCGATACGTTCACCATTCTTCTCACCTCAGTGGTTCTCCGGTTTCTTTCTCTCGGGAGGATTCAGGACGTCTTCGGGCGTCTTGATGTCCGGCCTGATGTGCGTCATCGGGAGGCAGTTGTACATCTCGCAGGCACAGGTCGGGCATTTGACGAGATCCTCGTCGCTGCTGTCGATCCGGACCTCCCGTCCACAGTCGATGCAGATGAACCGGCCCGGGCCCGGCTTCTCACCAGCTTTCGCTGTCTTATTAGTCTCTGGTTCGGCCACAGAAATTCACCAGGTCGGTAATTGCCTCACAAGATATTTAGCAGTTCCTCTTCCGTCCAGGGGTACCCACATCCTTTTAATAGGGTCGTGCGCAACCCTGCTCCATGCCAAAGAAGGTTGTCGCGCTGCTCGGAAGCCCCATTCTCGACGGGAACACCGCCCGTCTCCTCGACGAGGCCGTCAGGGGTGCAGAAGAGGCCGGATGCGAGGTCGAGAAGCTTGAGGTCGCGCACATGGACGTTCTGCCCTGCATGGAGTTCTTCCAGTGCATGGGGAGCGAGACCTGCCTTATCCAGGACGAAATGGAGGGGGTCTTTCGGAAGTTCCGCGAGATGGACGGCCTGATCATCGCCACTCCCGTGATGACGATGGGCATTCCCGGGAGACTCAAATCGTTCATGGACAGGTTCCAGGTCTTCTACATGGCAAAATACCACCGGGGGAAATCGTTCATCTCTCCGGAACGGCGGAAAAAGCGGAAGATGCTCTTCATATCGATCGCCGGGATGAATATCCCGAACGTCTTTCTCGGCGTGAAGATGACCGCCCGGGCGTTTGGGGAGATCATCGATTGCCCCTACTGGGACGAGGTGCTCCAGAACGACATGGACACGGTCCGGGACATCCGGACGCGGCCGGAGGTGATGGAGGCGGCCTACCGGAAGGGCTACGAACTCGGGAACCTGTTAGGGTGAGTCGTCGGGCTCGATATGGACCACGACCTCGGCGAGCCCCGGCACCGTCTCTTTGAGCCGCCGCTCCACCTCGTCGGAGATCTCGTGAGCCCGGGAGACCGGGAGGACGGGGTCGACGGTGATGTGGATGTCGGCAAGGATCTCGTCGGGTTTTCCCCGGCACCGGAAGTCGTGGTACCCGGTCACCCCCGGGACGTCCATCACCACTGCCCGGATGAGTTCCATGTCGCAGGGGAGGTTCATCGTGTCGGTGAGAACCCGGGCGGCGTCGTAGAGAACCCCGATCCCCATCCTCGCGATGAGGAGGCCGATGGCAAAGGCGATGATCGGGTCGGCCTCCGGGAACCCGAGCCTGACGGCGAGGAAGCCGCCGAGGACAGCCAGAGAGACGAAGACGTCGCTTCTCGTGTGCTGGGAGTCGGCGACGAGGATCTGGCTCCGGTATTCTTCTCCCTTCCGGCGTTCGTAGGTGGAGACGGCGAGGTTGACGGCGACCGTCCCGACCATGACCCCGGCGGTGACTGCGGTGATATCGGGGACAACCGGCTCGACGAGCCGCTGATAACCTTCGAAGACGATCCAGGCGGCGGTCAGGAGGAGCATCGCCCCGATGACCAGGGTGCCGAGCGTCTCGATCTTGCCGTGGCCGTAGGGGTGTTCGGGGTCGGGAGGCTTCGCGGCGAAGTAAAGGGCGACTATGCCGACGACGTTTGAGAAGGAGTCGAACCCTGAGTGGAGAGCGTCTGCTACCATGCTCACTGATCCGGCGAGGAGGCCGAAGACGGCTTTAGCGAGTGCGACGGAGAGGTTTAAGGCGAGGACGATGAGGAAGATCCGCCGCACCCTTCGTCCCGTCGCACTCGAAGGCCTCTGGTCTTCTCGAGCTCCGGGCCTGTCCATGCAACAGGTGGTGGTTCTCCGGCGGCATAGGGTTTCCGGGGGAGGAAGGTGAAAGATTTAATAAGAGCGTCCCGAAATGATTCATCCATGCCGACTGATGAGAACGCTCAGAATGCGTACGCCGGGGAATCCCAGGCGAACAGAAAGTACTCCGTCTTTGCAGAGAAGGCAGCCGCCGAGGGATATCCTGCCGTGGCGAAGCTCTTCCGGGCGGCAAGTGAAGCGGAGGCCGTCCACGCAAAACGTCTCCTCTTCATCATGAACGCCGTCGGAAGCACCGAGGAGAACCTCAAAGGTGCAATGGAGGGGGAGAACTACGAGTTCATGGAGATGTATCCAGCGTTCGTCGCTGAGGCAAAGGAGGAGCGCAAAAACGAGGCTTCGATCGTCTTTACTCACGCGATGAAGGCGGAAGAGGTGCACGCGAACCTCTACCTCCAGGCGCTTGAGGCCGTCCGGGAAGGAAAAGACCTCGACGCGGAGAAGGTTTTCCTCTGCCCGGTCTGCGGCAACGTCGAACTCGGGGAGTCGCCTGAGAAGTGTCCGATCTGCGGGGTTCCGGCGCGGATGTTCCGCGAGATTCAATAACCTATCTTCTTTTTGGCCCGGTGCCGCCCGTACCCGCGAACCACCTCGCCCCGGGATGTTGTTCCTCCTTCTCCCCCACAAGTTAAATAGGGGCCCTGAGATATCCCATTCTATGGCAGGCGTGAAGGTCTACACGACGGAGAACTGCCCCTACTGCCGGATGGTCCAGGCGTTCCTCAGGAAGCAGGGTGTCGAATACGAGATCGTAGACGTCGGGAAAGACCGTGAGGCGGCCCGGGAGATGATCCAGATCTCGGGGCAGCGGGGGGTGCCGGTCACGGTCTCTGGCGACGAGATGGTCGTCGGGTTCGATGCAAAAAGGCTCCGGGAGATCTTCGGGACGCCGGCAGCGGGAGGGGTCTACGATGTGGTCATCGTGGGCGCCGGCCCGGCCGGGCTGACGGCCGGGGTGTATTGTGCCCGGAAACTGATGAAGACCGCTATAATTACCGAGAATGTCGGCGGTCAGGCGGCCTGGAGCTGGACGATCGAGAACTACATGGGGTTTACGATGATCAGGGGGGAGGACCTTATCCATAAGTTCGAAGAGCAGGTCCGGGGGTTCCACGTTCACCTCGAGCTCGATAGCGTCGAAGGTATCGACAGAGAGGACGGCGCCTTCGTTGTCCGGACCGCCTCGGAGCACACGTTCCGTTGCCGGGCGATCATCCTTGCTCCCGGGAAAGAGCCCCGGACCCTGGGGCTTCCGGGCGAGGACCGGCTGATTGGGAGGGGCATCTCCATCTGCGCGACCTGCGACGCCCCGCTCTTCCGTGACAGGCCGGTAGCCGTCGTCGGCGGCGGGAACGCGGCGATCCAGACCGCGATCGAGATGACGAGGATCGCGAGTTCCGTGGCGATGATCATCCGAAGCGATCTCCGGTGCGACGAGGTCTACATCGCCCGGGCAAAGGACCTCGGCGTGCAGATCTACCTCCGCCACGAGGTGGCGGCCCTCCATGGCGAAGATTCCCTGACCGGGATCACGATCCGCGACCGGAACACCGGGAAGGAGACGGCCCTTGATGTCTCCGGGCTCTTCCTCGCGATCGGGCTCGTGCCGAATACGAAGTTCCTCGGAGACCTGGTGGTGCTGAACGAGCGGGGCGAGATTGATATTGACGAGAATTGCCATACGAGCGTTCCCGGAATCTTTGCGGCCGGGGACGCGACCTGTGTTCGGGCCAAGCAGATCATCGTCGCCGCCGGCGAGGGGGCGAAGGCGGCGATCGAGGCGCACGATTACCTCCTGGGCGAGGAGGCGAAAGAGCGGGTTGTCGCCGCGTGAGACCGGCCTATACCCGGATCCCTTCGGCCGGCGCCCGGAGGACGGACGGGTTGCCGAACTCCTCGTCGGTGTAGCAGAGCGGTTCGACCGGGAGATCGGTTCGGTGATGGTGCGCCAGGATCTCGCGGGCGAGGTCCCGGACTGCCCGTTCACCGGGAGAGCGAACGCGTCGAGTCCGCGTACCTGCTGCATTCCCCGGCACTCTCCCGGACCACTTCCGGAGTGGCGCCGCACCCTCAGAAAAACTCCATTTTTCAGAATATTCTGAATATTCGGAACATTGATATGCTCCAGCCGACAACCCCTGATCCATATGGAAGGTACCCCGAGAGACGGGCGGAACCCCTCCTGTTCCAGAGCCTGCACGATCGAGGCGGTCGTGAGCGTCGACGCACGGGGGCAGGTGGTGCTGCCGAAAGATATCCGCGAACGAGCGGGGATCGCTCCCGGCGACCGGCTTGCGGTCGTCTTCTGGGGGAAGGAAGGAGACGTCTGCTGCATCACGCTGATCAAGGCGAGCTGCTTCAACGGCATGGTGACGGCGCTGCTCTCTCCCATGACGGAGGAGATTGCAGGCAGAGGAGAACAGGACTGACCAGGAGTTGCTGCGATGAAGGAAGAAGATATTCACAAGCAGGTACGGACTGCATACGGGCAGGTGGCCGCTCGGCAGGGCGGATGCGGCTGCGGCACCGGGTGCTGCGGCACCGGGAGGACCGTCGAATCGGTGAGCCTCGGCATCGGCTACTCGGAAGAAGACCTCGAACAGGCGCCGGAGGGCGCGAACCTGGGGCTTGGGTGCGGCAACCCTGTGGCTCTTTCCTCCCTCCGGGAAGGCGAGGTCGTCCTCGACCTGGGGTCGGGAGCGGGGTTCGATTCGTTCCTTGCGGCGGAGCGGGTCGGACCGACGGGCCGCGTCATCGGCATCGACATGACGGCCGAGATGCTTGACAGGGCGCGGGAGAACGCAAAGAAGAGCGAACGGGCGAACGTGGAGTTCCGCCTCGGCGAGATCGAGCACCTGCCGGTGGCGGACAGTTCGGTCGACGTGGTCATATCGAACTGCGTCATTAACCTCTCCACCGATAAATCACAGGTGTTTCGCGAGGCGTTCCGGGTCCTCCGCCCCGGCGGCAGGCTCATGGTCTCCGACGTCGTGCTGACGGCGCCCCTCCCGGTCCCGCTCGCTGAGTCGGCGCTCCTCTACAGCAGCTGTGTCGCGGGAGCACTGGCGAAGGACGAGTACCTCGGCAGCATCGCCGGTGCGGGTTTTATGAATGTCACAGTCCAGGGGGAGACGGTCTTCCCGCTCGATCTTATCGTGAGCGAGCCGGAGCTTGCCGGGCTCCTCAGCAAGGACGAGAGAGCGTCGATCGAAAAGAGCATCGTGAGCATCAAGGTCGGTGCCAGGAAACCGGCGGGCTGCGGTTGCGACGGGATGTGTTAGGCGCTTCCCTATTTTTGCGATCCGGGGAGTTGCGCGGCCCCCCTTTTCTCCAGGCCTCCGGGAGCCTGCTTCCCGATCCCGAGGTCGTCGAGGTCCATGACATAGAACCCCCCGGCCCTGAGCACTTCCTTGCCCTCGACGGTGCGGGCGGCGATGCCGGTTGCCGCCGGCCGGCCGAGACCCTTTACGAGCGGCAACTTCTCCTCAAGGGCAGCAAGGATGCCGCGTGCCTCGGCGAGGGTGAGGTCGCGGTTCTTGATCTCGACGGCGAGGCTTCCCTCCGGGCCGAGGGCGAGGAGGTCGATCTCGTCTCCCCGGCGGTTCCACCAGGGGCCAATCTCTTCGTACCTCTCCGCGAGGTCCCGGGCGAGGAGGCTTCGCAGCATCTCTTCGAAGGCCCGGCCCGAGAACCCCTTCCATTCCCGGAGGATCCGGTCTTTCAGGAGGTCGAAGCGGCCGCTCTCGTACAGGCTCATGTTCCTATAGATGTAGCGGGCGTAAAACCGGAAGAAGTTGTCTGCAAAGACATATCTTCCCATCTTCGAGCGTTTCCCTCTTTCGGTGACCGGGACACGGTACTCGATGACCCCGAGGAGGTCGACAAGGTCACGCAGGTACGGGGGGAGCGAGGTCGGGGGAAGGCGGACAACGTCGGCGATCTCCTTCTGCGATCTCTTCCCCCCGGCGATGGCAGCGAGGATCTCGTAGTAGGTCGCGTGCTCCCGCCTGAACTCTTCGACCACGACATCGCTCATCTCCCGGCGAAGGGGAGCGAGGTCGTCGAGGACAAGCCGATCGAGAGCGCTTTCAAGGTCGGTACACCCGTACTTCTCAAGGAACGTGTAGTAGTAGATCGTCCCCCCGAAGAGGAGGTAGAGGTCGAGCCGCTCTGCCGGGTCCCTGACACCCAGGTCTTCGAGGATGGCGAGGCATTCCCGGGTACCGAACGGGCGAAGCGTCAGGATATTGTCGGCACGCCGGAAGAGGGGGGCGTTTCCTTCAAGGAAGATCTCCCGGATCATCCCGACCGACGAGCCGGAGACGATGACGAAGAGGTGCGAGTCCCGTCCCGCCAGATCCCAGAACCGCTGCATCTGGGAGATGAACGAGGGGTGGACTTTGAGGAAACGCTGGAACTCGTCGAAGACGACGATCAGGGGCTGATCGTAGGAAAAGAGGAATTCAAGGAACGTCTCCGGGGTGTCGGTCCTGATGTAGCCGGGAAGGTTGAGCGTCTCTGCCGTCAGCCTTCCGAACTCCTCCATGAGAGCTTCGATGCTCTTGTTTGCGTCCACGTAGAAGTAGAGAGCTGGTTTTCCTTTGCAGAACTCCTTGATCAGCTCGGTCTTGCCGACCCTTCGTCTGCCGGTGACGACGAGAAAGGAGG
Organism: Methanomicrobiales archaeon HGW-Methanomicrobiales-6; assembly: GCA_002839575.1. GTDB lineage: Archaea > Halobacteriota > Methanomicrobia > Methanomicrobiales > Methanoculleaceae > Methanoculleus > Methanoculleus nereidis. The sequence goes on from PGYH01000094.1 coordinate 7,000, forward strand.
GAGTCCGGGCGTAGAGGTGCTCCATCAGCTGGAGTTCCCGCTCCCTGCCGTAGAACCTCATAATGATTATAGATATAATTATTATAGATATAATCATTATGGTGCCGCCGGGAGAGACACCCTTATCTCCCGGGAGCGACGATCCCCTGCCATGGTACGGTCGGGAACGGTCGTGGATCAGCTCTTCGGGATGATAGGCCAATGATCGAGGAGCGGCTCCGAGCGGGGACGAGCGGGGCGCTCACACGAATCGCTGCCCTCATCGCCCGGACGGGGGCGACCCCGAACACCCTCACCCTGCTCGGCTTTCTCGGGATGGCGGCCGCGGGCATCTTCTGTGCCGCAGGTTTGTTCTTCTTCGCCGGGCTCGTCGTTGCCGCATCCTGCACCTTCGACGCCCTCGACGGGGCGCTCGCCCGCGTGACCGGGGCCGCCTCGACCTTCGGGGCGTTCTTCGACTCGTTCCTGGACCGTTACGCCGAGGCCGTGGTCTACGCCGGGCTGGTCATCTACTACGCGGGGGCGGGGGCGCCCTGGGCTGTCGAGGCCGCGTTTGCTGCGGCAGTCGGGTCGCTGATGGTCAGCTACGCCCGGGCCCGGGCCGAAGGGCTCGGGATCGAGTGCCGGGCCGGCATCTTCGCCCGGCCGGAGCGGCTCGCGGTCATCATCATCGGGCTGCTCACCGGGTTCGTCCTCCCGGCGCTCGTTATCCTCGCGGTCGCGACGAACGCCACCGCAATCCGGCGGCTCCTCTGTGTCCGGGGGGCCACGCGCCCCCTCTCGCGGCCTCCTCGGTCACCGTGAAATCACCTGTCCCACCGGCGATCCGGTAGCCTCCGACCATCTTCACATCGTAGGAGTTGCCGGTCGTGGAGTAGGTGAAGACGAACGTCCCGTTCTCGCTCGCCTGCCGGTCGACGAACTCCCGGCCGGTGTTGGTGACGACCGTGGCCTCGACGACGCCCTCACCCGGGATCACGGCGCCCTCAACATGTTCGAAGGTTTTCACGTTTGTGTCGGGGTCCGGCGCGGACTCGTAGACGAGCCGATAGTGCTTGAGCTCCGGGTCGGTTCCGGGCGGGAACATCGGTCCCAAAGACTGCGTAGTATAGTCCACGTCGAGATCGGGGGTATTGGCGTTTATCACTCGAGCGCGTCACGCCAGCCGTCGGCGAGCATGGTGCGAAGGACTCAGTTTTGCGCGTAGCCGATGTTTTCCGAGGCCGATGCCCCGACGAGAGCCACGGTGGGGGGGATGGCGAGCCCGACGGCGGCGACCTCGTCGGGCTCGGGCACCTCCGTGACTGGGCCGCCGCCGGGTTCGGCCCGCTTTTCCAGATTGCAAACACTGTCTGGGCGCTGCCCCTCTTCCTCGCCGGGGTGCAGGTGGTCTTCCCCGGGATCGTTACGAGCATGATGCTCCTGAAACGCGGCGAAGGGCCGGACTGACGCCCCGCGAACCGCCGGGGCAGGGCGCTCTGTTCTGTAATATCAATTTTAAACGCCCTGTTTGCTATTTCGGGCCCGTTGATTCGAGATCGATCCTATTATATATGGTTGGCGGTACAGTGTGACCCGGAGGAACTGCAAATGGCCATTTTATCAACCAATCAGCAGGAGATAGCAGACAGGATCGATGCAGGTACTGCCGCCGAAGTCTGGCGGGACTGGAAGTGGCAGGTCCGGCACGCGATCACTGAGATCTCCACGTTCGAGCGGCTGCTCGGCGTATCGTTCGGGAAGGACGAGCGGCGGGAGTTGGAAGCTCGCTCATCGATGCGAAGGATCTCTGGAACGACCCGATCTTCATGCAATGCTTCCCGTCGCCGGCGGAGCTGCAGGTCGAACCCGACGACATGGAAGATCCGCTCGCCGAGGACGCCGACCACCCTGCCCCCTGTATCACCCACCGCTACCCCGACCGGGTGCTCTTTTTAGTCAGCAACGTCTGCGCCATGTACTGCCGGCACTGCACCAGGAAGCGGAAGGTTGGGGACGTCGATTCCATCCCGTCGGAGGCCGAGGTCATCGAGAGCCTCGATTACATCCGGGAGAATCCCCAGATCCGGGACGTCCTCCTTTCCGGGGGCGACCCGTTCATGCTTCCCGACGACCGCCTTGACTGGATCCTGACTGAACTCGACGACATCGAGCACGTTGAGGTGGTCAGGATCGGCAGCCGGGTTCCGGTCGTCCTCCCCTACCGGGTCACGGAGGAGCTTTGCGCGATGCTCGCCCGGCACCACCCGCTCTGGGTGAACACTCATTTCAACCACCCGGCGGAGATCACCACGTCTTCACAGAAGGCGCTCGCGCGGCTTGCCGATGCCGGCATACCGCTCGGCAACCAGACCGTCCTCTTGGCGGGGGTGAACGACTGCCCCCGGATCATGAAGACCCTGGTACACAAACTCGTCAGAAACCGGGTCCGCCCCTATTATCTCTACCAGTGCGACCTCTCCGAGGGGCTCACCCACTTCCGCACCCCGGTCTCCAAGGGGATCGAGATCATCGAGAGCCTTATCGGGCATACCAGCGGATTCGCGGTCCCGACCTACGTCATCGACGCTCCCGGCGGCGGCGGGAAGATCCCGGTGATGCCCCAGTACCTCATCTCCTGGGCCACGAACCGGGTGGTGCTGCGCAATTTCGAGGGGGTGATCACCACCTACCGCGAGCCCGACTCCTACGAACCGGTCTGGTGTGACCGCAAGTGCGCGACCTGCGGGCAGTACCTCAGGCTCGAGGGCGCGGACGAGTCCAAAGCCGTCGGGATCGTCAAACTCCTCTCCGAAGAGGACCCGACGACCGCGCTCGTCCCGGAGAACACCGAGCGGTTCGAGCGGAGAAATGAGTCCTGATACCATCACGACGATCGGCAGCACCCTCGTCCAGCACGGACGGTTGAGCGATCGGATCTACGTGATGCACCTCTCGCCCGCTGACCTCCCTGGAATCCTCGACGACCTGGATGGGCTCGCAGAGAGAGAGCGCTACACGAAGATATTCGCAAAAGTCCCGGTCTCTGCCCTCTCGCTCTTCGTCGCCCGGGGCTATGTTGTCGAGGCGCGGGTTCCCCGGTTCTTCCGGGGCAGGGAGGAGGGGTGTTTCGCGGCGAAGTTCTTCGATGCGGAACGCCGGCAGGAGTCAGCCGATGTCTCCGCGGTCCTCGCGGCCGTCCGCGAGAAGGCCGGCGATGCCCGCCCCGCCGGCCTCCCGCCGGGCTGGACGTGTGCGCCTGCGGCAGAAGACGACGCCGACGACCTTGCCGCGCTCTACGACGTGGTCTTTGCGACCTACCCGTTTCCCATCGCCGATCCCGGCTACCTGCGAGAGACGATGACCGGGGACTACTGCTACTTCCTCGTCCGCACCGCCGACGGCCGGCTTGCCGCGGCCTCCTCGGCGGAGATCTACCGGGAGGACGAGAACGTCGAGATGACTGATTTCGCCGTGCACCCGGACTTCCGGGGCCAGAACCTCTCGACCTTGCTCCTCTCCCGGATGGAGGAAGAGATGCGGGCGGCCGGGATGAAGACCGCCTTCACCATCGCCCGGGCGCTCTCCTATCCAATCAACGCCACGTTTGCACGGGCGGGTTACGCCTGTGGGGGGACCCTCGTGAACAACACCAACATCTGCGGCGGGTTCGAGAGCATGAACGTCTGGTACCGGACGCTGGATGAGTAGATTACCTTTCGGAGGGGGCAACGTCACTCTTTTGCTTCACGTGAAGCCATAAAGTCCGGGGATCTTCCCGGCAACCTCTTTCGCGTTCTTCGCTTGAACGTCCGGGCGTCGAAACTATTTGCAAGGGTTCACGCGGAGCCCCGCGCCTCCGGTGACTGCAGGAACCTCTCAACCTCCTGCCGGAAAAGAGCGAAATCTCCGATGTGCTCCTTCAGGATCGAGAAGGCAAGCGCGTCATCGATTGCACCATAGCGGTGGACGACGATATTTCGGAATCCCTTCATCGCCTTCAGGCTCTGCCGCATGCCGGAGCCGAATACTCCGTGCTGCACAAGGTTCTCGAGGATATCCTCATCGCTACCAGGGACACCGAGATGGAGATCCGTGTTTAAGATAGCGCAAACGTCAAAGACATTCTCGATAGCGTATTCGATACGCTTGTAGATACCGTCCTTTATGATACCGAGCTGCCCGAACGAATCGACCGAATCGGGAAAGTGCCCTCTGGCCATATCGACGCTCTCGGCCATCTCCTGGAGTTTGATGCGGATGACCGTGTCCCGGATCCTCTCCGTCACGCCATCGCCTCCTTCCCGATATAGTCGTACAGCCGGTGCTTGAAATCGTCGAACTCCCTGATTGTCCGGTAGGCGATGTCGTAGAGGAGTCGTTCGTCGGGGCAGTAGACGATCCGTCCGCGGAGGGCCTCCGTCCGGGCATAAAGTGGTAGGTGCGAGAAGATCTGGATGTCGTAGCGGTCGTCCGCAAGTTCGGAGAGCGCCGCAAATCGGAACCGGGCACCCTCCTTATGGTCTCCATCGTAGTAGACGGCGAGATCGATATCGGACCCCGCTCTCGCCCGCCCCTGCGCGACCGAGCCGTAGAGAATGATGAAGCGGACCTTATCGAACCCTTCGACGGTCTTGAGCCGTTCAAGTGCATGCCGAAGATCCTGCTCCGCTGTTCTCATCCCGAAACACCCTCATCCATAGATGGCATCTGTCTCCTAATAACGTTTGCATGAGGGTTCACGGCGAGGGGATTACTCAGGCTTCCTCCTTTTGTGGATGGAGGAGGAGATCCGGGCGGCCAGGATGAAGACCCCCGTCACCATCGCCCGGGCGCTCTCCTACCTGATCAACGGCGTGGTTGTCCGCGCCGGGACGCTCACGAACAACATCAACATCTGCGGCGGGTTCGGGAGCATGAACGTCTGATACCGGGCGCTCCTCGAGTAAAAAAGAGTTCTTCAGAGTTTACGCGGAACCCTTCCGCTCCATGTCCTTCTTCCGGTATCCTTCGAGCAGGATCGTCGTCAGGTTCTTGACGGGCACGTCCGTGCAATCCGCAATATGGAACTCGCAAAACGGGCAGACCGTCACCACCACGTCAGCGCCGGTCGCCTTCACGCACTCGTCGCGCTTCGCCCCGAGCGCCTTCGCCTCCTCCGGCACCCCCGACCGGACGCCGCCGCCGGCCCCGCAGCACTGCGTCGGCATCTCCACGAACTCCCGGACCCCCAGGCGCAGGAGTTCCCGCGGCTGCTTGCTGATCCCCTGGCCGCGGAGGAGGTGGCAGGGATCGTGGTAAGTCGCCCTGACGTCGAGTTTCGACGGGAGCTCGATCCCGTACTCCGTGAGGATCTCCGTGACGTCTTTGACCGTAAACGGCGTCTCGTAATCGTTCTTCAGCGTCGCGCCGCACCCGGCGCAGATCGTCATCACGGTCCTGATCCCCCGGCTGGCGAAGGCGTCGATGTTTTTCCGCTTTAGGTCATCGATGAATGACGTCTGCCCCGTCCGGATCAGTGGCGAGCCGCAGCAGACCTGCTCGTGGGGGATAATTACCCGGATGCCGTTGCGCTTCATGACCTCCATCGCGTCGAGCGCCGTCTGCGGCACCCGGCCGTTGAACATGCACCCGA
>PGYH01000095.1 GCA_002839575.1 Methanomicrobiales archaeon HGW-Methanomicrobiales-6
AGGGATTTGAACCCTTGGCCTACGGATTAAGAGTCCGTCGCTCTGCCGAACTAAGCTACAGGCCCATGTATCTGACCTAATAGTATGACATGGGAAAGGGTATAAATCTTGTGGAACCCTCCCCAAAATCGCCGAAATGGAATCCCTTAATACCATGAGAAGTTACACCATTGTACGCATGCCTGAGGCGGTCCAGAACGTTTCGAAGGAACGTATCAAATATATGATTTTTGGCTGCGGAAGCACCGGCTATAACGTCGCAGAGGAGCTCGAGCAGGAAAACGAAGATCTCATCATACTCGATAAGGACGAGAAGCGGGTGGAGGACCTTCGTGACCAGAAATACGAAGCGCTCGTTCGCGACCTCCGGGACCCGAACCTCATGGAAGGGTTGCCCGTGCCGGAGGTCGCGTTCATCCTCGCTAACGACCGGGATGCCAACCTCGCGGCGCTCAAGACCGTCAAGACCCGGTACCCGGCGACATATGTCATCGCACGCGCCACCGATCCGGTCAGCGTCGACCTCCTCCAGCAGGAGGGCGCCGACATTGTCCTCTACCCGCAGGAGGTGGTGGCCCGTACCGCCATCCATCACATCAGGAAGCTCCACTCGTCACGGCTCGCCCTGCGGCTCTACGATATGCTTGCCGCCTGGGAAGGAACGCTCTGCATCGTCACCCACTTAAACCCCGATCCCGACTCGATCTCGAGTGCCATGGCACTTTCGATGATTGCGCGGCATGCGAGCCGCAACAAACTCAATTGCCGCATCCTCTACGAGGGGGACATCGGGCACCAGGAGAATCGGGCGTTCATCAACCTCCTCGAGATCAAGATGGAGCGGCTTACCCCCCAGATCCTCGAGGAGTGCAACTACATTGCCCTGGTCGACTCGTCAGGACCCGGCGTGAACAACGAACTCCCCAGGTCCACCCGGGTCAACATCATCGTCGACCACCATAAGAACGGCGAGCATCCTTCCACTGTCGCCGACTTCGTCGACATCCGGCCGGGGGTCGGGGCCACGGCGAGCATCATGACCCAGTACCTGATGGAACTCGATATCCCGGTGAACAAATCGGTGGCCACCGCGCTTCTTTACGGTATCAGGGCCGATACGAGAGATTTCAAGAGGAACGTCACCCCGCAGGACCTCAATTACGCGGCGTTCCTCCTTCCCCTGACCGACTCGGATCTCCTCGACAAGATCACGTCTCCCTCTATATCGCAGGAGACGGTCGAGATCATCGGGAACGCCATCCGGAACCGGCGGCTCAAGAGCGGCTACCTCTTCTCCAACGTCGGCTACATCAGGAACCGTGACGCTCTCCCGCAGGCGGCCGACATGCTGATCCACCTCGAGGGTGTCAACACAGCGCTGGTCTACGGTATCAGCGACCAGAATATCGTCATCTCCGCCCGCAACAAGGATATCAGGCTCCACCTCGGCAACGTGATGGCCGAGGCCTTCGGGCCTATCGGCGAGGCGGGCGGGCACGCCACGATGGCCGCGGCCATGATACCGCTCAGTTACTTCTCCATGGTCAAGGAGAAGGAGGGCCTGCTCGATCTCATCATCGACCCGATCCTGAAAAGGTTCTCCAGCATCGTCGGCCTGGACGACGAGGACAAGCAATGAAGTTTGCGGATTGGGAACCTCACTACACTGCAATTCTTGAGTATTTCGGGTTCGAGCGCGAGGCGGACGAGGCTGCCGCACGGCTGCTCGCGGATCTCGCGGATCGGGACGACGTCGGGCTGCTTGAAGCGCTCATCCGTGGAAGAGAAGTAACGGTCTGCGGAAACGCGCCCTCTCTCCCGGATGAGATCGACCGGATCGAGGGGACGATCCTTGCCGCCGATGCGGCGGCGGAGGTACTCGCAGATCACGGGATCCGGCCGGACGCGGTCTTCACCGACCTCGACGGGGCGACAGACGTCTTCATCGACCTCTCGGAGCAGGGGACGGTGATGGTCGTGCACGCACACGGCGACAACGTCCCGCTCCTCCGCCACTGGGTCCCGCGTATCCCCGGCCCGTTCGTCGCGACCACGCAGGCGGCACCGCTCCCGCACGTCTACAACTTCGGCGGGTTCACCGACGGGGACCGGGCGGTCTTTGCCGCCGACGAACTCGGGGCGGCGCGCGTCCGGATCGTCGGGTTCGATCTTGCCGACAAAAACGTCGACCCACTCAAGCGGGGAAAACTCTACTGGGCGGGGGAACTCCTGCGCCTGATCGGGTATGAGCTCTAGCGCCCTCATCATCGACGGCTACGTCGACGAGCCCGCTTGCCTCGGCGTCGCGCCCTACATCTCCCCCTACGTGAGAGAGATTGCCGGCGTCCTCGCCGGGCACGGCTACGCGGCCCGTTACGTCACCATCGACCAGGTCCGGGCCGATCCCACCCTCGTCGCCGGGCACGGCCGCGGCGATCTCGTGGTGATGATCGCCGGCCTGACCGTGCCCGGCGCCTACATCGGGGGGAAGCCCGCGACCCTGACGGAGATCCAGCAGCTTGGGATTCTGCTCCGGGAGCCGACCACCGCGATCGGCGGGCCGATCGCCTTCGGCTACGCTCCCGGGGGCGGGAGGAAGGCTATCCGGCAGGCAATCGCCGGGTTCGACGTCACGCTCTCGGGCTCGCCTGCGATCGCGCTGGATACCTGGCTCTCGGGCGGGGAGCCCGCCGGTGCGGGCGACTACTCCCTGACCGATCCCTGGTCGGTGGCGGGCGCCGGGATCGTGGGCGAGCACCCGGCATTCCCGTACGTGATGTGCGAACTCGAGACCGCGACCGGGTGCTCGCGGGCGACGGTCGGGGGCTGCTCGTTCTGCACCGAGCCCTTCTACGGGCTCCCGCGCTACCGGAGCATCGAGGGGATCGCGGAGGAGGTGGCGGCGCTCCATTCGGCAGGCGCCCGCCATTTCAGGCTCGGCCGGCAGCCGGACCTCCTCGCCTACAAAAGCAGCGGCGGCGGGGAGTTCCCGGTCCCGCGCCCGGAGGTGCTCGAAGAACTCTTCTCGGCCGTCAGGGAGAACGCTCCTGATCTGGCAACCCTGCACATCGACAACATTAACCCGGGTACCATCGCCCGGCACGAGGATGCGGCACGGGCGGCGCTCGAGGCGATCGTCGCCGGCCACACCCCCGGCGACACCGCGGCCTTCGGTATGGAGACCGCCGACCCGGCGGTTGTGGGGGCAAACAACCTCAAGGCCATGCCGGACGACGTCTTCCGCGCGATCGAGGTCGTGAACGATGTCGGGGGGAAGCGGACGGGGGGCGTCCCCGAACTCCTCCCGGGCCTGAACTTCATCATCGGTCTTGCAGGGGAGACGCCGGCGACGTTCGACGCAAACGAGGCATTCCTCCAGCGGGTGCTCGATGCCGGTCTTCTCGTGCGGCGGGTGAACATCCGGCAGGTGATGCCGTTCGAGGGGACAAAAGCCTACGACGAGAACACCCTCGGGAAGCACGATGCCCGGTTCCGGGCGTTCAAGGAGTGGGCCCGGACGCACTTTGACGAACCGATGCTCCGCCGGGTCTTTCCCGCCGGGACCGTTCTTCCGGAAGTCGTCGTCGAAGTTCCCGGCAAACCGTCGTTCGGGCGGCAGATGGGCTCGTACCCCATCCTCGTCGGGATCCCCCTCGAACTCCCGGCAAGGGCGGTGCTCGACGCCGTCGTGGTGGACTGGGGGATGCGGTCGGTGACGGCCCTCCCCTGCCCGGTGGAGGTCAACACCCTGCCGGTCGCGGCGCTCCGGTGGATTCCCGGCGTCGGAAAGAAGAGGGCCGCAACCATCGCCGCCCGCCGGCCTTTTAAGAGCCTTAAAGAGTTCCGGGCGGTTGCCGGGGAGACGGGGATCGAGGGTGTGATGAGGTTTTAGGGCGGGGTTTCTTTATTGGTGGTAGTTCTTTTCAGGAGTCGCGTTTGTCCGTATCTGGCTGCGCTCAAACTCCACTCCTGAAGAATAGGGTTCCTGTGGTGCTCACCTCCCCCGCTTTAAGTCAGTTGCAAACCCCATCTACGGATTTCCATCGGCCATCGCCACGCACTGCCCGCCCCCCCGAGGGGGGCGGGAGGAGCGCGAAGCGCGGGCGGTGGGGGGCTATTTGAGGAGAGGCATCTGGTGTGAGATGACAGGGGAGGGGGGATGCTCCCCCCTCCCCGTCAGCCCCACCCCCAATGGCGATATCCCCTCGAAATCCGTGCATGGGGTTATGCGATGTTCCAACGGAACGACTTTCCGTAGGATGCAATGGCCCGCTGGGCAGGAATTCGAGGAGTTTCGGCGCATCTCAAACCCCCGTCGTTCTGTCCGTCGCACCTTCGAAAAATCGCCTGACTATTCCTCCTCCCGCAGTTCCATCACCCGGAGCACGTCCGTCCGGGTCACGATCCCGACCAGGGCATCGTCCGCGACCACCGGGATCCTCCCAATATCCTGGCCTGTTATGATCCTCAGCGCATCGATGAGCGGTGCCGACGGCGGGAGGGTGGTTGGGTTCCGGGTCATGACGTCGCGCACCTGCATCGCCTCGCGGTCCTGCGGCGAGATCTTGTGGACGTCGGCGAGGGCGACGATCCCGACAAGCGATCCCCGTTCCACCACGGGAAAGCCGAGGTGCTTCGTCTCGTACATCATCTCCAGCAGCTGAGGTAGCGGCATCGTCAGCTCCACGGTGGCGACCGGGGTGCTCATCGCGTCCGCCACGATGACGTCCTGCAGCAGGATGTTGTAGCGGAGGTAGGTGGCCTCCTGGTTCGCCCCGATGTAGATGAAGAAGGCGATGATGATCAGGATGGGGTTTAAGAGCAGGAGCCCGACGATCCCGAAGAGGACGGCAAACCCTTTCCCGACATCGGCGGCGATCCGGGTCGCCCGCGAGAGCGGCATCCGCCGGGCGAGCCATGCCCGCAGGACACGCCCCCCGTCCATGGGAAACGCCGGAAGAAGGTTGAACCCGAAGAGCAGGACGTTCAGGAGCCCGAGGTAGCCGAAGGTGAAGATCAGGACGCCGGCGATGCCCGGGTCCAACTCGACCGCCGCGAAGACGTAGACCAGAGCGCTGGAGATCACGCCGACCGCGAGGCTCGTGAGCGGCCCCGCGAGCGCCATGGGCAGTTCGATCTTCGGGTCCGGCATCGTCTCCTCCATCTGGGAGACCCCTCCGAGGATGAGGAGCGTGATACTGTGGATCTCGATCCCCTTCGCTTTCGCGATGAGCGAGTGAGCCATCTCGTGGATGAAGACACCGAAGAAGAGGCCGAGCGCGACGACGATCCCGAGGATGTAGGGGTTGAACCCCTCCGTAATCAGCGTCGGGTCGATCGGAACACCGAAGAGAGCCTCGATCAATCCGGTCGTGAGCAGGATCTGGCTCCCGATGATCCATGCGAAGAGGGGGATCACCAGGAGGAAACTCCAGTGCAGTTTGACCGGAATCCCGGCCAGGGTTCCGATCTGTAGCGACGCTTCCATGAAAAGGAGTATCTTTTTATCATTTATAGTAATATACCTTCAGAGGATACCGATGAGAACACAGATTACAGAGATGTTCGGACTGCGCGTCTACACCGACAGGGCTGTCTATATCGGGAGCGTTGACGACGTCGTGCTCGACGTGGACCAGAAAAAGATCGACGCCCTTGCAGTCGGCGAGCTCAACCCCGAGATCGGCGAGGTCAAAGGCTACGCCGGAATGCAGATTCCCTTCCGCATCGTAAAGAGTGTCGGAGATATCGTCATCGTCCGCCACATCCCCGGGCTCTTCAAATCCCCGGCAAAAGAAGACTGAGCGTGATGTCCGGTCTGTCCGTGGCACCCTGCAGATAGAATATGGATACGAAAGAGCGTGAGATCTTCTCGACCCTCACGATATTCCCCCCTGTTTTTGTCCGGCTCGACGGCCGCGCCTTTCACCGCCTGGCACGTGCGCTTCGTCTCAAAAGGCCGTTCGATCCAGCCTTCTCTGCAAGCATGCGGGCGGTCTGCCGCTACCTCCTCACCGAAAGCGGTCTGTCTCCTGCGTTTGCCTACACCTTCTCCGACGAGATCAGCCTCTACTTCAACGCGCTGCCATTCTCCGGGCGGGTGGAGAAACTCGACTCCGTGACCGCCGCGGTTGCGGCGAGCAAGCTCACGCTCGAGCTCGGGTGTACGGAGCCCCTTGCGTTCGACGCCCGGACGATCCCCGCGGCGAGAGAGTTTGTGGTCGAGTATCTTAAGTCAAGGCAGAACGAGGCGTGGAGGAACCACATCAACGCCTACTGTCAGAACGCGCTGATCGAGGAGGGAATGAGTCCCCGGGAGGCCGCTGCGGCGCTCCGGGGGATGCGATCCGAGAAGATGCACGAGATGATGTTCGAGCGGGGCGTCAACCTGGCGGCGACGCCGGCCTGGCAGCGGCGGGGGACACTTCTCTACCGGGACGAGTGCCTAAAAGAGGGTTACAACCCCCTGACGGGGGAGGCCGTGCAGGCCGTGCGAACCTGCATCCGGGAACCGGAGGAGACACCTCTCTTCTCAACCCCGGAGGGAGAGGCCCTGATCCGGTCACTCACCGGCGCGTGAGATGCCGATCTGCATCTGAACGCCTTCCACGTCCCAGTCCTTCTCGAGGGCAAAGGTTTCCGCTGGCTTCTCCCCGTTGCGGTGGACGGTGAGGGTTGCTGCCCGCACCTCGCCAGCGATCTCCTTCTGCCACGCCTCTTCTCCGATGAGCGAGGCTACCCGTTCGTCGGCGATATCCACGGCCGCGACGATGAAATCGTCGACGTTCAGGTCCAGCTGGCGGCGCATCTCCTGGATCCGCCGGATCACCTCGCGGGCGTAGCCCTCGGCCTCCAGCGCCGGGGTAAGCGTGACATCCACGTAGACCGTCGCGTCCTTCATGGGCGCGGCAAAAACACCCTCGGGGAGGGCTTCCGCGAAGGTGACATGGCGTCCGGCGATCTCGTAGCCGTCGAGTTCGGCCTTTCCGTCCCGCTCGATGGCGGCTTTCAGGGCGGTGCCGTCCGCTCTCTCTATCAGCGCTTTGATCTTCGGCCCCTCCTTGCCGAACTCCGGGCCGATCGCCCGCATCACCGGTTCGGCCTGCCAGAGGATCCGGTCCCATCTTCCGGTAACGACCCTGACCGCCCGGGAATTTGCGCGGTTCAGGGCGAGTTCGTTCAGGTCCTCGAGAGCCGTCTTCACCTCGCCGCTCCCGGTGACCACAACGGTCTCGGAGATCGGCCAGCGGAGTTTCCGCCTCCCGTTCTGCCGGGCGGTGGCGACCGCGTCGTCGAACGATCGGACAACCTCCATGGCGCTCTCGAGGTCCGGCGCAATCAGCAGGTCGTCCGCTTCAGGCCAGTCGAGCATATGGACGCTCTCCGGGTCGCCCGCAAGGCGGAGGTTGCCGTAGATCTCCTCGGCGATGTGGGGGGTGAACGGCGCAAGGAGCGCGGTCAGGCGGCGCATGACGTAATATACGGTCTCGTAGGCGTACCGCTTCTCCGGCGAATCCTCCTCGAGCCACATCCTCGGCCGGACGAGCTGGACGTACCAGCGGGAGAGGTCCTCGAGGATGAAGGCGGCGAGCGCCCGTGTCACTTTGTGGAGCTGGTACTCTTGCATGTCCTCGGCCGTGGTCCGTGCAAGCGAGTTTATTCGGGAGACGATCCAGCGGTCTTCCTCCGGCATATCGTAGATATTAGCCTGGACAAACGAGTCGTCCCACCGGTTTCCTTCCCCAAATGCCGGCTCAAACGAGTCGAGAACCATGTATGGGAGCGGGAACCGGTAGACGTTCCAGAGAATATTAAGCGTCCGGTGAATGGTCTTGACGCTGTCCCAGTTGAACTTCAGGTCGTCCCACGGGGCGCTCGCCCAGAGGACGTAGAACCGGAGGACGTCGACACCGAACTGGTTCATCACCTCTTCTGGAGTCACCACGTTGCCGAAACTCTTGCTCATCTTGCGCCCTTCGGCGTCGAGAGCGAACCCGTGCATCAGGACGCTCTTATACGGAGCGCGGCCGAACGCCACGGTGCTCGCCCCGAGCTGGGAGTAGAACCAGCCCCGGGTCTGATCCTGCCCTTCGGTGATGAAGTCCGCCGGCCAGAGACGGTCGAAGGCCTCGCGCTTCCTGGGGAACCTGAGGGTCGCCCACGACGCGACCGCCGAGTCGAACCAGACGTCGAAGATGTCGTCGACCCGGCGCATCTCCCCGCCGCATGAGCACGGGATGACGACCTCGTCCACGTAGGGGCGGTGCGGATCGGGAACCTTCGCACCCGACCGCTCCTCGAGTTCGGCGATGGTGCCGATGACGGTTCGCTCGCCGCACTGCTCACACTGCCAGATGGGGATGGGGATGCCCCAGTAGCGCTGCCGGGAGATGCACCAGTCGCGGGAGTCCCTGACAAAGTCGTGGAACCGGGCGCTCCCCGCCCACTCGGGGTACCACTTCACCTTCGTGATCTCCTGCAGCATCGGTTCGCGGATCTCGGTGGCCTTCAGGAACCACTGTGCCGTCGCGCGGTAGATGATGGGGGTCTTGCACCGCCAGCAGTGGCCGTAGCGGTGGGTGATCGTCCGCCGGGCGAGGAGGTAACCGCCGAGCGCATCGATGACGAGATCGTTTGCGTCCCGGACATACATGTCCGCAAACGCCC